>JBKEBE010000047.1:0-51072 GCA_047973025.1 Paludibacteraceae bacterium
AAGATAAAATAGAACTATTTTTTCTGCCATCGTATTCGCCCGAAAGAAACCCGGATGAGTATCTGAACTGCGATGTAAAACAAGGACTTTCTCAAAAAAAGTCCCCTAAGACATAAGAGCAGTTAAAGTATAATCTTCTCTCACATATAAATTATGTTACTTCGTAATCCTGATAGAGTTAGAAAATATTTCAAACACAAAGATATTCAATACGCCGCTAGAAATATCAAATGATAACCGTCGGGTTAATAAAGCAACAATAAGTATCTTTATGAAAAAATACTGTATGAGTAGAATGTATAAATTCCGTACTCCGGAAGAAGACGGGTTGGTCTTCAGACCGAAACAACATATGTCTATAGTAGCACTATGGATTATGCGGGAGTAGCACACATCCGATTTCCTCAGCAGTTCAACGGATTTTTTATCTGTTGAAAAAAGTCGTTTCCTTTGTCGTCAACAAGAATAAACGCGGGAAAATCGACCACATCAATCTTCCAAATCGCCTCCATTCCCAGTTCTGGATATTCAAGTACTTCAACGTTTTTGATGCTGTCCTGCGCTAAGATAGCCGCCGGTCCGCCTATTGATCCCAGATAAAATCCACCGTACTTCTTACACGCATCGGTTACTTGCTGACTGCGGTTGCCTTTCGCTATCATGACCATGCTTCCACCGTGCGACTGGAATAAATCCACATACGAATCCATACGTCCCGCGGTAGTGGGACCAAATGACCCGGAAGGCATCCCTTTTGGAGTTTTTGCCGGTCCGGCATAGTAAATCGGATGGTCTTTGACATATTGGGGCAGTCCTTGACCCGCATCAATTCTTTCTTTCAGTTTGGCGTGCGCAATATCGCGTCCTACGATAATCGTTCCGGTCAAAGACAACCGGGTAGAAACCGGATACCGCGAAAGCGTTTTCAGAATTTCAGACATGGGGCGATTTAAGTCTATTTTTACAGCCGTTCCTTCGCCTTGTTGACGGTATTCTTCGGGGATATATTGTCCGGGATTGTCTTCGAGTTTTTCTACCCAAATTCCATCCTTATTAATCTTTCCTTTTATATTGCGATCCGCGGAACACGAAACCGCCATTCCTACGAAACATGAAGCGCCATGACGCGACATGCGGATAATACGAATATCATGCGCGTAATATTTCCCGCCAAATTGAGCGCCAAATCCGATATCTTGAGCAGCTTTGAGTACTTTCTCTTCTAATTTCACATCACGAAAAGATCGTCCGAGTTCATTTCCGGTTGTCGGAAGTTCATCGTAATATTTTGTGGAAGCGAGTTTCACGGTCTTCATCGTAGCGTCGGCTGACGTTCCGCCAATCACGAAAGCGATGTGATAGGGTGGACAAGCCGCCGTGCCGAGTGTCTTCATTTTTTCAGCCAAAAACTTTTCCAGAGACACCGGATTGAGCAAAGCTTTTGTTTCTTGAAACAGATAAGATTTATTAGCGGAACCACCACCTTTGGCAATAAAATGAAATTTATATTCGTCTCCGTGACCGGCAACGAGATCGATTTGGGCCGGAAGATTGGTACCGGTATTGACTTCGTCGTACATATTTACCGGCGCATTTTGCGAATAACGCAGATTCTCCGTCGTATAGGTCTCGTAAATTCCTTTTGAGAGTGCTTCTTCGTCATTGCCGTCTGTCCAGACATTATTTCCTTTTTTTGCATACACGGTCGCCGTACCGGTATCCTGACAGAAAGGAAGTACCCCTTTGGCGGCAATTTCTGCGTTTCGCAACATGGTAATTGCTACAAACTTATCGTTGTCACTCGCTTCAGGATCTGCTAAAATTTCGGCTACTTGTTTTTGGTGTTCGGGGCGTAACAAAAAATTGCAGTCCCGCATAGCAGTACGCGCCAATGCGGTCAGTCCCTCCGGTTCCACTTTTAGAATTTCTTGGTCTCCAAATTTCTCTGTGCTTACGTAATCTTTGGTTAATAAATAGTAGGCGGTTTTATCTTTCTCAAGTGGAAAGGGCTCCTGATACATGAAAGGTTTTGTTGACATAAATGTATGTATGAGTTAAACTTAATAAACTATGGCATTAGCGGTAAAAAGCAAAAAAGAATGGCAACATCCATGGTTGTTTTTTCTCATTATTTCCTAAATTTTTCAATCGCTTTTGCGTATTCTTCTTCTCGATCCAAGTCTCCGGCTTGTTTTGCCAAATCCAATGCTTTGGTTTCCATCGCAATCGCATCTTTCGTATTGCCATTTTCGTAGAGTAGGTGCGCATAAGTGTCTGCGATAAAGTCTTTGTCGGGAGCAGCTTCGTGAGCCATCTTAGCCCATCCGAGCGCATCCTTCAAAGCACTTTTATCATCAAATTTTTTATAGTTTTCGTAAACCATCCAAGCAAAATTATTCAGTTCCATCGGGTCGTTTTTATTCGACAAATAAGTATTTAACGCGTTAGTTAGCTCATCCCAACTCGTTTTGTCTTCTTTGTCTTTGCGAAATTTCCCATACGCTTTGGATAGATTTACCTTGTTTTTGGCTTCAACAAATAGCGTCGGGTCGATGCTTTTCAGCTTATCTTCCGTGTTTGGGTCGTTGTAGTAAGTTTCAGCCATGGCATCGGTAATCTTTTTATAAACTTTCTCGATTCCTATGTATCGACCGATCTGACCCCTGTTCTTCAAGAAATATTGAAATGAATACGAGTCGATATCGCTTACAAAGTCTCGAAACAGTTCCCAATTTTCCATTCGGTAGATTTCGTAGTCTTGTAACTTTTGGAAATACGTATCGACCAACTCGCCGTTATTGGTATCGTACGGATTTTGTTCAAGGTATCGACGTACCGTATTGTAACTCATGTCTCCGCTTTTTAGCTTACGGGAAATCGCCATAAAGTTGTTTTCGTCGTCATAAGCCTGTTTGCCCAATTCGATAAATTTATTCGCAGACATCCCGCCTAATCCTTTGTGCACCAACTCGCCGTCCGCGTTCAGGAACAAATAGGTCGGATAAGCGGCTACTCCGTACTTCTTAGCTATTTCTATGTTTTCAGGAGCTTCCATATCTAATTTTAAGTTTACGAAACGCGCGTTATAGTACTCCCCCACTTCTTTTTGCGGGAAGATATCCCGAGCCATCATTTTACATGGACCGCACCAAACCGCGTAAGCATCTATAAATACGAGTCTGTCTGCCGCCTTAGCCTTGTCAAGCGCAACATTTAAATCGTGGTTTTCTTCAAAATTGATTCCTTGTCCCATTGCCGAAAGGCTGAGAATCGACACAAAAAGTGAAAAAATAAACTGTTTCATAAGGTAATTTTCTACTAAGTTTTCTACAAAAGTAAGCAATAAAAACGAAATTCTCAGTCAAAATAATCACATAATCTATCCTTTAGAAGAAAATTTCAACGAACGAAGATTCATTTAAAATAAAACGATTGCAAACGCTAAATTATTCCGTGAAAATTAGTAACTTTGCACCCCAAAATATTTAAGAATTTGAAGTCCGCGATTGTAAGTACACCAATCGTAAATCGTAAAAAAACAGATATGAATATCTCAAGAAAAGACATTGATCAAAACAATTCCGTCATTACCATCAGCATCGAAAAAGCTGATTATGAAGAAAAAGTAGAAAAATCGCTTCGTGATTACCGCAAAAGAGCGAATATGCCCGGTTTTCGTCCCGGAATGGTGCCGATAGGATTGATCAAAAAAATGTATGGCAAGTCTGTCAAAGCGGAAGAAATAAATGAAGTGGTGTCTGAAGGCTTGTCAAATTACATTGAAGAAAATAATCTCCCGGTATTGGGACAGCCTCTTCCGAGTGAAAACGAAGATACGGAACTCGATTTTGATACCATGGATGACTTCGAGTTTCATTTTGATTTGGGTTTAGCGCCTGAATTTGAAGTAGAATTGAGCAATAAAGACAAAGTTCCGTTTTACGAAATCTCGGTTTCGGACGAAATGATTGAAAATCAAATTAGATCATATACTTCCCGTTTCGGGAAATACGAGAGTGTTGAAATTGTGGAAGAAAAGGATATGGTAAAAGGAACAATCCGAGAGATTGAGAATGGCACCGTAAAAGAGAACGGAATAGTTGCCGAAGATGCCGTTCTTACACCGTCGTACATGAAAGATGAAGACCAGAAAAATCTTTTTGTGGGCAAGAAAGTGGGTGACAAAGTTGTATTTAATCCTGCTAAAGCCTATGAAAACGAGACCGAAATCAGCTCCATGCTAAAAGTGGAGAAAGCAAGTGTCAAAGATTTAACCGCTGATTTCGAAATCGAAATCAACAACATCACACGTTACATTGATGGCGAAGTAAACCAAGAATTATTTGATAAAGCATACGGCGAAGGAGTTGTAAATTCGGAAGAAGAATTCAAAACTAAAATTGTAGAAAATATCACAGAACAACTTGTCGCGGATAGCGATTACAAATTCAACTTGGATGCCCGCGAGATGCTGATGAATAAATTCAAAGATCTGCAATTTCCGGAAAAATTCTTGAAACGCTGGCTTTTGGATACCAATAAAGACATGACTCCCGAAAAAGTAGATGAAGATTATCCGAAAATGGTAGAAGATTTGATTTGGCATTTGACCAAAGATAAAATAGCCAAAGAGAACGAGATTAAAGTAGAATTGCCGGATGTAGAAGCATATGCAAAAAAAGTAGCCAAGGCTCAATTTGCTCAATACGGTATGACAGGCATGGGCGACGAGATACTCGACAACTATGTAAAAGACATGATGAAACAGGAAGAATCTGTCCGCAACTTTATCGATCAGGCTGCTGAAGAAAAAGTACTTAACATCATACGAGAAAAAGTAAAATTAGATAAAAAAGAAATTTCCATGGAAGATTTTAACAAATTATTTGAAGTGGATAAGTGATCAACGTAGAGATATTACGGTCAAGAATATGGGTGTCCTAAATACGGCATCCTTATTTTTTTCAACAAGTTTGAGCCAAATTGTCATATAGCTGACAAAGTTACTTCTATCATATACCAAACGGATTTTCCGGCTTCCTCTACAAAGTTTAAGTTTTTCATTTTTTTAAACTTTGCCGGCATTCATCGTTAAAGCGCGTTAAGCAGAATTTTAACATTGTTAAAATTGACCAAATATCGTGTGTACTAAGTATTACGGGCATGGCATTTGATTATTTTTGCCGTAGAAACAAAAACAATAAAAACCAGATATTATGACAGAAAAAAAAACCAAAACCACCTTATTGATGGTTTTATTAATTATTGCGGTAAGCGGACTTACCAGTTGGGCTACCACAAAGGTACAAAGCAAGAATCAAGGTGTTGAGTTTATCGAATCAAACGCTTCTAATCAGGATGTAAAAGCCAGATTTGCGAATGCGCAAGCGGCTTTTGATACCGATTTTACGGTAGCGGCGGAACTTACGGTTCATGCGGTCGTACACGTAAAGACCAAAGCGATACGCCAACAGCGTTCGAGTGACTTTTATGGCGATCCTTTCTTTGAATTTTTCTTTGGTCCCCAGCAACGGGGTCAACAGCAACAGCCTCAGCAAAAACAAGAAGAAGCGCAGCCGCTCGGTAGTGGTTCCGGTGTGATCATTAGCAAAGACGGATACATCGTTACAAACAATCACGTAGTAGATGGAGCTTCTGAAATTGAAGTAACACTGAACGACAAGCGAACATTTACCGCGAAATTAGTCGGAACCGATCCATCTACCGATATCGCCTTGCTGAAAGTGGACGGAAAGGATTTGCCTTTTGTAGCCTTTGGAAATTCAGATGATTTGAAAGTGGGGGAATGGGTACTCGCGGTAGGAAACCCGTTTAATTTAACATCCACAGTTACTGCGGGAATTGTTAGCGCTAAGGCTCGTAATTTGGGTATCATCGGAACCGACCGCTATGGCAGACGTTCCGAGAAACTTTCCATCGAATCCTTTATCCAAACCGACGCGGCAATTAACCCCGGTAACAGTGGTGGTGCTTTGGTCAATACCAAAGGCGAACTGATCGGAATCAATACGGCAATCGCTTCTCAAACGGGGTCTTATGCCGGTTATGGCTTTGCTGTTCCGACCAGTATCGTACAGAAAGTGGTTACAGACATTCGTGAACACGGTGTTGTACAACGCGCGCTCCTCGGAGTCAGCATTGGCGACGTTACTACCGAAATAGCTAAAGAAAAGGATCTGAAAACGCTCAATGGGGCGTTAGTAGCGGATGTTGTAAATGGTGGAGCCGCCGATAAAGCGGGGATAAAGAAAGATGACGTAATTAACGAAGTAAATGGTGTAAAAGTAAACTCTACAGCCGAACTTCAAGAACAGGTAAGTCGTTATCGTCCGGGCGATAAGATCAGCATCGGATTCATACGGAGCAACAAGCAAATGCGCGTAAATGCCAACTTAACCAATGCGGAAGGCAATACGGATATTGTTTCCACCAATAAATTCTCGCAAGATTTGGGCGTTCAACTGAAACCCATATCCGATACCGTGAAACAGGCTTTGGGTATTGATGCCGGATTGGAAGTAGTATCGAGCGCAGGAAAGTTCCGTCAACAGGGGGTTGACCAAGGGTATATTATCCTGAAAATCAACAATAAGAGTATGACTTCAGTTAAAGATTTTGAAAATGTATATAATGATGCGCAAAAAAGCAACAAGACACTAAACATCGCCGGTGTATATCCGACTACGGGAAAAGTTTCTTACTATAAAATTGATTTAAACAAGTAAGCTACAGCGCATATAATTATTAACCCGACACTAATACAACGTGATATTATTCTACACAAATAGCTGTTTATGAATACTTTGACACGTAAAAAATGTCGTTATTAACCCGCCTGGTTAATAACGACCAAAGATTCTCTTTATCCTTTACTATTAGGGATAAGGAGAATCTTTATTTTAAAGTCACTTTGAGTTTCAATAGACGACATTTTTTCAAAAAAATCATGTCGAAAAAGATTTCAGTACTTAATAACGGACTGGACTATTTGGGAGAAACGGAAAATACAAAAACGGCAAAAAACGACTTGAAAGAGTTAAGTACAAATGGTTCAATAATAATTGCTTTGATAATCCAAAATTCCGGATATAGAATCTAAACCAAATCCATATACATCTTCCGGTATTTGGTAGGTGACGTACGCACGTATTTTTTAAATAGTGTATTAAAATAAGATACATTTTCGAAGGATAAATTCATTGCTATTTCTAAAATTGTCGCATCAGAAATGATCAAATCCAGTTGTGCTTTTTCTATTTTTTTTCGATTAATATATTGAATTGGTGTGCAATTAAGCATCTTTTTGAATAACCGGATAAAATGGTCGTCCGATAAACTACAAATACCGGATAACTCTCTTATCGGTATAGATTTGTCGATATTCTTGCGAATATAATTCAGTGCGATTTGTATGCGTTCATCCGGTACAAAAGACTTTTTACCGGCATTCTTCAAAAATCGAGAAACCAGTTGGGATAAAATTCCGGTCGTTTCTAATGCTACATGATCCGGCTGTTGCATTTCTTCTGCAATATTTCTCAACAAAGTTGATTGATTGTCGTAAAGCGAGGGATCGTATTGCTTAAGTTCCCGCTTCGGATTAATCACCAACAGCTTCTCTACAAGTTTTAAATCGATAGGTTCAGCCTTAATTTCCACAGGGAAATAAAATTCTTCCAATATCTTTTTTCTTCCCCCCGAATTTTCGTAAATATGAACGTAATAATGTGAAAAAAAATCATCACATTCGTAGCTGTGTAATGTAAAAGGAGGGATCATGTATAAATGATTTGCCGTCAATTCTTGAACACAATCCGGCAAATGAATTTTTGCGCGACCTTCCTTCACATAATAAATACGCGTAAAAGGACTGCTAATTCCCTTCCAATTCCAATTCTTATGATGTGTTGACAACCCTATATTCAGTAATATCAAGTATAAATTATTCATTGTACGTAGATTAATATATCGAAATCACAACTAATATAAACTAAAAAATCGAATGACGTCGTCTTGATATTTCAACGCGATAACAGTTTAGTTACAAAAGAAAAGTAAAGAACGTTATTATGTAAGCCCTAAGTATTAAATCTTACCCCTTTCTATAACGTGCCAAGTACTTGACAAAGATATAATAAAATTAGCATTATTGCCCTATTTCCCTGAAAGTCAAGCGTGGTTTTGAGTCAGATAAACTTTTTATTTGAAGGAGTAAACAGCATTTTATACAAAGTCAATCACCATGAAATAAAACCCGTTCGAGTTGAATCTAATCGCATTCATCATTAATTTTCATAAAGATAATCAACAAAAGCGTCAAGATGACTTCATTACTTTATCTTAGAAAAACAGACAAAAAATATGCTTTGCAACACATTTTGATACAAATGTCGAAATAGTATTACATCTCATCGAAATATTGCAAATATAAAATCAAATAAGCCTATATTTTTGTACAAACAATGAAAACCATTTATAAAATCAAGATAGAAACAGCATGAAAACATCAAGATTTCAAGGTTCATGGCCTAAAATAGGCATCCGACCAACAATTGACGGACGCATGGGCGGCGTTCGCGAATCGCTCGAAAACCAAACGATGAATATGGCGAAGAGCGTAGTAGAATTACTCACGACAACACTTAAATATCCCGATGGAACTCCGGTACAATGCGTGATTGCCGACTCTACCATCGGACGCGTTCCTGAAAGCGCTGCGTGTGCCGATAAATTTAGACGAGAAGGTGTGCAAATAACAATTACCGTTACACCATGCTGGTGCTACGGTAGTGAAACCATGGATATGGACCCTCTTACGGCAAAAGCCGTTTGGGGATTTAACGGAACAGAACGTCCGGGAGCAGTTTACCTGGCTGCCGTATTGGCCGCACACGCACAAAAAGGACTGCCCGCTTTCGGAATCTACGGACAAGATGTGCAAGACGCCGGAACAACTGAAATACCTTGTGATGTAAAGGAAAAACTCTTGCGGTTTGCAAAAGCAGGTCTTGCGGTTTCCATCATGAAAGGTAAGTCATATCTGTCCATTGGTGCGGTTTGTATGGGTATTGCCGGATCAATCGTTGACACCAATTTCTTTGAAGATTATCTCGGGATGCGTTGCGAAGGAGTCGATGAAGTGGAAATTATCCGTCGCATGTCCGAAGGTATTTACGACAAAGAAGAATTTGAAAAAGCGTTGGCTTGGACAAAAGCTAATTGTAAAGAATATGAAGATATATGTAATCGTGCTGACTTGAAAAAATCGCGCGAAGAAAAAGACAATGACTGGGAATTTGTCGTAAAAATGGCTATCATCATTCGCGATTTGATGTCCGGAAATACAAAATTGAAAGAAATAGGATTTGGAGAAGAAGCACTTGGGCATAATGCCATTGCCGCAGGCTTTCAAGGGCAACGTCAATGGACTGATTTTTACCCGAATGGCGATTTTGCTGAAGCGATACTCAATTCATCTTACGATTGGAACGGTATCCGCGCACCGTATATATTAGCAACCGAAAACGACACTCTGAATGGCGCAACCATGCTCTTCCAGCATTTACTTACCAACACGGCGTCTATTTTTGCCGACGTGCGTACCTATTGGAGTTCAGATGCCGTAAAACGCGTTACCGGAAAAGAATTGCAAGGTTTGGCAAAAAACGGAATTATCCACCTGATTAATTCCGGTGCTGCCACACTCGATGGCAGTGGTCAGCAAACGGACGAGGACGGTAAACCCGCGATGAAAGCTTTCTGGGAAATTTCCGAAAAAGAAGCAAAAGATTGCCTTGATGCGACGGCATGGGTACCTGCCAACCGTGAATATTTCCGTGGAGGTGGCTTCTCTTCTAAGTTTCTGACGCGTGGCGGGATGCCTTGTACAATGGCACGCCTGAATTTGATAAAAGGCATCGGTCCGGTTCTTCAAATTGCCGAAGGCTGGACGGTTGAGTTGGACACAGAAGTACATACTATTTTGGACAACAGAACTGACAAAGGCTGGCCCACTACTTGGTTTGCCCCACGCCTTACCCAAAGCGACAATTTCAAAGACGTATATTCCGTCATGAACAACTGGGGCGCCAACCATGGAGCCATCAGCTACGGACATATCGGAGCCGATTTGATTACGTTGGCATCTATGTTGCGTATCCCTGTCAGTATGCACAACGTGGAAGAAAAAGACATTTACCGTCCTGGTGCATGGTCAGCTTTCGGCATGAATAAAGAAGGTGCCGATTACCGCGCCTGTCAAACGTATGGTCCGTTGTACAAATAATCTGATTTTGAAAAAAACTATGATAAGAAATAATCATAGAATTATAAAAAAGTGTTAATGATGAATAATGAAAAAATAGCTGAATTTATAAAACAGGCAAGGCGTGTTGGTACCGAACGGCTTCAATTATGCAGCAGCGGAAATTTATCGTGGAGAATCGATAAAGACCGCGCTCTTGTGTCTGGAACAGGATCGTGGTTGCCACGACTGACAGATGGAAATGTAGTCTTATGTCGCATTTCGGACGGACAGCGTATTGACGGACCGAAACCGTCCATGGAAAGTACCTTCCATTTGGGCGTATTGCGCGAAAGAAAAGATATGAATGTGGTTCTGCATTTTCAATCGGAATACGCAACGGTTATTTCCTGCATGAAAGATAAACCCGCAAATTTCAATGTAGTGGCGGAAGTTCCCGCTTATTGCGGAAGTGAAATAGCGGTTTTACCTTATTATCGTCCGGGTTCGCCTGAATTGGCAAATGCCGTTACCGAAGCCCTGAAAAGCCATGACACCGCATTGTTGAGCAAGCACGGACAGGTTGTCTGCGGTAAGGATTTTGACGATGCGTTTCAAAAAGCCGTCTTTTTCGAATTAGCCTGTAGCATCATCGTCAAAGCCGGAAAAGGGAACTATCTCACGCTTACCGAAGAAGAAATACTCGATTTGGAAGTGTATATTTTGGGAAAAACGAGTAAATAAAATCCATTTATGGGAAAAACCTATTTAGCTGTCGATTTAGGAGGCGGAAGCGGACGTGTTATGGCCGGTTTTATCAAAGATGATAAATTGGTGATAAAGGAAGTTCTACGTTTTCCAAATCGACAGATTGCTTTAGGAAATCATATTTATTGGGATTTCCTTTCTTTGTTTGAAGATGTAAAATTAGGACTCAAAAAAGCTTCGCACGATTACATAAACATTGTGAGCCTGGCTGTGGATACTTGGGGGGTCGATTTCGGGTTAGTAGATAAAAATGGAAATTTAATGGGCAATCCGTTGTGTTACCGTGACGCTCGAACGAATGGAATCCCCCAAGAAGTTTTTCAATTGATAAACGAAAGCGATTATTACAGTCGTACAGGCATTCAAGTAATGGCTATCAACACGATATTTCAACTGTACAGTCAGAAACAGGAAAATGAAGAATTTTTGAAACAAGCTCATCAATTGCTGTTTATGCCCGATTTAGTTTCATACTTCCTGACCGGAGAATTTGGAAATGAATACTGTATTTCGTCAACTTCCGGAATGCTGGACGCTGAAAAGAAAAATTGGGATATTGGGACATTAGAGAAAATAGGTATTCCCAAACAAATTCTGGGTAAAGTTATTCGACCGGGTACTGTACGCGGAAAACTGGCAAGCAGTATAGCCAAAGAAACCGGATTAGGCAAAATAGACGTTATTTCCGTAGGTTCGCACGATACGGCAAGTGCAGTAATGGCACTTCCAACCCAAAATTCAAATGTCGCCTTTTTGAGTTCCGGTACATGGTCGCTTTTGGGAACAATTTTGGAAAAACCGATTCTTACCGAAGATGCCCGAAAAGCAGGTTTTACCAACGAAGGAGGCGTAGGCGGAAAAATTCGTTTTCTGCAAAATATTACAGGATTATGGATACTGCAACGTTTGACAGCCGAATGGGAACAAAACGGTAAAAAAATATCGTATTCGGAATTAATCGACCAAGCTTCGGAGTCCGTTTGTTCATCGAAAATTGATGTGGATGATACTGTTTTTATGAATCCTGTAAGTATGGAAAAAACCATCGCGACGTTTTGCCGGCAACGCGAACAGCATGTTCCTCAAAGTAAGGGAGAATTCGTTTACTGCGTTTTGTCGTCTTTGGCAAAACGCTACAAACATGCAGTTGATGAGATGAATAAATTAGTCAGCAAGCCTGTATCCGAGCTCCACATTATAGGCGGAGGTTCGCAAAACGCGCTATTGAACCAGCTTACAGCAAACGAATTGAACCTTTCCGTAATATCGGGTCCGATTGAGGCTACCGCCATTGGCAATATTTTAACACAGGCATGGACACTTGGTGATATCAAATCAATTGCCGAATTACATAAAACAGCAATTGCTACTGCCAAAACATCAGTCTTTTATCCACAAAAAAATACGTGTAAGAACGAATTTGAACTTTAACACTTAGCGTTAAAAGAATCAACCATTTCTGCAATTCAAAGAAAGAACATTTTTGGGGCAACCTCATCCTATTTTCTTCAAAAAATCAAACTAATGAAAAACCAAAAAGAATCACTTATTGTAAAAAACGGAGTTAACTATTTGTTTCCTTTCATCTTAATCGCCTGTTTATTTTTCTTGTGGGGATTTGCACATAGTTTGCTTGATGTCTTGAATAAGCACTTTCAAGATGCTTTGAATCTGACAAAAGCTCAATCCGGCGCAGTACAAGCTTCCGCGTATGGCGCTTATTTTTTGATGGCGCTTCCGGCAGGATTTGTCGCACGTCGCTTCGGATATAAAACCGGCATATTGGTTGGATTATCCTTATTCGCGATAGGTGCCTTTTGGTTTATTCCGGCGGTAGAAATTAATACATTTTGGGCTTTTTTACTCGGATTGCTTATATTATTCAGCGGACTGACTTTTCTCGAAACCGTTGCCAATCCTTATGTAACAGTTTTAGGTACCTCGAGAACCTCGGCAAGTCGCATCAACCTGGCACAAACATTCAATGCTTTAGGATGGATATTAGGTCCTTTGATTGGTTCGATACTTATTTTCAAATCCGAATCGGAATACTCTGTTTTAGAATTGTTTTTTGATGCCGTTCGTAAGGTGTTTACCGGTGCTTCCGGAATACTGCAAAAAAGCGTAGAAATCGGTGAGAGTGTGGCAGATAACTCTTCGTTAATACCTCCCTACGTTGGATTAGGAGTTGTTGTTCTCTTAGTGCTTTTGTTATTTCTATTCACTAAACTACCCGAAGTAAAAGCAGACTCGGAATCCAACGGATTTGATGTGAATGGAATTTCAAAACCATTGATAAAACAGACACATTTTGTTTTGGCGGTAGTATCACAATTTTTATACGTAGCGGCGCAAACAGGCATAGGCAGTTTCTTTATAAATTATACGGTTGAGATAAAAGACATTGCTCTGACTGAAGTTCAAGCCGGATTATTACTGGGATTGGGAGGCATGAGCATGTTTGCCATCGGTCGTTTTTCGGGAAGTTTGGTTATGCGAAAACTGAATCCCGGACTTTTATTGGGTTACTTCGCGGCGTTAAATACACTTTTTATGCTCTATGCCATGTTTAACCACAACCGCATAGGCTTAATCTGTTTAATATTGAGTTATTTGCTTATGTCAATCATGTTCCCGTCCATTTTCGCGTTGGGACTAAAAGGATTGGGCGAAAAAACAAAAACTGCTTCGTCAATTTTAGTTATTACAGTAGTTGGAGGGGCTATTGCACCGATGCTTATGGGATATATCGGCGAAAATAACATGAGTGCCGGTTTTATCGTTCCTATGCTGTGTTTTGCATTTATCGCTTTCTACGGATTTTGGTCTACGACAAGAAAAAAAGTAACTCTCTGAGCCGAAAATGTTATTTGTGTTTGAGTGAAATTAAATTTATCGTTGCATACTTATCGACAAAATTTTGAAGTATCGATTTAACGCGTTAATTATTGATGAATCTATCAAATTCACGACCTTCACGGTGCAGTCATCGAAGTTACCTTGATGTGTTAAACGTTATCAACCGTTTTAATACAAATAAAGCATACTCTATTTAGTTAACAAGCTAAGATTCTCTTTATCCCTTAAAAATCAGCGGGTAAAGAGAGTTTTAATTTTAAAAACATCAATTTTCACGTTGAAAAAAGGACATCCGATTTATCATCAAACATCGGGCGGCAAACGAGCTAAAACAAAAGCAAGGGGTTAAAAATTTTTTGCTTCTTTTAAAAATATCAGTACATTTGCAGAAACTTGAACAAAATGAATGATATTTTATTCTTAAAACTTTTTGGAAATTTAGAACAATTAGACAAAATTCGGCTTAATTTTAGCGATGGTGGAGTTCTTTTCATGAATTTTGCCATCGCTTTTGTTATGTTTGGTGTAGCACTCGGCATCAAGACACGTCATTTCAAGGATCTGATTAAAGACCCAAAACCGGTAATTCTGGGTGTAATTTCGCAATACGTACTCCTACCTGCCGTTACGTTTTTATTCGTGATGCTCATAAAACCTTCTCCGGCGGTCGCTTTTGGGATGATATTAGTGGCAGCCTGTCCCGGAGGCAATGTCTCGAACATGATTTCGTTGCTGGCTAAAGGCAATATCGCGCTCTCTGTCAGTCTGACTGCCATAACAACGGTATTAGCGCTTTTTATGACACCGTTCAATTTTTCATTTTGGGGAGCCATGTACGCGTCTCATTCGCCGTATTTGGTTCCGCTCGAAATAGAACCGAGTCAGATTTTTCAAACCGTAGGGATAATACTTGGCATTCCGGTTTTATTAGGCATTTTGATTGGCGCTCAATTTCCCAAATTGGTGGAAAAAGTGCAAAAACCCATACGCTGGCTCTCCATGCTTGTTCTGTTAGGATTCATTGTTGGCGCACTGATGTCCAATTTTGATCATTTCATTAAATACATTCATCTCGTATTTTTTTTGGTGTTGATTCATAATCTACTTGCTTTCGCTACCGGATATTGGTTTCCCCGTCCGTTCAATATCTCCAAACAAAATAGAAGAACTATCTCCATCGAAACCGGTATTCAAAACTCCGGATTAGGATTAGCGTTAATTTTTAATCCAAAGATATTCCCACCCGAATTGGAATTAGGCGGAATGGCGTTTATCGCGGCTTGGTGGGGCGTTTGGCACATCTTAGCCGGTGGTGGCTTAGCTTGGTACTGGAGCAGAAAGCCTGTCGGCGAATCGGTACCAAAATAACTCAACAACGGATAAATTTACCAACATGTACTACAAATACGACCCAAAGTATTTCTTGACTCAGCTTTTTGTAAATCGGATCTTTCGATTGAATTTCAGAAAATTAATCATTACTGGAAAAGAAAATATTCCGGCAGGGAAACCGATTATTTATGCCCCTACACATCGAAACGCACTGGTGGACGCGCTAATTTTGGTGCATGAGAACGTAAAGCAACAGGTGGTGTTTTTAGCGCGCGCGGATATTTTTAAAAAGGATTGGGTCGTGAAAATTCTTGATTTCCTACGCATTATGCCGGTTTATCGCCTGAGAGACGGGAAGGAAAACCTATCAAAAAATCAGGAAATTTTTGAAAATTGCCGTACGATTTTGCAAGCAAGAAATCCGCTATGTCTTTTTCCGGAAGCAAAATACAATCCACATCAAAATCTGCTCCCGTTGCAAAAAGCCATTCCGCGTATCGCGCTACCGACTGAAGCTTTGGAAGATTTCTCACTTGACACGCACATCGTCCCGATTGCGTTTTACTACCTTTCCAAAGACAGTTTTTTGTCCGATTTGTACGTTACCTATGGCGTACCGATAAAAGTCTCTGCCTACAAAGAACTTTATCAAAAAGATGAAAATCAGGCTCTTAATAGGCTTCGATTGGATTTGGACGCTCGTTTGCGTGAGTCTGTAGTGGATATTCCCGAAGAAAACTACAATGAAATAGCCGTGCTTATTGACGTAAACGCGCAGTCGTTGGTTGCTAAATCTTATCCCGAAAAAGACGGTCTGATTCCGGCTTCGCAAGAGATTGTTCGTCAAATGAACCGATTAAAGTCAGAGAATCCGGATGATTACCTTGACAAAATCCGGTCAATTCGAGAAACCATTGAGATTCTCAAGAAGCACAATTTAACGACCAAAGATCCGATTTCTACGCCAGTAAATCACATCCAAATATTAGGACGGTTTTTATCGCTTGTGCTGACATTACCTATCGCGTTTGTTGGTTTACTCAACACGATTTTCCCCATTCTTATCTATCGTAAGGTTTTAGGAATGTTTAAGGACAAGCAGTTTATCAGCTCCTTGCGTATTGTTGTCGGAATTTTTATTGTACCGCTATTTTACTTGATACAAGCGTTTGTGCTCGGGCTCGTTGTTTACAGCTTTCCGCTTGGACTGCTTTACCTCATTGCCTCTCCCATTGTATTCTATTTCGGAGCTTACTGGCGTAAGTGGTGGAAAGAAACTATACAAATGGATAAAGTGCGACTATTCAAAAAAAATAATTTCGACCTATGGGATGAGGTAAAATCGGTACTTAATTTACCCAAATAACCCTTTCGTTTGTGAGCGTACAATCAATGTTTTCCCCGGATACTTATAGCAATAATCAAGAAAATAAATTGTAATTTTGCGCCATGAAAATAATCAAACAAAATAAAACCTATTAAATCGAGATAAAATGTCAAAACTTAAAATAGCCGTCCTCCCGGGCGATGGTATCGGACCCGAAATTACGAAACAAGCCTTGGATGTAACAAAAGCCGTTTGCGAAAAATTTGGACACCGACTGGAGTATCAGGAAGCCATAGTAGGCGCGTGTGCCATAGATTCCGTAGGGGCCCCCTACCCTGACGAGACCCATAAACTTTGCATGCAATCAGACGCGGTACTTTTCGGTGCTATTGGCGATCCGAAGTACGATAATAATCCCAATGCCAAAGTACGTCCGGAACAGGGTTTACTCAAGATGCGCAAAACATTGGGATTATTTGCCAATATCCGTCCCGTCAGTACTTTTCCGCAACTTATCCACAAATCGCCTCTACGTGCCGAGTTAGTAGATGGCGCCGACTTCATGTGTATCCGCGAATTAACGGGAGGCATGTATTTCGGTCGTCCGCAAGGAAGAAGCGAAGATGGTAATACGGCTTATGACACCTGCGTTTACACGCGTGAAGAAATAGAGCGAATACTCCACTTGGCTTATAAATACGCCTCACTTCGCAGAAAAAAACTAACGGTAGTGGACAAAGCCAATGTGATTGCCACATCCCGTCTGTGGCGTCAGATAGCACAAGAAATCGAAGTACTATACCCCGAGATAGAGACAGAATATATGTTCGTGGATAATGCCGCTATGCGTATCATCCAGTGCCCGAAAAGTTTTGACGTACTCGTTACCGAAAATTTGTTTGGAGATATTCTTACGGATGAAGCGTCCGTGATTACCGGTTCGCTGGGGATGCTCCCTTCCGCTTCTATCGGATTACACACATCGGTATTCGAACCGATACACGGTTCGTACCCTCAGGCAGCCGGCAAAGATATTGCCAATCCGCTGGCTACTATTCTATCCGCCGCGTTAATGTTTGAATATGCGTTTGAAATGAATAAAGAAGGACAACTCATACGCGACGCGGTAACGGCAAGTATGGAAGCCGGTATCGTAACGGAAGACATTTCCGAAGGCGGAAAAGCGTACAAAACTTCTGAAGTTGGGGCGTGGATTGTCGATTGGATAAGAATGCATTGATTTTCGCCCTGAATATTCGAGTTCACAAAAAATAGCGGTTGATTGAGAAATTAACGGCTATTTTTATTTTTGCACGTATCACTAAACTTACTTCAGATAAATAATAATTTGCAAAAGTAGAATGCTACACCACTATCATCGGTTACGCTCAAAAGTAACTGAATTTTTTGTTGGAAACACAAATTCTTCAAAAAAAATACATATATTTAAACCAAAAATAAATATCCGATACCGGTAAAAACGGGGAGTAACCGAAAAGCCTTAAGAGTAGGATTAAACATCAAAAAGGAGGTAAAATGAGTACGTATTCCGAAAAAGCAAAAAATGTATTTGGGTTTCTTCACAAGTTGTCAGACGAGAATCCCAAAGTTGCCGACGCGTTTATGAAGTTGCACAATTCAGGATTGGAAGATGGGGCATTATCGCATAAACAAAAAGAACTCATGTGTCTGAGCATTTCAATTGTTATCCGTTGTGAAGGATGTATTGCCTGCCATGTACAAGGCTCCATTAAACAAGGTGCCACAAAGCAAGAAATCATCGAAACGATTGGCGTGGCAGTAGTCATGGGAGGCGGACCATCCATCGCCTACGGCGAAAAGGCATACGAAGCCCTGAAAGAAATGATGTAACTTGCTTTACAAACCGGTTAGATTTCTGACCGGTTTTTTTCTGAGCAGACTATCAGCAATCTTTTCGCGTCATTTTAAGGTCGTTTCTAATTGAGCAATCTTAATATCAGCCTTTTAATACAACTTTACTAATCCCGATGCAAATACACTTGACTATCCCGAATAATGTTTGTACCTTTGCAGTCGCTAAAAAAAAATCAGATAATTCATCCTTTAAATTTTGGTAATTAACTCATAATGGACTGGTTACACTCACTATTTTTCACAGACGGAATAGCTCATACAATTCTTATTTTCGCTTTGGTTATTTTTACCGGATTAATTCTCGGTAAAATCAAATTCTTCGGTATCTCGCTTGGAGCTACTTTTGTACTTTTTACGGGTATATTGGTTGGTCATTTCGGTATTACCGTTAATCACGAGATATCGGACTTTATCAAAGATTTTGGTCTGATTTTGTTCATTTACTCTATCGGATTACAGGTTGGTCCCGGTTTTTTCTCTTCTTTCAAAAAGGGAGGAATCACTCTAAATATGTTGGCGGCGGGAAGTGTGCTATTAGCCGTTTTAGTTACCGTTGCTTTCTATTACATCCTTGATGGAAGAATATCCATGCCGATGCTCGTGGGCGTAATGTCGGGGGCTGTAACGAATACTCCGGGACTTGGCGCGGCGCAGGAGGCGCTTCGTCTGGCTCATGAAGCCGGTCAAATCGACGAAATTCCGCAAATTGCACTCGGATACGCGGTTGCTTATCCATTAGCAGTTGTTGGTATTATAACGTCCATTATTCTCGTTCGCATGATTTTTCGTATCAATATGGAAAAAGAAGCCAATGCCATCGAAAAAGAAGATGAAAGTCTGAAAGAAAAACCCGAAAGGACAAATATTCTACTGACAAATAAAGCTTTAAACGGAAAAACGTTGCATGAAATAAAACAAATGGTTGGACGCAATTTCGTCGTATCAAGAATGAAACGGGATGATGACTATGCCATACCCCAAACCGAAACGGTACTCGAATTAGGCGATTCCTTACTGGTTATTTCGTCTCTGGTTGATGTTGAACCCATCCTTGCCTTTATCGGAGAAAAAATAGATATGGATTGGAAAGCATCCGAGAAACAATTGGTTTCCAGACGAATCGTTATCACACGCAGCGAAATTAACGGCAAAACGCTTGGTTCACTAAGACTACGTTCCATATACGGCGTAAATGTAACTCGCGTAAACCGTTCCGGATTTGACCTGCTGGGTTCAGCCAATTTAACGCTTCAGGTTGGCGACCGTGTTATGGTTGTCGGAGAATTGGGTGCGATAAATAAGGTCGAAAGTTTATTAGGTAATACTTTAAAGAAACTAAACGAACCGCCTATTATCACGATTTTCGTGGGGATATTTCTGGGAATACTCTTAGGAAGCATACCTTTCTTCTTTCCGGGGATACCCATGCCTGTTAAACTTGGACTTGCCGGAGGACCGCTTATCGTTGCCATACTCATCGGACGATTTGGTTATAAATTAAAATTAATAACCTACACCACCATTAGTGCTAATTTAATGCTACGAGAAATCGGGATTTCCTTATTTCTTGCCAGCGTAGGTCTCTCTTCCGGCGGTCGGTTTGTTGAGACGGTCTTGAATGGCGACGGTTTGCTTTGGGTTGGGATAGGTGTCGCTATTACACTAATTCCGTTGCTCATTACCGGAATTATCGGAAGAAAATTCGCCAAATTAAATTACTATACCTTGATGGGATTGATTGCCGGAAGCACCACCGATCCGCCGGCGTTGGCATATTCCAATTCCATTGCTGTAAACGATCAGCCTGCTGTAGCCTATTCTACGGTATATCCGCTTACCATGTTTCTGCGCGTACTGGCTGCTCAATTGCTGATATTGCTTTTTGTATAACGCAAAGTATAATCACAAAAATTCCGTATTCTGAAGAAAATACGGAATTTTTGTGTGTCATATTTTTTTCGGCCGGCTTTTAGGTTTTCCCCAATTCATTCAGCGTCCTCATCTTTTGTTTAAGCTGATGCTCTACCACCAGATCATAATCGCATTTCTTATCTCCTATCTTGCTAAAGACCACAAATAATTCCAAAGACATTAAGAATAAAAATAACACGAGGTAAAAAATTAATGCAACCGGTTTTTCTCCCAATATCTCCAAAATCGCATTTAATTCTTCGAGAAAACCCTGTTTCGAACTAAGTTCCTTCCGCAACAAGGTCTCTTCGTTCAGCTTGCGTTGCGTATATTCTTCCTGCTGTTTTCTGAGCGCGTCCAAGTTTTGCTTATTCATCTCCGCTTCTCTCATTTTCGGATTTTCAACCGGAGTGTTCGTTACCGTTCGTTGCGCTACTGTGGAAATACTTCCGTCCGCTTTTGTTACAGGCACGTGCGTTACACTTGACGATACCGTGTTTATCGTGGGTCTCTTGGAGATTTCATCGTACAAAGCGATGGTTCTCGTGTCCAATGAATCGATTTCTACTTGTAATTCCGTAAGTTTCGCGTTTATCACGTTCAGTCGGGCGGGTAGTTGTTCATTTACCTGACGATCAACAATTTCAATCATTTTTTTCTCGATATCATCTTTGAAGATAATTTGATCCAGAATAGCGGAACCGATAAATGCCATTATAAACGCGATGATTATACGAAAAAGAGCCAGAAAGCGGTTTGCACCGACAGTCAAGATTATTTGTCTTTCTATTTGCACTACGACAACAACAAATATCACAGCAGTAGCTACTGCTCCCCAGGTAGAAGCGTGTATGTACCTTATAGCAAACGAATATCCAATGAATGCCCAAAGAAAAATTAAAATCAAAAGTGCCGACGAATATTTTTTTAATTGCTTTTTACTGGCTTCAGTACAATTTTTTAGTATTGAATAGTTCCACCCGGTTAAGAAACAGCTGATGTGTGTCCACCAATTTTTCATACTGTATCAATTTTTAATTTTTCCAAAGAAAGCGATGCTAGGCCTCGTGTAAACCCAACTTCGTAAGACTTGAATATTCCCATCATATAAGACTCTTTGTTTGCCAGATCTTTTTTCATTTGATGGAGTATTTCCAAGTGGTTTTTATATGTGTTCTCGTTTGTCCTTAAAAGTTCTACTATGTCGGTTAAACCGGCTTCACTACGTGATTTGATATGAAAACTGATCTCCCGTAGCAAGTCGTTGTATTTTAACTCTACCTGCATAAATTTTACATCGAGGTTGCTTTTAATTATTTCCAGATTCATCTCTTTGTAGTATTTATCCGGATTGGTCAAAGCGTCGTTGTAGGCTTTTTGTTCGTAATCTTCCTTGAGATAGGCATATATCAGATCTATCGGAAGCTTTGACCCAAATTCGACTGATTGAGAGGAATTTTCATGGTCTATCGGATCGGAACGATCAACAAAGTCATCTTCTTCGATATCGGGTAAGTTTTCATCCTTATCTGCTGTATCTTCATTTTTCGTCGATTTCATTCGAAAAAAATCAAAAAATCTCATACGTTTTTATTTTTTAGTGATTAATTAGATATATTTTATCGGTATTTTATATTTGTTATGCCCACGATTGTGACAGCTTTTACAAAGCGTGATTAGGTACCTATCATTATAATCCCAGGGATCAACGTGCAATTGCAACCGCTTAATGTAATGATATTGTTTATGATGTACGACCAGATTTGATTCCTGTTTTTTGCAGATAACACACTTATGTCCATCGCGTTCGAGTATCTTGTTTCTCTTTTTTATCCATCTCGGATCAAAAAGTTTTACTCCGTAATTGACTTTTAAATCATTCGCACCGGTATGAATCATTCTTGTGAATTTTTACTATTAATCAACACTATACAGCTTAGCACGCTAATGTATGCTATATCGTATAAAAGTATTATTTTGCTAATCGACTACTATTGAAACAAAAAAATCCCGAATTTGATTTGAATTCGGGTATTTTTACATCCATAAACCGTTTATCTTTTTGTAAACATATCAAAAAGATCGTCCAAAGCACTACCGTCCTTATCTTTATCTAAGAATCCGGAAACCATATCCATGATTCCGCCACCGCCGGAACGCTGTTGTGTTCCACCACCGCCAAGCATACCGCCCAGCAGATCATTCAATCCGCCGGCATTCACATTATTTTCTTTCTTTTCCTTGCCAAGATATGCCATAACTACCGGAGCGAGCATTGCCAGAAGCGGTCCTATTTTAGCCATGCTGATACCAGTTTTTTGGGACAAACCACTTTCAACCAGATCTTTATTACTGCCAAAAACATGATTGAGGATACCATCGCCGTCTTGCTGAAGATCAGACGCGTTATTGGACAACATTCCAGAAAGATTATCCAGCAGGCTTCCATCGTGCTTCGTCTCAAGCGCATTATTCAGACTTACCGCTCCTTCTTGCGTCTGCGTATTTTTGCCCATTCCACCTAAGATAACCGGAATCGCAGCCCCAATAGCACTTGAAGCTTGACTTTCGTCCACGCCAAGTTGCCCCGCAACATTTTTAATGATTGATTGTCCCAATGGACCACTAATAAGATCAGATAAATTCATTGTTAGAAATAATTAAGTATTAATAATTAAAATTTTTCAAATATACTGGTAATTTTTGAATAATTCCTTTTTTTCAAAAAAAAATGAAGAAATCCGACTTGTTTGAAACAAGATGTGCCTATCTATACTAAAATGATTCAGTAATGAAAAGAGACCCATTCAATAATTAATTGAAAGAAAAAAAACAAAATTTCTTTCAAATTATTTGTCCGTTTCGATTATAGCACGTATCTTTGCAACAAATTTAGAAAAATGAACAACGGCATACATATACTCCTTCTCGGTATTATTATTCTCTTACAAAATAAGACGAAGTGAGTTTGGTATGTGTATATAACTGAAAACAGAATAAATATAAAAACCTTTCTCACTCAAGAGAAAGGTTTTTTATTGACTACTGCTCACACTTTGCTCAAAAAATAAAAGTAAAACTAAACAAATAACCATTTAACGCCGTTCGCCCTGCGGCTTCCATTTTGTTGGAATTAGGGACTTTTTTATGGAAAAACTTTTTATATTTGACACGACGCTTCGGGATGGCGAACAAGTACCCGGCTGTCAGTTGAATACTGTCGAAAAAATTCAAGTAGCCAAAGCATTGGAAGAACTTGGCGTTGACGTAATCGAAGCCGGCTTTCCCATTTCGAGCCCGGGGGACTTCAATTCGGTAGTAGAAATATCCAAAGCCGTAACGTGGCCAACGATTTGCGCCTTGACTCGCGGCGTAGAGAAAGACATCAAAGTAGCCGCTGAAGCCCTTCAATACGCCAAGCGCAAACGAATTCACACCGGCATTGGGACTTCGGAACAACACATTAAGTATAAATTCAATTCTACACAAGAAGAAATTTTGGAACGCGCGGTAGCCGCCACAAAATTTGCAAAAAAACAGGTGGAAGATGTCGAATTTTATTGTGAAGATGCCGGACGAACGGACAATGTTTACCTCGCGCGCGTAGTGGAAGCGGTCATCCAAGCCGGCGCAACCGTTGTAAATATTCCCGATACGACCGGATATTGTCTTCCTTGGGAATATGGCGAAAAAATCAAATTTCTATTCGAAAATGTAAAGAACATTCATCAAGCCATCATTTCTACACACTGCCACAACGACCTTGGAATGGCTACCGCCAATACCATAGCCGGCGTATCCAACGGAGCGCGTCAGGTAGAGGTTACCATTAACGGTATCGGCGAACGCGCCGGAAATACTTCGCTCGAAGAAGTGGCGATGATACTGAAATGCCACAAAGGAATGGGGTTAGAGACAAACATTAATACGCAAAAAATTTATCCCGTCAGCCGATTGGTTTCGAGCCTGATGAACATGCCTGTACAACCCAACAAAGCCGTAGTCGGACGCAACGCGTTCGCTCATTCTTCCGGTATTCATCAAGACGGTGTGTTGAAAAACCGTGAAAGCTATGAAATTATGGATCCAACGGATGTAGGAATTGATAAGAACTCCATTCTACTTACAGCCCGAAGTGGCAGAGCGGCTTTAAAACATCGTTTGAATGTACTTGCTATTGATATTGATAACGGAAAATTAGACGAAATCTACGAAAAATTCTTAAAATTAGCGGACAGTAAAAAAGACATCAGCGACGATGACGTACTGATGCTTGCTGGGATGGAACGTGCGGAGAATAGCCGTATCAAAATAGACTACCTGCAAGTTACATCGGGAGTAGGCGTGAAATCGGTAGCAAGCGTAGGATTAATCATAGCCGGAGAAAAATTTGAAGCTGCTTCCAGTGGAAATGGACCGGTTGACGCTGCCATAAAAGCAATGAAACAAATCATCAAACGTAACATGAATTTACAGGAATTTACCATTCAAGCCATCAGTCGCGGTAGCGACGATGTAGGAAAAGTCCACATGCAAGTAGAATACGATGACATGGTTTATTACGGATTTGGCGCCAATACAGATATTGTTGCCGCTTCTTTGGAAGCTTACGTGGACGCGATTAATAAATTTGTGAAATAGTGGATTGGTGTACTACTACATAAATGAGTTTTCTAAACAAATCCATTGAACCAAATGTTGTACGATAATCACGCCACGTACAAAAAAGCACAATAGATGTAAATCAGAAAGAAAAAAACAAAATATTCTCAAAAAATAATATGACAAATAGAATAACCAACGCGCAACAAAAAAGTACTACCCTTTTCGACAAGATCTGGGACGCACACGTTGTATCCACGATTGAAAACGGACCCACACAACTTTATATTGATCGTCATTTTTGCCACGAAGTTACCAGTCCGCAGGCATTCAACGGACTTCGTTCTCGGGGATTGAAAGTTTTACGACCCGATAAAACAACAATGACAGCCGATCACAATACACCAACCATCAACCAAGAGCTTCCGGTCAAAGACCCCATTTCCAAAAACCAGTTGGATCAGTTTGCCAAGAACGCAGTAGAATTTGGAATGCCTATTTTTTACCCCCTCGGACACGAGAAAAATGGTGTGGTACATATCATCGGTCCGGAAAATGGCTTTACTCAACCCGGAATGACTATTGTGTGTGGCGACAGCCATACTTCTACCCACGGAGCGTTCGGGACTATCGCTTTCGGTATTGGTACGAGCGAAGTGGAGATGGTACTCGCTACGCAGTGTATCCTGCAAAGTCGTCCCAAAACCATGCGCATTACCTTCAACGGAAAATTAAATCCCGGCGTAACGTCCAAAGACTTGGCGCTTTACATGATTTCGAAACTGACCACGGGGGGAGCTACCGGATATTTTGTGGAATATGCCGGAGAAGCCATCCGCGATATGACGATGGAAGAACGAATGACCGTATGCAACTTGTCTATCGAAATGGGTGCTCGTGGCGGTCTCATAGCTCCGGATGAAACGACTTTCAACTATGTGAAAGGACGTGAATTTGCTCCCAAAGGCGAAGAATGGGATAAAAAACTGACGTATTGGAAAACGCTCAAATCGGACGAAGAAGCCGTTTTTGACATGGAGATTGAATACAATGCAAGCGACATTCAACCGATGATAACCTACGGTACCAATCCCGGTATGGGAATGGGTGTATCAGACAGTATTCCGACATTAGACGAAATTGATGAAGCCGGACGCATATCATTCCGGAAATCGTTGAATTATATGGGTTTTGAACCGGGGGAGAAATTACTAGGCAAACCTATCGATTACGTATTCTTAGGTAGTTGCACCAACGGTCGGATTGAAGACTTTCGCCTATTTGCCAACTACATAAAGGGTAAGAAAAAAGCAGATAATGTAACCGCGTGGCTGGTTCCCGGAAGTTGGAAAGTGCGTCAGCAGATCGAAGCAGAAGGATTGGACAAAATCTTGGAAGAAGCCGGATTCAAACTCAGACAGCCCGGTTGTTCGGCTTGTTTGGCGATGAACGATGACAAAGTTCCTGCCGGAAAATACGCGGTCAGCACATCCAACCGCAACTTTGAAGGCAGACAAGGTCCCGGTGCCCGTACCATTTTAGCCGGACCACTTGTGGCAGCCGCGACAGCAGTCAATGGTAAAATTACAAATCCTTAATAGGCGAATCCTATCCACATTAGACAAATTAAATACAAAAAATGCAAACTACAAATACTACGAACGGAAACAACGCTCAAACCACCAACACAGAAAACTGGAGTGCGGGTAGCTTAACATCAACGTATGTTCCACTACCGATTGAGAATGTAGATACCGACCAGATCATTCCGGCGCGTTTCTTGAAAGCTACAGACAAAAACGGTTTTGGAGATAATCTTTTTGCCGACTGGAGATACAACAAAGACAAATCGCCAAAAGAAGATTTCGTACTCAATAATCCGACCTATTCGGGCGAAATTCTGGTTGCCGGAAAAAATTTCGGATCCGGTTCAAGTCGCGAACACGCCGCATGGGCTATCGCGGGATATGGATTCAAAGTAGTGGTTTCGAGCTTCTTTGCCGATATTTTCAAAAACAATGCTTTGAACAACGGTATTCTGCCTGTAGTAGTTACTACCGAATTTTTAGCCGAATTGTTTGCTTCCGTGAATGAAAATCCACAAGCGACATTGACAGTTGATTTGAAGAATCAAACTATTACAAACAATGTCGCCGGAAATTCGGCAACCTTTGAAATAAACGCCTACAAAAAAGATTGTCTGCTGAATGGCTTTGACGATATTGATTATCTACTGAGTAAAAAAGATTTAATCGAAGCGTACGAACAGCGTTTGACACTTTAATAATAATATGCCAATGTGCTACTATTGGGTTAGCGCGTTGACGTACTAAAAAAGAGCATATTATGATTGAAATAATGGACACCACCCTGCGTGATGGCGAGCAAACATCCGGCGTATCGTTTGCCCCACAGGAAAAAGTGAGTATTGCCCGCCTTCTGCTTGAAGACTTGAAGGTCGATCGAATCGAAATAGCGTCGGCTCGTGTTTCTGAAGGGGAATTTGAATCGGTGCTGCGTGTAGCAAAATGGGCTAAACAACATGGCTATCTTGACAAACTTGAAGTGCTGGGTTTTATAGATGGCACAGCTTCGCTCGACTGGATGGAACGTGCCGGTTGTCGGGTGGTTAATCTACTCTGCAAAGGCTCTCTCAATCATTGCAAATACCAACTTCGGAAAACAACTCAAGAACATCTGACTGACATTAAAGTCGTTATCGCTGAAGCCGTAAAGCGCGATTTCAAAGTCAATATTTACTTGGAAGACTGGAGCAATGGGATGCGCAGTTCGGAAGCATACGTTTACGAAATGATGGACGTACTTCAACATCAGCCCATCACACGATACATGCTTCCTGACACACTCGGTATTTTAAATCCGGACGAAACGCGTACTTTTTGTTCAAAAATGGTTGAACGCTATCCCACACTTCATTTCGATTTTCATGCGCACAACGATTACGATTTTGCAGTCGCGAATGTTTATGAAGCCGTAAAGGTCGGTGTCAAAGGTATTCACACTACGGTAAACGGATTAGGCGAACGCGCCGGAAACGCGCCGCTTACCAGCGTACTCGCTATTATACACGACCATTTGAAACTCGAAACCAATGTGGATGAACAAAGTGCTTACCACGTCAGCAAAATTGTAGAAAGCTATTCGGGCATTCGGATTCCTACGAACAAACCCGTCATTGGCGACAACGTATTCACGCAAGTTGCCGGTATTCATGCCGACGGAGACAACAAAAAAAACCTGTACTTCAACGACTTACTTCCCGAAAGATTCGGACGTACACGCGAATACGCGCTTGGCAAAACATCCGGTAAAGCCAATATCAAAAAAAATCTCGAAGCATTGGGGATTGAGCTGGATGATGATTCCATGAAAAAAGTTACAGAACGAATCATTGAATTGGGAGATAAAAAGCAAGTGGTTTCGCAAGAAGAGCTTCCCTATATCATATCCGACATTCTTAAAAATGGCGAAGGGAAACGCGAAATTCAGATACTCAACTATTCACTGACCCTAAACAAAGAACTTCGACCGGCTGCTACGGTAAAAATTTCCATTCGTGGAGAAGAATTTCAACAAACAGCCGCCGGCGAAGGACAGTACAATGCATTTTCAAAGGCACTTTACAAAATTTACAAAAAACTCGGCAAACCGACACCCGAACTACTTGACTATGTAGTCGTTATTCCACCCGGCGGACAAACGGACGCGTTGGTTCAGACCATCATCACGTGGAAATTTGACGAAAAAACATTCAAAACTCGCGGATTGGATGCCGATCAAACTGCAGCGGCTATCAAAGCCACCATGAAAATGTTGAATATGATTGAAAGTGGTAATATTCCGGTTGCCAACAACATGGCTTTGCCGTAGAAACACACATTCACGAAATTTGATTATACCACAAAAAAAATCTTCCCGAAATTTTCAGGAAGATTTTTTAATATCTATACGATAATACGTGAAATTTATTCTTGATTCAATGTTACACGTTTGAAGTCAGTAGCGGTAGCGTTGTTGGCTTTTAGATAAGCGGCTACATTTACTTTTCCATCTTTGATAAACGCTTGTTCAAGCAAGGTCGATTCTTGGAAAAATTTGTTGAGACGTCCTTCAGCTATTTTATCGAGCATATTTTCGGGTTTCCCTTCTTCACGAGCCTTTTCGCGACCTATTTCAAGCTCGGTTTCGATAACTTTGGCGGGAACAGAACTTCTGTCGAGCGATACCGGATTCATTGCCGCCGCTTGCATAGCAACGTCGCGAGCTACTTGATGATCAACGCCGGCTTCTGCAAAAGAAACGATGGTAGCTAGTTTATTTCCGGGGTGTATATATTCTACGGTTGACGCACCTTTCACGAATTCATAATAATCCAACTCCATCTTTTCGCCCGTAATACCCGAACGATCGATTACCAAATCAGCAATGGTACGTCCATCAACAGTCAAAGCTTTCAGTTCGTCAAGTGATGTCGGCTTTTCAGCCATTGCTCTATCCAAAATAGTCTGGGTTAACGCGATAAAGTCTTGATTTTTAGCGACGAAGTCTGTTTCACACTTCAAAGCCAAAACTGCCGCGAATTCGCCTTGAGCGGCTGCCAACACGCATCCTTCAGACGCTTCTCGTTCGCTACGTTTGGCGGCGATTGCTTTTCCTTTTTTACGAATAATTTCTACCGCTTTTTCAAAATCGTTTTCGGCTTCGATGAGCGCGTTTTTGCAATCCATCATACCGGCACCTGTCATAGTGCGCAATTTTGTAATTTCTGCCATTGTTACTGCCATAATCTTATAAGCCCCTTTTTAATTCCCATTGAAGGGATATCCATCTATCGGGGAATATGGATTTTTATGTTTGTATTGTTTTTTTTACCTGAAATACTAAAAAAATCCCTTCTCAGGGATTCTTTTGATTATTTAATCTTCTTCAACCTTGAATTTCTTGACAACATTTGCCTTAAGCGCGTCATCATCTTCTTTTTGCGTTCTCGGTCGTTTGTTAACGCGAGCGCGTTTTTCTTTTCCTTCTGTGGATTCTGTCGTTTCTGCTTCAGCAGTTTCAGTATCCATTTTTTCTACTTTGCGTTCTTCAATCCCTTCTTGAATGGCTTCGCAAATGGCATTCATGATTACTTCTATCGATTTGGTCGCGTCATCGTTTGCCGGAATCACAAAGTCAACATCATGGGGATTTGAATTGGTATCCACAATACCGAAAACGGGTATTCCCAGACGTTGCGCTTCTTTTACCGCGATGTTTTCTTTCATCACATCCACTACGAAAATCGCGGAAGGCAAGCGAGTAAGGTCAGCTATGGAGCCTAAGTTTTTTTCGAGTTTTTCGCGTTGACGCGTAATTTGAAGTTTTTCGCGTTTCGAAATATTGTCGAAAGTTCCATCGGTAGTCATCTTGTCGATATTCGACATCTTTTTGACAGCTTTGCGGATAGTCGGGAAATTGGTCAACATACCACCAGCCCAACGTTCAGTAATATAGGGCATACCTACTGCCATCGCTTTTTCGGAAACAACGTCTTTCGCTTGTTTTTTGGTAGCTACGAATAAAATTTTTCTGCCTGATTTGGCTATTTGCTTGGCTGCCGCGGCTGCATCATCAATTTTAACGACTGTTTTGTGTAGGTCGATGATGTGAATACCGTTGCGTTCCATGAAGATGTATGGTGCCATTGCCGGATTCCACTTGCGACGTAGGTGCCCAAAATGGCAACCGGCTTCTAATAATTCTTCGAAATTTGTTCTTGACATTTTTTTTTACTTAAATCGTTTACTTTCTTTTTTAATTCTGTTAGAATCAATCGCCGGGTAGCTTGTGGGACAAGATCCCGTTGATTTAGATACTAAACTCTATTTGTGTTACAAATTATTTTGTCGATTTTCAGAAAGTCCGGATTGATGAACCGACTATCGAAATGCTACAATCATAATTCGTACGTTGAATATTAACGTTTTGAGAATTGGAATCTCTTACGTGCTTTTGGTTGCCCCGGTTTTTTACGTTCCACTTCGCGCGGGTCGCGTGTCATAAATCCTTCTGATTTCAGCGCGCTTTTATCTTCCGGATTGATCTTGACCAACGCGCGCGCAATAGCCAAACGCAAAGCTTCCGCCTGTCCGTTGTAACCGCCACCGCCAAGGTTTACTTTGATATCGTATTTTTCGGCAACACCCAGTTTGTTCAGTGGTTGTTTTACCACGTACTGTAACATAGGCGAAGGGAAATAGTTTTCGAGATCGCGTTTGTTGATAGTGATCTGTCCCTTTCCTTCACTTACGAAGATACGGGCAATTGCCGCCTTTCTTCTTCCTAATGCATTTACTACTTCCATATCGGTTATTTAAGTGTATTTAAATCAATTTGTTTTGGTTTTTGAGCTTGCATGGTATGTTCAGCCCCTGCAAACACGTGTAGGTTGTTGATGATTTTTTCTCCCAAACGATTTTTGGGCAACATGCCACGCACGACTTTGCGTATCAATCGTTCCGGACTTTTGTTCATCAAATCTTGTGGCGTGTATTCTCTTTGTCCGCCCGGATAACCGGTATGACGCAGATAAACGCGTCCGGTCCATTTGTCGCCGGTAAGACGTACTTTATCTGCGTTGACAATTATCACATTATCTCCACAATCTACGTGAGGAGTGAAACTTGGTTTGTATTTACCGCGAAGCAGTTTTGCCACTTTCGAGCCCATACGTCCCAACACCATGTCGGTAGCATCTACGACCACCCATTCTTTCTGCACCGTTGCTTTGTTGGCAGAAATAGTTTTATAACTTAACGTATCCACTGTTTTAAAAATATTTTTTTATTAATATTCGGCACTTTTCAAGAATGAATACAACTACAATGAGAGAGGCTAATCGGCACATTACAGGGTATTTAACCATTCAAAAAAAAGTCCATTTATAGGGATAATAAACGGACTGCAAAATTACTGTTTTTATTTTGATTATCAAAACAAAACGAAAAGTTTTTTACAAAAAGAGATGTTTTGAAAAACAAACGGATTTTAATACAACAACTCTCCGGCTCCTTCGCGGATTATTTCCGGTTCATCGCCGGTACAGTTGATTATGGTAGAATGTATCAATCCACCCATACCGCCATCGATAACTAAATCTACGCGATAATCGTACTTTTCCCGAATAAGCTCGGGGTCGGTAATATATTCACGCGCCAAATCATCAAACAGAACGGAACTGGTCATTATCGGGTTGCCCAGTTCGCGAACAATTTCAAGCGCGATGTTGTTTTTCGGAATGCGAATTCCTACGTTTTTCTTGTTCTTGAACAATTTTGGAAGGCTGTTGCTGCCCTGAAGGATAAACGTAAAGGGTCCGGGAAGATTTTTTTTCATCAATTTGAAAGCGGTATCATCCATCTTCGCGTATTCGCTTACCTGACTCATGCTGTGGCAGACAAACGACAGATTCGAAGATTTCCGCGTCTCCTTATTTTTTAATTTCAAGATTGTTTCTACGCCATTCGCGTTGAAGATATCACAAGCGAAAGCATACACGGTATCCGTCGGAATGATGATAATCCCACCGTTGCGCAACACTTCTACCACATGGCGGATTTTTGTCGGATTTGGATTTTCTTCGTATATTTTAACCACTTCGTCGTTCTCTTCCCTGTATAAAATTTAAGAAATTTGGACTCAATTTATTTCATAAAGTCCGCAAAAATACAAAAAAAAAAACAAATCCATAAACAATGTTCGATTTGTGTTAGTACTTTTTTGATGTATCCTGATTTTTTGTTACGCACACTACCGAACGGTTAGACGGTGTGTGGCTAAACAATTTGTTAAACAGGAAATACTGTCTATTTATACGCTCAAGCGATATAATCGTACGGGAGGGGGGAATGGTCGTTCGTTTTGGGAACCTAGTAAGAAAAAACTCTCTTTTTCAAGCATGAAACCACTTACCCATCGTCGGAAACGAGGGAGAAATGGATGTTTTCCTGCATTTGATTGGGACTATTTCTTCAAATAATAATTCACGGTTGTTACTACCCGTACATTTTTAATGTAAGGTGTATTGGAATCTCTGTCTGATATAGTAAATTGTCCTTGGTAGGCATCTCGAATTTTACCCAATTTGCTATTGGAGTCTTTTGCAAATTTTTCTGCCGCCAACCGGGCATTTTTAGTAGCCTCTTCTATCATATCGGGTTTTATATTGTTCAATCCGGTAAACTCGTAAGTTACATTGTAGCGGTAGTCTCCGCCGGTAATGACAACACCTTGTTTTAATAATTCCGCTTGCTCGGACATTAGTTTACGTACTTTGTCCACGTTATTTGAAGTAACTGTAATTACAGATGTAGCATTGTAGCGATAATCGGGGATATTGGTGGCATAGCGTTCAGCCCTCATATCCAATATCTCCGGTGCCGACAGGCTTATTTCTTCCTGCGTTATACCGTTAGACTTTAGAAATGATACGATTGCCTTATTTTTGGTATTGATGTTGTTGTAAAGTGTGAGTAGGTCGTCTCCCAAGTCTTTGTACATCAAGGGCCAAATTATTTTATTGGCTTGTACTTCCATTTCGGCAAGCCCTTTTACGCTTACCACTCTGTCTTTGTCTTTAAGGCTGTTGATACCCATATACAGCATCAATCCAAGTATGCAAAGCCCCAATGAAAGGATGATTGCTTCAATAATTCTGTGTTTCATGTTGCCGAGTATTTCTATTTCTTGCAAATGTATGTATTTTCTTTCGATATTTTGTCCCGCACTCCTATTTTAACTAATTGTCGTCGGGATGTCATTTTATTGGTAAAATGAACATTTTCAGGATACTGTTGGAATAGTTGTTTTATTCAAACTTTTTCGCTACTATCCGAAATTTTAGTAATTGAAAAGGCCTGAGAATCTCCTATTTTTGTAGTCAAGCAAAACAAACAGAAATAATGAGACTCCACAGGCGTAGCAAAAATAACAAAAACCGGGAATCCGACAAGTATTAAACTTACCCCCCACCTTTATATACATCGTAATTCCATACGAAAATATCAAAGGGACAAAGGTTGCCACAGATATAAGACTTACGACCCATTGGTGTCATTAAGTTACGGACAGCTTGGAAAATGTTATACTTTATCAGATATATATTACTGATTATCAATCAAAAGCACATCTATGATTAATTTGGGATTGAAGCAGAATCCGGTTAAATCAACGATGAACAATGGAAACAAAAATAGAGATTACAGGGTATACGTCATGGACGCACATTGACCGACAAGCGGGAAAGAGTAGAAATTGAAGAAGTAAAAAATGAAAACATTTCTGGGTACAAGCGAAAATAGGGTACACAAAGTAGAAAAATTACCGGACAAAACGCTTTTTGACAGAGATAAATTCTACATTCAAACTGAATCATCTTCGTAAATATCTGAAAATAAGTATTTTAAAATATTAAAATTATTTCTTTTGAAAACTTTCGGACAGTAGTGAATTGGTTTCAATTCTCTATCAAAAAAATGGCTATTTGTCGCCTATTTTTTTACACTTCTGCCGGACGATTTCTATTTTCATACCGTTTTTTGATTTAAGTACATTGATTAACATTACTTTAATACGAAAATTTGTGAGTTTCATTTTTTCTGTATAATTTTGCCGCGTTAATTTTGCAAGACGTTGAAAAGAAATAATTTAGTATGAAGAATATAATATCGTTGTTTATCTTGTTGGCAGTTGCATTCAATTCAGTGCCCTTGTTCGGACAACAAAAAGTAAAAGCTTCATTTTACGCAAACAAATTTCATGGAAGAAAAACCGCGAGCGGCGAATTGTATCACAAAGACAGTTTGACCTGCGCGCACAAAACATTCCCTTTTGGCACGATACTCAAAGTTCGAAATCCGAAAAACGACAAAGAAGTTATTGTAACGGTTACCGACCGAGGTCCGTTTGTCAAAGGAAGAACATTGGACTTATCATTAGCCGCGGCTAAAAAAATAGGTCTTGTCAATAAAGGCGTTGCAACGGTTGAATTTACTCAATTAGACAAAACGCTTGTTGATGAAGCTAAAGAAAGTATCGATATTCCTAATTTAGAAATTATTGACTTAAAATCTCAGACGGATTCGATTATTTTTGTTACTGACAACACGATGGTTAGAAATGACAGTATCAAACTATCTGCCTGGCTTAATCAACAGAACATTAAAGAAATCCGATAGCAAATTATCGGATTTTCTTATTTATTAATCTTCCTTTTCTTCGTCAACGTCATCATCGACTTCTTCAACATCAAAGACCGACAATTGACGCTTAAATATTTCATCTAAAGACAGTTGGAAAGTTTCTGTGTGCTGTACCCCGTCTATCAGGGTCAGCCGTTCGAGTATCAATTGGAGCAAGTGTCTGTTGTCTTTCGAATAGATTTTAATAAACATGGAGTACTTGCCCGTAGCATAGTGACATTCTACGATTTCCGGTATTTTCTTTAATTCGGCGACAACCGCTGAAAATTTTTTAATATCCGACAGCACAATCCCGATATATGCACATGTTTGATAACCAATCATGTAACTATCTACGATAAATTCTGACCCTTTAATAATTCCTAAATTACGTAATTTCTGAATTCGTTGGTGTATTGCCGCTCCGGAAACATTACATTCTCTGGCGACTTCTAAAAAAGGAATGCGCGCATCCTGCGATATAAGTTTGAGAATTTTCTTGTCTAATCGGTCTATTTGATGATGTGCCATTGGTAAATTTTTAAGACAGTAAGATTTAAGTATATAAATAAAAGCAAAGTTATCTATTTAATTTTATTTTTCCTAATTACGTGCATAAATATTTAGATTTTTTCCACGAGGAAAATATGTTTCGAAAAATCGCAGTTGGAGTGATACAAATTAGTTGGCAGAAGATTAGGTTTCCAACCTGTGATTAACTGTACGTAAAAAACAACTCTTTTCGTCAGTTGCTTTTTGAATAAGTATCTGCTCCATACAGGTATTTCTATCGGTATTTTCCGTCCGTGCTGTCTTCTAAAATACTTAGATAACTTTTGTATCTCGATTCACTGATGTAGTGATTTTCTAAAGCTTCAAGTACCGCGCAATCCGGTTCGTGAACGTGTGTACAGTTGCTAAAGCGACATTTTTTAGAAAATTCAAATATTTCTTTGAAGAAATGATCGACCTCATACTTATCCATATCTATCGTTCCAAATCCTTTAATGCCGGGTGTATCAATAACGGCTCCCGACGTGGGTAAATCAAACATTTCGGAAAACGTAGTGGTATGCATACCTTTGTTGTGGTATTCGGATATTTCTCCGGTTCGGATTTCGGTATGTGGAATCAACTGATTGATTAGTGTGGACTTCCCTACTCCGGAATTGCCGGAAATGAGTGTTATTTTTGCAACGAAAAAATCTTTTAACGCTTCTAATGTATTTTCATCAAGCGCAGATACAAGAAATACCGGATAACCAATCGTTTCGTATAAGTACTTTATGCTCAACGCGTATTCTGTTTCTTCTTCGTTGTATTTGTCGGTCTTGTTAATAATGAGACACGCGGGAACTTGATACGCCTCGGCGGTCGCCAAAAAACGATCAATAAACACAGTCGAAGTTTCGGGATAATTAACGGTAATTACCAAGGCTACCAAATCCAGATTTGCCGCCAAGATTTGAGAGTATTTTGACAGATTGGAAGAACGACGGACGATGTAGTTTTTCCTATCGCCTATCGTGTGAATCGTTGTAGAACCGTCATCAGCCACGGAAAACTCTACCCTGTCGCCTACTGCTATGGGATTGGTACTTCGGATACCTTGCATACGAAAATTACCTTTGATTTTACAGTCAATCAATCGGCTGTTTTCATCTTTAACGGTGTACAGGCTTCCGGTATTTTTTACGACAAGACCTCGCATGTTGAAATTTAAAATTTGGACTCTGATTTTTGATGTAAAAACTTTGGCTATGCCTCCTCTATCGAAAAAAAAGCGATTATTTTCTGAAAAAACAACCGCTACCTATTTCTACGAAATCGGGCAATCACTAATCACTTTTTCACACGGTCATTATTTCTTTCTCTTTGTCTAACAGGAATTCGTCCACTTTTTTGACGTATTTGTCGTGCAGTTTTTGTACTTCGGCTTCTGCGTCTTTTTCCACATCTTCAGGCAGTCCGTCTTTTATCATTTTTTTCAAGGCATCATTGGCATCACGACGAGCGTTTCGTATACTTATTTTGGCTTCTTCTCCTTCTCCTCGCGCTTGTTTTACCAACTGTTTACGCCGCTCTTCGGTCAAGGGTGGTATGCCCAGACGGATTACTTCGCCATTATTTACCGGCGTGATGCCCACATCTGAATTTAAAAGTGCTTTTTCCAAAACCGGAATCATCGCTTTTTCCCAAGGCTGAATGGCTATTGTTTTGGCATCAGGCGTTGATACGGTTGCTACATTACTGATAGGCACCATTGAGCCGTAATAGTCAACTTTCACACCATCGAGAATTCGAGTATTTGCTTTGCCTGCGCGGATATGCGCCAATGCTTCATCCAAGTATTCGATAGCCGCTTGCATAAATTCTTCGGCATCTTGCAGATTTTGTTTCGTGTCTAACATATCAATGAATTTTTTATTTAAATGTACAAATTTCGGTAGCGCTATCTTACCAATGTGCCTATTTTTTCGCCGGCTATCACTTTCTTCAGATTCCCGACTTTATCCATGTCAAATACGTAAATCGGCATGTTGTTCTCCTTGCACATCGTTGTGGCCGTGAGATCCATTACTTTCAAATTACGACCGTACACTTCGTCGTAAGTGATTTCGTCAAACTTGGTAGCTGTTTTATCTTTTTCGGGGTCGGAAGTATAAATGCCGTCTACGCGCGTTCCCTTCAACATCACATCCGCTTCGATTTCAATAGCGCGTAACGCGGAAGCGGTATCGGTTGTAAAATAAGGGTTACTCGTTCCACCGGCAATCAGCACTACTTCGCTTTTTTCAAGGCATTCCACGGCGTATCTTTTACTATAATACTCTCCTATCGGCTCCATACGAATGGACGTAAGCACACGGGATTTCGTTCCGTTGGCTTGCAAAGCCGAATTGAGCGCAAGACTATTGATAATTGTCGCCAGCATCCCCATATGATCGCCTTGCACGCGATCAAATCCTTTCGTAGCTCCACTCAATCCGCGAAATATATTTCCACCACCGATGACGATCGCTACCTGTACGCCGAGTTCGGCAATTTCGGAGATTTGACCGGCATATTCTTCCAGACGAACGGTATCAATACCCTGTTTGGATACTCCTGCCAACGACTCGCCACTAAGTTTTAGCAGTACACGTTTAAACTTCATACTTACATCAATTAATTGTAAAGCAAAAATAGACAAATTACCTTAAATACGCAAATAACAAAAGTGTAACGATCAATTAAAAAATGAAGCGACGCTTATTTGGCACAGCATTTGCATATGAGAATTTCCGGAATAACAAACACAGAATTTTTTATTAAAAACTCAAAAATTATGAAATCAATTAAAAAAATCGCTTTCGTAGCTTTCGCTACTATTTTATCCGTTAGTTTTGCAACCGCCCAAGTGGGTATTCAAGCCGGATATGGTACTCAAACACGGAATTACGAAAATTCCGCTCTTGGTCTTATTTTAAGTGAAAACGCTACTCTTAGTGGCTTTCACGTAGGTCCCGTTGCCGATTTGAAGATTCAAGGTCCGATTAGCCTGCAATACGGCTTGTTGTACAACTACCTGACTCTCGACAAGAGTATTCTTTCTCAAAATATAAAACTAACTTCTCATGCCTTGGATTTACCGGTCAGAGTAAAAGCAAGTATTCCTTTCGGGGATGGATTGGGTTTATTCCTATTTGCCGGTCCAAACTTCAATTATACAGTTGCTGAAGTGATTGACATTAACGACTCGCGTTACAAACCGGTGGGACAATCCAATGAGAGTATTTATACCTGGGTAGATGGAAATGACAAAAAATTGTACGCTCCATTCGATGTACAGCTTGGTGCCGGAGCCGGACTTCAATTCAAGGGTTTGTCCGTTCGTTTCAGCTACGACTTTGGTATGCTTGACAAGGACAATAGTGATAACGGGGTTTGGAAAAACAACGACATGAAAATTGGGTTAGCCTATACTTTCTAATTTCTTAGGATACTTTCAATCGATAAACAGCCGAACAATCTTTTTCGGCTGTTTTTGTTTTAAAATTTCTTAATCTATACCCGAAAAAAAAGTTATAAATTCAACTTTAATTGTTTATCCCATCGGGCAATTTCTTATCTTTGTACTCAAAATTAACATGCTTAAGTTGTACAAAAGAATTTTTTTTGTCGTTTGACATTGAAACCTGTGTTCCACTTTGAAATTCTTTGACGACTTAACATGCTATGAAAAGTCATTTCAAAAGCCTTTATTTAATATAAAAGGAGATATAAATGAGATGTTCTCTATCTGCCGAAGACAGACAATTGACTTTGAATATAAAAATCAATTTAAAAAGATGAAAAAATATCAATTATTATTGAGCCTGTTCGTGGCTTCAACTATCGTATTATCATCCTTTGCACAGGATAAAAAAGTAGAATTTGGCGTAGCTGCCGGATGGGGATACACCATGCCCAGACTAAAGGATAGTCGAACAATACAAATCCCTGCCATTGATGCAATGAACATAAACGGGTTTCATGCAGGGCCCCTGTTGAAGCTGAATATTAATGAAATGATCGGCATTCAAACGGGACTGCTTTTTAATCATTTCGGCGGTGTTAATATCGATGCAAGTCAACTTGCTTTGAAGAAATCAAGTGGAAATTGGTATCAGTCCAAAACGACGCTTAATACTTTTGACTTGCCCATACGGGTAGTTTACTCGCTAACATTAGCAGAAGGGTTGAATGTACTGCTTTTTGCGGGTCCAAATTTAAACTATGCAATCAATAAAGTAAGTACGACCGAATACTATGTCTCCAATAACTTGAATCGATCAGATGTGGAGAATAATATTTACGAATCTCCAAGCAACTTTAACGCTTTGGATCTTCAAATGGGAGTCGGAGTCGGAATAAGATATTATGGTGCTTCCATTCGAGCCGGATATGATTGGGGACTACTAAATAGGACTACCTATGACAACGCTACTCTCCGTTCCAATGACATCAAAGTAACACTGGGATATACTTTCTAACAAGAATTCTACCTGTACAAGGTAAATAGGTGGATATTACAGTTTAAGTAGCTGAGTAATCTAAAAGAATTATTTTAATATTTTTAAATTAGAAGATAGAACATTTGAACTAAGATTGAGATTCTGTAACACGATTTAAATGTTTTTCGGAAATGAACAAACGCTATCAGACTAACCAGATATTAAAGTTCATATTTATTGCCATAGCCGTGATTATTGTCGTGGCTTCAACTATTTTTACAAACAGGCTTGCCGAGAAACTCGCGGTAGAAGAAACCAAGAAAATTGAAATCTGGGCGGAAGCTACCCGACAGCTTATTCTTGCCGACGAGACCACCGACATCAACTTCTTGCTTGATATTATTGAAGGCAATACTACGATTCCGGTAATAATGACCGACGAGCAAGACAATATGCTGTCTTACAGAAACGTAAATATCCCCAAAACGAACGAAGACAATTTTTTAGAAAATACCATCGGGAAATTCAAGAAAGGACGACCGGCAATCACGGTAAAATTAGACGAAAACTCGTCCCAATACATCTACTACGACGAATCTTCGCTATTAAAGCAGCTCCACCTATTTCCATTCATTCAATTTGGTGTAATTTCACTATTTTTTGTCATCGTGATATTGGCGTTCTCCAGCTCTAAGCGCGCCGAGCAGAACCGCGTTTGGGTAGGACTTTCTAAAGAAACGGCACATCAACTCGGTACTCCCATCTCATCGCTATTGGCGTGGACGGAACTACTTAAATCAAGACACAAGGACGACAACCTGATTCACGATATGGAAAAAGACGTGAAACGGCTGAGTACCATAGCTGAACGTTTCTCTAAAATCGGTTCTAAACCGGATTTAAAACCGGTCGAACTAAAGGATGCACTGCAAAACGCGATTAATTACATGCAAAGTCGAAGTTCCAACAAAGTCTCAATAGCATTGCATTCCATTGATAACAAATCAATTACGGTCAATCTAAACGTACCGCTATTCGAATGGGTCATCGAGAATCTTTGTAAAAACGCGATTGATGCCATGAATGGTAGTGGAAAGATAGACCTGAAAATCAAGACATCCGAAACGGAAGTCTATATTGACGTAGCCGACACAGGCAAAGGCATGGAGCGTAAATTCTACAAAGCCGTGTTTGCCCCCGGATACACGACCAAAAAACGCGGTTGGGGACTAGGACTTTCTTTGGCAAAACGAATCATTGAAGAATACCACAAAGGCAGAATTTTTGTAAAACACTCCGAAATCAACGTCGGTACCACGTTTCGAATTATCCTACCACGTTCAAACTAATTTTACCCATTCATCTTTCATTCCCCTGTAAAAATAGGGGCTAATTTCGTGGATTTTTTGTAATTTTGCATTCCATTAATTGTTCTTGTGTAAAATGTCGGATTCGTAAGATAATACTTTTTGCTTAACCCCATATCTTAGGCTGATTTGACTCGGACACAAGAAACAAACACAAAACAATGAACATAGAATTAAGCGAACAAGAACAATTCAGACGCCAGAGCCTGAACGAATTACGTAATTTGGGTATAAATCCCTACCCTGCCGATGAGTATCCGACCAACGCCTTTTCAACAGAAATAAAGGCTACATTCAAGGACGAAGATGAAAACAAACGTCAAGTATGTATAGCCGGACGGATCATGAGTCGGCGGATCATGGGTAAAGCTTCGTTTATAGAACTGCAAGATAGTGAAGGACGTATTCAAGTCTATGTCAGTCGAGATGATATCAATACAGACGAACAGCCCGAAATGTACAATACCGTTTTTAAGAAACTGACGGATATTGGCGATTTCATCGGTATCAAAGGCTTTGTTTTCCGTACGCAGATGGGTGAGATAAGCATTCATGCCCAAGAATTTTCCCTGCTAAGCAAATCACTCAAACCACTTCCTATCGTAAAACACAAAGACGGCGTAACCTACGACGCTTTTGAAGATCCGGAACAGCGCTACCGCCAGCGCTACGTGGATTTAGTCGTAAATGACAGTATAAAAAATATTTTCATCAAACGAACAAAAATGTACCAATCCATGCGTTGTTTCTTTAATGAGCATGGCTATATGGAAGTTGAAACACCCATTTTGCAATCTATCCCCGGCGGAGCTTCCGCGCGTCCGTTCATTACCCATCACAACGCATTGGATATCCCGCTTTATTTGAGAGTCGCAAACGAACTGTATCTCAAACGACTGATTGTTGGTGGATTTGAAGGTGTATATGAATTTTCGAAAGACTTCCGGAACGAAGGAATGGACAGAACCCACAACCCGGAATTTACCGTGATGGAAATTTACGTCGCTTACAAAGACTACAACTGGATGATGCGGTTTACCGAACAGATGATTGAAAAGGTCGCCTTGGACGTAAACGGAACAACAAAAGTAAAAGTCGGAGACCGCGAGATTGACTTTAAATCGCCCTTCAAACGCGTTACGATGCTTGACAGCATCAAAGAACACACCGGCATTGATATTAGCGGAATGGATGAAAAGCAATTGTTCGAAGTGTGCAAGCAACTGAACATAGAAGTGGACGAAACAATGGGAAAAGGAAAACTCATTGACGAAATATTTGGCGAAAAATGCGAAAGAAACTACATCCAACCCACTTTCATTACCGACTACCCGATTGAAATGTCGCCACTCTGCAAACGTCATCGTAGCAATCCCGATCTGACCGAACGCTTCGAGCTGATGGTAAACGGGAAAGAGTTAGCAAATGCTTATAGTGAGTTAAACGACCCCATTGACCAGTTGGAACGCTTTCAGGAACAACTTCGCCTGTCCGAAAAAGGCGATGACGAAGCCATGTTTATCGACTTGGACTTTGTGCGTTCACTCGAATACGGTATGCCGCCAACTTCGGGCATGGGAATAGGTATGGACAGATTAGCCATGTTGATGACCGGACAGCAATCCATTCAAGAAGTCCTCTTTTTTCCACAAATGAAACCCGAAAAAACGGTAAAAAATGATACTCCCGACAAATATACCGCTATCGGAATTCCCGAAGAATGGGTAGCCGTTTTGCAAAAAGCCGGATTTGTTACCGCAAAAAGCCTGCAAGGAATAAATCCAAACAAGTTGCATCAAGATATCTGCGGAATAAACAAGAAAAACAAGTTGGAGCTAAAAAATCCGTCGAAAGAAGAAGTACAAAATTGGGTAGAAAAAGCGTGTTAATTAAAAGATTTAGGAATAAGACTTCAGAATAAAAGATGTTAAACGAAAGTATCGAATGGGGAAATTCGGGCGTTACGCTTCACGAAGCGTTGACGAATGTGGCAGGGATGAAAACTGACGATGTCCGCATTGCCATCATGGGTGGTGGTAGCTGGGCGACAGCATTGGCAAAAATTTTTCTCACATCAAACAAATACATCAGCTGGTACATGCGCCGTCAAGAGCAGATTGACGAGTTTATCCGACTCGGGAAAAATCCGTCCTATTTGACCGGCGTAAAATTTGATACTGACCGTATTTCTTTTACCAACGACATTAATAAAATTGTCAAGATATCCGACATACTCGTTTTCGCAATGCCATCTCCTTTTCTCAAGCAGCACCTGAAAAAGCTGAAACGCCGATTGAACGACAAACTTATCATTTCGGCAATCAAAGGGATTGTACCTGACGAAAACATGTTGATTTCTGATTATCTACGAGAAAAATACGATGCTCCGGAAGAAAACATATTGGTTTTGGGTGGACCGTGCCATGCCGAAGAAGTCGCTTTGGAAAGATTCTCTTACCTGACGATCGCCGGTAAATCAAGAGAAAAAGCACGCTTTATCGCAGACCGATTGGCTAATAACTACATCCGAACCCGCATCAGCGACGATGTTTACGGATTGGAATACACTTCCGTAATGAAAAATATCTACGCGATTGCCGCGGGCATTTGTTTTGGGCTGAAATATGGCGACAATTTTCAAGCCGTGCTGATTTCAAACGCCGTGCAAGAAATGAACCGATTTTGCAATGCTACCAATCCCCAACACCGCGACATCAGCGAGTCGGCTTTTTTGGGAGACTTACTGGTTACAGCCTATTCCAAGTTTAGCCGAAACCGTCTTTTCGGTTCCATGATCGGAATGGGGTATTCCGTAAAATCGGCGCAGATAGAAATGGAGATGATCGCCGAAGGCTACTACGCCACAAAAACCATTCACGAGTTAAATGAGAAATACCAGGTAAACATCCCTATCGTGAACGCGGTTTGGGAGATTTTGTACAATAAAAGCTCTCCCCTGATTGAAATACAAGAATTATCGGAAAAACTTCAATAAAAACACATAGAAAACCTACAAATATATGGAACATATTAAATTATCTTACGACAAAACATTAAGCTTTGTATCGGCATCAAAAATTGCCGGATATAAAAACGATGTAAAAAACGCCAACGAAATGCTTGAAAAGAAAACAGGCAAAGGAAACGACTTTCTGGGCTGGTTACATTTACCTTCTTCCATTGACGATGCTCATTTGGCAGACGTGGAAAATACGGCTAAAATACTTCGTGATAATTGCGAAGTGGTTGTCGTAATAGGCATTGGTGGAAGTTATCTGGGTGCAAGAGCGGTTATAGACGCACTATCCAACAGCTTCGACTGGTTGCAGACCAAACGCAAATCGCCCGTTGTACTTTATGCCGGTCAAAATATCGGCGAGGACTACCTTTACGAACTTCAAGAACTATTGAAAAACAAAAAATTCGGCATTATTTCCATTTCCAAATCAGGAACTACGACCGAACCGGCATTGGCATTTCGATTGCTGAAAACTCAACTCGAAGAGCAACAGGGGAAAGACGCGGCAAAAAAACTGATCGTATGTGTTACAGACAAAGCTAAAGGCGCGTTGCGAATCCTTGCCGATAAAGAAGGATTAAAATCGTTCGTGCTGGAAGACAGCGTTGGCGGTCGGTATTCCGTACTGACTCCTGTCGGATTGCTACCGATTGCCGTTGCCGGGTTCGATATTCGCCAATTGGTAAAAGGAGCCACTGCTATGGAAAAAGTTTGCGGAGCTGAGACTGCTTTTGAAGAAAATCCGGCATCGCAATACGCCGCAGTACGTAACGAACTATACCGAAACGGTAAAAAAATAGAAATTTTAGTCAACTTTCACCCAAAACTTCACTACGTTTCCGAATGGTGGAAACAGCTTTACGGCGAAAGCGAAGGCAAAGAAAACAAGGGAATATTTCCGGCTTCCGTTGACTTTACAACCGACCTTCACTCCATGGGACAATGGATACAAGAAGGCGAACGTACTATTTTCGAGACTGTAATTTCTGTAAAAGAACCCAACCATGTCAAAATTTTCCCGCATTCGGAAGAAAATTTGGACGGTCTGAACTTCCTTGCCGGTAAAAGAGTGGATGAAGTAAACAAAATGGCTGAACTGGGAACCATGATTGCCCACGTGGACGGCGGTGTACCTAATCTCAAAATTGAACTCCCGAAACTAAACGAATACTATCTGGGCGAATTGATTTATTTCTTTGAAAGAGCCTGCGGAATAAGCGGTTATCTACTTGGTGTCAATCCGTTTGACCAACCCGGCGTGGAAGCTTACAAGAAAAATATGTTTGCATTACTCGAAAAACCGGGCTACGAAGAAGCAACCAAAGCGATAAAAGCGAAACTGTAAGACAGTTAATAAGGACTAAAAACAAAAAAATCCATTTGAAAAGATTTCAAATGGATTTTTTTATAAATTATACGCCGATCACTTTATTGGAAACTCAAGCTGCAAACCGGAAACATTGCTCACTTCTTGTGCGTCCGATGTAAGTAAAAACTTAATTTTTGTTTTACTCGTCTGTTTTGCTGTTACAAACCGGAAAGGATAACTCATTCCTCCCGTATTTTCAGGGAAAACAATCTTTCCGCCGACAAAATCAGATGAAGCATCAAAATACTGCGTAATGGTGTCATGTGGCGCTAAGATTTCAACATCACCAATCTCGGTAACCGAAATATCCAATTTCTTCAAGCTATTCGTAAAGCCATTTCCGAGGACCCAAACTGTAACCGTATCATTCACATGTAGCGAATCAAGTTTGATATTCCCTTCATCGGTATAACCCATGGTCAACGAATCGCTTGAATTTAGAATAGCGGGATTTGCGAAAGACAGTTGTGGGATATAATTAGAGTTACCCCCTAAATCACAACTCGACATACCAAAAATTAGTGCTATAAACAGTATAGCGTGCGATAGAATTTTCTTGTTCATTATTTTACATGTTTAATATTTAACCGTATGTTAGCAAATTTCAAGCCAAATCAATTAATCAGGAAGGATACAAGAACTATTTTAATGATTTTTGAGTATTATATTCAAGATGAGTTTTGTCTTTTTTCAAGGACATAGAGTAGGATGAGCAACCGATAGAAAATGCGAGAGAGAATCAAACCAATGATTCTCCCCTGTTAGTCGGGATGACTGGATTCGAACCAGCGACCTCTACGTCCCGAACGTAGCACGCTACCAACTGCGCTACATCCCGATTTTTGCAGATGCAAAATTAATGTTTTTTTAGAGATTATAAAAAGAAATAGAAATTATTTTCTAAAAACGCGCTCATTACCCAATATCAATCAAGACACATTATTCCATCCCTGTTTTTTTTCGTAACTTTGCAAAAATTCCATTTTCATGATTGAAAAAGCCATTCAACATTATCTCGATAAAAATAATTTCAGTAGGTTAAAACCAAAAGCCGTCTTTTTCGATATGGACGGCGTGCTTTTTGACTCCATGCCCCATCACGCGGTGGCTTGGGAAAAAGCGATGAACGAACAAGGGCTGCCCTTTACGCAACATGAAGCCTATATGCACGAAGGACAACCGGGAGCCGACACCGTCAATCACGTTTTTAAGAAATTACATGGACGTGAATCTACACACGAAGAACGTACCCGTATTTACGATTTAAAAGGAAACTACTTTGCCGAATTGGGCGATCCACAACCCATGGAATACGCCTATGAAATGCTGAAAAAATTAAAAGATGAAGGCTTTCTCTTATTTGTTGTTACCGGATCTGCGCACGCATTGCTTTTAAACAGCATTCAACAGGCTTTCCCCGACATTTTTGAAGAAAACAATGTGATTTCCGCTTTTGAAGTAAAAAAGGGGAAACCCAATCCCGATCCCTATTTAAAGGCTTTGGAAAAATCGGGATGCGAACCGTGGGAAGCCGTAGTTGTTGAAAATGCGCCATTCGGCGTACAATCGTCATCTACAGCCCGTATCTTTACCATAGGTATCAACACCGGTCCGTTAGATAAAGATGTTTTGACCAAATACGGCGCAGACATTGTTCTTGACGGGATGCAAGAATTATACGATAAATGGGACAGTTTTAATTTTCAGAATTGAATGTAAATTCGTAAACCGTTAACAAGCAATTACTATTCACTTTTTACTAACTCTTGACTTACTTAGGTCGTTGTAAAAAATACACTAAATGAGACGATTACTTACACTTCTTTTAATTTCTTTCATATTAACATCTCAGACAAAAGCCTTAGAACGAGACACTTTAAGTAAATTCGCTCCCCGAATCGAAGGAACCGTTCGCGCGAAATACGAATACAACTCAAATCTGGACGCGCACCGCTTTCAGGTGCGCAATGCCCGATTCAGCGTCAATGGGAACTTCAGTCCATTGGTTTCCTACAAAGCCGAGATCGACCTGTCGGACGAAGGTGTTACCAAAATGTTGGATGCTTACATAAGACTGATACCTACCGACTGGTTTAGATTTACCATCGGACAGCAAAAAATCCCTTTCGGAACCGACAATCTGCGTTCGCCACACCTTCTTTATTTTGCCAACCGTTCGTTCGTAGGCAAGCAGTTGGTCAGCGGACTGCGCGATGTAGGCGCTACTGTGATGTTCTCAAATCGCAAAACCGTCCCTTTTGATTTTCAAGCCGGCATTTACAATGGCGATGGACTGTACAACCAACAAGATTGGCAAAAATCCATGAATTATGTGTTCCGATTAGAACTATTTCCTGTAAAAAACGCCGAAATAAGTGTGAACTACAATTCCATCCAACCGGTGGATTTACGTATGAATTTGTTTGATGTAGGAGCATATGTAAATCTATCAGACCTGCATCTGGAAGGCGAATACATTCATAAAACATACGTAGGAAACGTTTTTCCTTCAACAAATTCCTATTCCGTATTCGCGGCGTACAACATCCGAATGAATAAACCGTTTTTATCAAAAATAACCCCGCTCGTTCGCTTCGACGCTATGACCGACAATAACAAAGGAAAACTTGACGCAAACGGCACATACGGAATAGACGATATTGCCCGAAAAAGAATCACCGGTGGCGTAACGTTTAGTTTGGACAAGCCCTTTCTAAACGACATCCGCCTTAACTACGAAAAATATTTTTACGCCGATAATATTGCAAATCAAGACGATAAATTAGTTTTAGAATTTGTACTCCGATTTTAATGTTAACTTTACCTATGCAAGTCATTAAATACCCCGCAAAAGACCAATGGTCGGAAATACTGAAAAGACCGTCGATGAACTACACCACATTACTGGAAAGTGTAAAACCGACTTTGGATCAAGTCCGAATGCATGGCGATTCAGCCCTTCGTAGATTTACCAAAGAGTTTGATAATGTGGATATTGTTAATTTAGAAGTAACCAAAGAAGAAATAGCGGAAGCCGGTAAGTTGGTCGATAATGACTTGAAACAGGCAATTGAAATGGCGCGTCGGAATATTTGGAAATTCCATACCGCACAACAGCAGGAGTACGAAGAAATTCAGACATCGCCCGGCATATACTGCTGGCAAAAAGCCGTTCCGATCGAGAAAGTCGGATTATATATACCCGGCGGTAGCGCGCCACTCTTCTCTACCGTACTGATGCTCGGTATTCCGGCGCAAGTAGCCGAATGCAAAGAAGTAATTCTCTGCACACCGCCCGATAAAACGGGGAAAGTACACCCTGCCGTATTGTACGCGGCAAAGGTTGCCGGCATACACCGTATTTTCAAGGTGGGTGGCGCACAGGCCATAGCAGCCATGGCTTATGGTACGGAAACGATACCGAAAGTCTATAAAATTTTCGGCCCAGGCAATCAATACGTTACTGCTGCCAAACAACTTGTTTCGCTATCCGATGTAGCCATTGACATGCCCGCCGGTCCTTCCGAAGTGGAAGTGATGGCGGATGAAACATCCAATCCGGCTTTTGTTGCTTCCGATTTGCTGTCGCAAGCCGAACATGGTGTCGACAGCCACGTAATTTTAATTACGACATACGAAAAAATCATCGACGAAGTATTGGAACAGATAGAACTGCAAATCGAACTGCTTCCACGGAAAGCTATTGCCAAAAAAGCGTTGGAAAACAGCAAGATTATGCTCGTAAACAATATGGATGAAGCTATTGCCCTAACTAACGAATACGCACCCGAACACCTGATTATTGCCACAAGAAGTTGCATGGTAGTAGCGGAGCATATTACCAATGCCGGTTCGGTATTTTTGGGCAATATGAGTCCCGAAAGTGCCGGCGATTACGTCTCCGGGACAAATCACACGCTACCAACCAACGGGTATGCCAAAGCGTACAGCGGCATAAATTTAGACAGCTATCTGCGTAAAATTACATTTCAGCACCTGACCGCCGAAGGGCTGACCATAGCAAGCAACGCAATTATTCTCATGGCTGAAAATGAAGGACTTGACGCTCACGCCAATGCCGTTAAAATCAGGATAGAAAGGGAATAAAACATCATGAATATCAACAACTTGCTCCGCAAAAATATTCTTTCGCTACAACCTTACTCTTGCGCTCGCGATGAATTTCAGGGAGAAGCATCGGTGTATTTGGATGCCAATGAAAGTCCGTACAACGCGCCATTCAATCGCTATCCCGACCCACTTCAGCAAGAATTGAAAAAGAAAATCGGCAAACTCAAAAGCGTACCGACCGAAAACATATTTCTCGGAAACGGAAGCGACGAAGCCATTGATTTGATTTACAGAGCTTTTTGTGAACCGAGAATAAATAACGCTGTTGCCATCGACCCTACCTACGGTATGTATAAAGTATGCGCTTCCATCAACGATGTAGAGTATCGGAAAGTTCTTTTGGATACGAATTTTCAATTTACCGCCGACTCGTTGCTAAGGGTGAAAGACACCCATACGAAAGTGATGTGGCTTTGCTCTCCGAATAATCCTACCGGAAATGATTTGGATAGTCGTGAAATTGAGAAATTATTGAATCAATTTTCGGGTATAGTCGTTTTGGATGAAGCTTATATTGATTTTTCTGCACGAAAAAGTTTCACAGACAAATTATCCGAATATCCCAATTTGATTATCTTACAAACCCTTTCTAAAGCGTGGGGAAGTGCTTCCATCCGTCTGGGAATGGCTTTCGCTTCAACAGAAATTATTTCCGTTTTCAACAAGATAAAATACCCGTACAATGTGAATCTGCTCACACAGCAACAAGCCATTAAAATACTTGATAATGAAGAGCAAACAAATAAATGGGTGGCTAAAATATTATCGGAAAGGAAAAAACTTATTCAAGCTCTATCCAACCTGAATATTACGCGGCGAATTTACCCTACCGATGCCAATTTTGTATTGATTCGCGTAGATGATGCGAACGCCATTTACCAACAACTTGTAGATAAAGGAATTATCGTTCGGAATAGGAATAACGTCTCACTATGTGAAGGTTGTCTGCGGATAACGGTAGGTACTCAAGAAGAAAACGACACGTTGTTAGACGAATTGAAGAAACTTTA
>JBKEBE010000048.1:0-2464 GCA_047973025.1 Paludibacteraceae bacterium
ATGATTAAAAAGTAGTCCCGTTTGAAAGCCAATCACTTCATTTGCATTTATTTTCACCATCGGGCCGGCATGAAAACCGTTGATGTTCATTTCATCAATAGTAGGGGTTCGTACAGTTCTACTATCCTTTAATTTGGGCATGGTATATCCCCAACCTGCTGCTACACCAAATTCTACTTCTTTATCCTGAGCAAAGGATGACAATGCGATAATTGAGGCCACGAATAAGCTCAATACGAATTTATAGTTTTTCATATGTTTGTAATTTAGTTTCTATATTAAGAATACATACTCACCGGTAGTTACAGGAATATAAGCCATCAATCGTATTTTGTGTGTCAAATTTCATTGAAAATGTTTTTTCATCCGATATGTGTATGTTAATTTGTGTACAAACTTACATAAAAATTCACTACTGACCGACAAAAATATTTAGAAAAAAAGTTGGGGCTCAACCGAAGTCTCACCCCATAGTTGTAAATTTGTATTACAAGATCAAATTTTCAACTATGGGCAAAGATAACACAAAAAATTTAGTCGGTCAGCCGATATTCAAACAAATTATAAAAATGCTTCCACGCGAGCAGTTTGATTTGTTGGTAAAACAATGCGGTAGCGACCGCTATTACAAAACCTTTTTTTCTTGGGATCAGCTTATCGTGATGCTTTTCGGGATATTTTCCCGTTGCGATTCGATGGGCGAAGTGTGCGACAGCATGCGTGCATTGGAGGGCAAGCTAAATTTCCTGAATATGGATTGTGCACCCGCCAAAAGTACTGCCGGCGATGCTTTGCGAGATAGAAACGAAGATGTTTTCAAACTGTTTTATTTTGCCTTAATCGCTTATTTTCGTCCTCTTTTGTCGGTCAGCCGAAAAAAAGAGGTAAGTTTTGAAGAATTTTACGCCTTTGATTCGAGTACTTTTACCTTATTTTCGGAAGAAATGAAAGGTGTGGGGCGTAACCGCAAAGACGATGGAAAGAAAAAAGGCGGACTAAAAGTACACATGCTGACCGACGTACACGCCGACACGGCAGTTTTTGCCACTATCAGCGAAGCCAAAATGCACGATAAAAAGTTTCTTTCGCACCTGAACCCGAAGGCAGGCAGTATGTTGGTTTTCGACAAAGCCTACAATTATTACTTGCAATTTGCCGATTGGACAAAACAGGGTGTAAACTTCGTCTGCCGTCTGAAAGACAATGCCAAGGCGCAATTGCAGGAAGTTATTTTTGAAAAAGAGCTTTCAAAAGAAGAATTCGGCGTTTACAGGGTAGAGCACATTCATTTGGACTACAAGCGTGAAAAGAAATCCGAAACGCTTTGTCTTCGATTGGTTTATTACAAAGATGAAAAAGGCAGGAAGTACAAGTTTATTACCAACAATTGGGAAATAATGCCCGAAGAAGTGGCTTTGATTTACAAATACCGCTGGACGATAGAGCTGACGTTCAAAAAACTGAAACAAAACTTTCAGTTGCATTTTTTCTATTCCGAAACAGAGAATGGTATAAAAACGCAAATTTGGTGTACACTGATTGCACACTTGCTTTTAAACGTTGTGAGGGTTTTGTCCGAAAGCAAAAAGGCTTTTTCAACCATTGCCGCATTGATACGGATACATTTGATTAGTCATTTGGATTTGGTATGGGTTGTAACTGAAGGACGTAGAGCATACACTAAACGGACAAAAAGCCGAAACAAAAGTCCCGCAAACATTCAAATGTCATTGTTTTGAGAGGGGGTAGCTTTTAAAAAAACAAAAAAATAGAAATGCAATTAATTGAAATACAGTAGAATAAAAATAAAAACTAACTAATTTTGAGGTTAGTCGGTTAATAGTGATAAAAATTACCGATTTTTATGCAGATCAAATAAAAATCAAGACCTCGCAAGTTCAATTAGTAAATATAATTTTTAGGAGGAAAAAGAAGAAACATTTAACATGGGGAGCAAAGATACCAAATATCCGCATTGCTTCAAACAGGGACAAGACAAAAAGAAATTGCCCGTATAGTAGGGACGAGTGAATCAACTATCAGCCGTGAAATAAAGCGGAACAGCTCAAAACGCCGTTATTCCGCGAAAAATGCACAGATGTTTGCCGATGAACGAAAAGAAAGATTTTCACGCTTACGTAAGTTCACAAAGGAGATGGAAAACTTCGTGCGCGATAAAATTGAAACCGAACAATGGTCACCCGAACAGATAACCGGTTGGTGCCGCAGGCATGACATTGCAATGGTCAGCCATGAGCGGATTTACCGGTTTATCAGAAAAGATACACAGCAAAGTGGCACACTCTACAAACAGTGCAGACATCGGCTAAAGCACAGGAAACGTCCTGTAGGAGGTAAGAAAGTGGTTATTCCCGATAAAGTATCCATCGAACAAAGACCCGCTATTATCAATAACAGAGAACGCTATGGAGATTGGGAAATTGACACGGTTGTCGGCCCTGAC
>JBKEBE010000036.1:0-11209 GCA_047973025.1 Paludibacteraceae bacterium
GGTACGATAAAAAACAATACGATTCTGAAAACAAATTACAATTCTAAAGATGAAATGAACGTCGATTTGATGAATTTCCTGCTGTTTTACAATCTGAACAGAAGGCACGGGTCGCTGAGAAAAGAACTCAACGTGAAAACACCTGTTTTAGCCATCGAAAAATGGTTTCTTCTAAAACCCGAAATATTTAAAATGAAACCCGACGATTTCAAAAATAAATTACTAAATTTGAACCTAAATGTAATCAACAGACATCAACAAACTTGTGAAACTTGACAAGTAGAACAAAAATAATCAACTTTTAGTCTTTCCCTATCTCGAACTACGGTCGGACTCGTCCTCCCTACCTTCGGGATAGGGGGAAATACTATTATTAATGTTTTGAAAATAAATGATTTAGAAAATTGTTAATACGGAAAAATAAGAATGAGCATGGTTTGTCAATCATACAAAGTTATGATTGACTTGACATACGAATTTTATTCAACAACTATAAAATTAATTAAACACATGAAATTAAGAAATTTATTGGTTTTAGGAACATTCGGTCTTTTTTTAGCTTCTTGTGCATCTTCGCCTTACAACAAATTGACAAAAGAAGAAGTCGCAGATGGATGGCAATTGCTTTTTGATGGGAAAACCCTTGACGGATGGCGCGATTATAATAGAGACAAGCTGACAGCACCCTGGTTTGTCGAAGATGGTGCTATTCAAGCAAAAGGGAGTGGAGAAGACGCACACGGATACATAGTAACGGACAAAATTTATGAAAATTTTGAATTGGTTTGGGACTGGAAAATTGCGGAGGGAGGCAATAGCGGTATGCTGTATCACGTTGTTGAAAATCCGGCATTCGGTGTGCCGTATGTAACCGGACCGGAATATCAATTGATTGACAATATAGGTTTTCCCGAGAAATTGGAAGATTGGCAGAAAACGGCTGCAGATTATGCCATGCATGTTGCAGACACGACGAAGTTAATTATCAAAACGGCAGGTGAATGGAATTCGTCCAAAATAATCTTTGATAATGGACATGTAGAACATTGGCTGAATGGTAAGAAAGTTGTCGAATTTGAAGCATGGACCGATGACTGGTTTGCACGCAAGCATAGCGGAAAGTGGGAGAATGCTCCCGAATACGGTGTGGCTCGAAAAGGAGTTATCTGTCTTCAAGATCACGGCTCCGCAGCTTGGTTTCGTAATATGAAAATCAAAGAACTTCCTCGTAAAACGAAAGAAGTTACCTTATTTAACGGAAAAGATTTGTCCGGATGGGAATTGTATGGACAAGAAAAATGGTATGTACAAGACGGATTGTTGGTTTGTGAGAGTGGTCTGGAGAAAAAATACGGTTATCTGGCTACTCGTGAGTATTACGATGATTTTGACCTGACCGTAGAGTTCAAGCAAGAAGCGGACGGCAATTCGGGAGTTTTCATTCGATCGTTCATTGAGCCGGAAGTAACGGTCAATGGCTGGCAAGTCGAAGTAGCACCCAAAGGCAATGATACAGCAGGGATTTATGAATCGTACGGTCGCGGTTGGTTAGTGCAAATAGAAGATGAGAAAGAAGAAATTCTAAAGGTTGGCGAATGGAACACACTACGTATCCGGGTCGTCGGCGATAATGTAAAAACATGGCTGAATGGCGAAACTATGGTTGACTTAACCGATGAAAAGATCGGAAAAGCACAAGGACGCATAGCACTACAAATTCACGATGGTGGCGGAATTAAAGTTTTGTGGAGAAACCTGAATCTGAAAACGCTGTAACGAAACACATAAGTAAGAGGCAGACAGGTGTTGCAAAAGAATCTCATTTTTCATTCATTCTAAAATATTAAACTAATTCTTTTTGTTTGCCCAACCGTTTAATTATGAAATCACTTAAAGAAATACTTGTTCACTCACCAGAGACAAAATACAGGATTGGTGTTTGTCTGAGTGGTGGTGGCGCTTTGGGTTTTGCGCACATAGGAGTATTGCAAGCTCTTGAAGATTACCACATTATGCCGGATGTTGTCTCCGGATCAAGTATGGGAAGTATCATTGGAGCAATCTATGCCGCAGGTTATACGCCTGCACAAATGCTTCAGTTTATAAAAGAAGGTAATCTGTACAAAGTTACCAACGTGATGCATTTTAAACCGACTTTCTGGAAAGGAGGATTGAGCAATCATGACACGATATTTTCTGTGATGAATGAGTTTATCCCCGGTAATAGTTTTGAAAAATTAGAGAAACTGTTATTTGTTTGTGTCTCTAACCTTACAACGGGAGAATGGGAGGTAATCAGTAGTAGTGAAAAATTGAATATGTGGATAGCCGCTTCTTGTAGCATACCCGGCATATTCAAGGCATTGGAAATAAATAAAATGATGTATGTTGACGGCGGCTTGCTGAATAACGTGCCTTCTCAACCACTAAGAAGCGTTTGCGAATACGTCATCGGATGTGATGTATTACCGCATTTGTCGGACAAAAGACCGTTCAAAATGCGCGATACTATAGTAGAATCCATACGTGTCGGGCAGCACCAAAACTCTCAACCCGGAAGAAAATTATGTGATTTTCTAATAGAACCCGAAGCAATCAAAAAATTTCACGAATTCAGTTTCGACTCCTATCAATCCATTTACCAAATTGGGTATCGATCTGCCGTTCAATTCATCACAAAGAATCCCGATATATTGAAGTTACGGGTAAAAAAGGAGAAATAAGAAACGGCTAAATAACAAGGAAAAGCATTCTTAGACTTTAAGAATGTTTTTTTGTGCAATGTAATGTTGGAGAAAGAGCATTGCTAATCATTTTCTCATAAGCCAACCGCTCGCTTCCCCGAAAATGAATTTTTCCGCAATAGACATAGCCGAGTTGTTCAAAGATTCGAAGCATTGCCGGATTATCAAAATTGGTGTCGGCTTTGACGCTAAAGATGTTATTTTGCAGAGCAAGGCTTTCCACGCGGGCAAGAATCTCTTTTGCGAACCCTTTACGCAGATGTGAATCGGCTATGGCAACACGATGAACGACCAAGAAATCGCCACTCGTGAGCCATTGACCTACTATGTTTTCGTAAACCGGTTCATCGTTTTTGAGGACCACGCTATAACCGATGATTTTTTTGTTTTCAGTCAGCACGTATCCGACTCCTTTTTCAATATCTCCGGCGATGACATCAGGGTTCGGATAGCCGTCCTGCCATTGCTTTGAACCTTCCGATTTTCTACGTTCAATGGCTTTCCGGAGAATATCCCAGATTTGGGTGGCTTCTTCAAAAGTCGCTTTCCGAAAATCGTACCGCATTGTTATTTCTTGTTGTAGGCTTCAAGCGCCTTGCCCAGCACGACCAACGCGTGTTTCAAATCTTCTTTGTTTAGTACGTAGGCTATCCGAACTTCGTTTTTGCCATGATTGGTGTCGGTATAGAAGCCGGATGCCGGTGCCATCATCACGGTGCAACCTTCGTAGTCAAAGTCGGACAGGCACCAAGCACAAAATTTGTCCGAATCGTCAATCGGCAGGCGGGCGGTGGTGTAAAACGCGCCCATCGGGATTGGGGAATATACGCCCGGAATACGGTTCAGACCGTCAATGAGAAACTTGCGACGTTCCACGTACTCTTCATAGGTATCATCTAAATAGGCTTTGGATACGTCAATGGAAGCTTCAGCGGCAATCTGACCCAACAGCGGCGGACTAAGTCGTGCTTGGCAGAACTTCATCACGGTTTTGCGGGCTTCTTTGTTTTTGGTAACTAAAGCACCAATTCGGATGCCGCATTCGCTGTAACGTTTTGATACGCTGTCTATCAAGATGATATTTTCTTCAATTCCATCCAAGTGAAAAGCGGAAATATAGGGTGCGCCGGTGTAGCAAAACTCGCGATATACTTCATCCGAAAAGAGATACAAATCGTATTTTTTTACCAAATCCCGAATCTGATTCATTTCTTTGCGGGTATATAGATAGCCTGTCGGGTTATTGGGGTTGCAGATGAGAATCCCTTTTGTGCGTGGCGTTATCTGTTCTTCAAATTTTTCGATGGAAGGTAGCGCAAACCCTTCGTCAATGCTTGAGACTACCGGTTTCACGACTACGCCCGCACCGATGGCGAAAGCGGTATAGTTGGCGTATGCCGGTTCGGGTACGATGATTTCGTCACCGGGGTCTAAACAGCTCATAAACGCAAAGTTTACCGCTTCCGATCCACCGGTGGTTACTATAATATCGTCGTAACTCACGTCAATATTAAATCGGCGGTAGTAATCGGCAAGTTTGACACGCAGACTTTTGAACCCATCGCTGGGACTGTATTCAAGTATTTGTCTGTCGATACTCCTTACCGCGTCCAAAGCGACTTTTGGCGTTTTAATATCCGGCTGACCGATGTTTAGGTGGTAAACCTTGATGCCGCGCGCTTTCGCTTTTTCCGCTAATGGCGCGAGTTTGCGGATGGGGGATTCGGGCATGGCTTGTCCGCGAGAAGATGTTGCAGGCATATTTTACTGTTTTCGATATTTTTACGTGTATAGTTGGTTATAGAATTGTCAAATTAAAATTCATCACTCATCACTCATCACTATTATTTAATATCCACGGTTAGTTTCACATTGAATTGTCTTCCGGTTAGGTAATTCGGCGCACCGTGCTGTCTGCCGTTAACATCCGAGACCCAATAGATGGAGTTCTCATTTTTGAAATCAAAGAGATTAAATACTTCGAAGTTTATCCACATATTTTCCACGTGCTTCAGCCACGCTCTGTCCAGCAATTTATCTTTCCCGCTGACGATGGCTCTCGAAGCACCAATATCTACCCGCTTGTAAGCGCGAAGTCTGTAAATGTCGCCCATGTATCGTGGACTGTTGGACGGTCCGATGGGAAGTCCATCGGAATAGATTCCTTTCAGGTAGAGTTTGTAATTCGGATTGTTAGGTAAATAGTCTGAAAATAAGATGGATATGTTGTATCGAGATTCGTTTGGGCGAGAAATCCAACCCGGATAAACGGTCTTCCCATCGGTATTGACGTAAGAATCATTCAGTATATCTTCTCTGGATCGCATGAGTGAAAAATTGAGCCATGAATCGGTGCCGGGAACCAATTCGCCATATAATTTGAAATCGATTCCGGCAGTATAGGCTTTTGCGTCGTTCTGTCCCGAATAGCGTATGCGAACATTATCTACAAAATAAGTCGTTACGCGATCGGCTAACTTCAGGTAGGCTTCCGTAGTAAACTTAAACGGACGACCCAATGCTCGGAAGAAATAATCGCCGCCCAATACGAATTGCAGTGAGCGTTGCGCTTTCAGGTTGTTGTTCAATTGTACCGTTACATTACGCAAGGCATCTGTTACCGTATCGCGAAGCTCTTTGTAGAAAGGAGACTGGTGATATACGCCTGTGGCAAATCTGAAGCTGAAATCTCTGTCCCAGTGGGGCAGTATGGCTATGGACGCGCGGGGACTAATCAAGAACTCGTTGTTATACCCCCAATAGCTGGCTCGGATACCGCCTGTCAGTGAATAGAGCGCGCCGTCGGTATCCCGGCGGTACGTGTCTTGAATGTATGCTGAACCGCGAAACGATTCTAACGATTGCGATGATTTCAGGTTGTAATACAAATCCACTTTGTTGTCATACAGGTAGGGCATGGAATATCCTGCCGAATCCCGCCATTCCCATTCACGCATGTGGTCTTTTATACGCTCTAATTGAGCGCCGGCACCCCATTTAACGGTATGTCCTCCTTGAGCTATTTCGCCGGAATGTGAAAGACTCGCGACGGTGGCTTTTAGCCGGTTTCGCGCGTGCTGGTGGTACGTGCCTACGCCGAGTTTTTCGCCATCTTCTATTTCTCCCTTGTCTCCCATTTTCAACTCGCTCAACACATATTCGCCCGTAATGTCGAATGTTTCATTCTCGTTGGTGTGGAAAGCAGACGCGGTAAGTCCCAACTTTATATTTTCTTTCGGTCGGTAGTTCAATGATAAAGCACCAAAAAGTGTTTGAAAAAGGTCAACTTCCGAACCATCGAAGTAAATTGTAAGCTTTTCAGCCATGTTGTAAGTGCCAAAGGCACTGGATTGCGAGTCGGGATAAAACGTATAATCATTTCGTGAAAAATTTCCCAAAAAGCCGATTTCCCATTTGGGGTCAACCTGAAAAGTCAAGTAGGTCTGGTAATCGACGAAATTGGGTTGATAGGAACCTTTGGTGTCTAACGTACCCAGTAGATAGCGGGAAGTTTTGTAGCGGATACCGTGCATCTGGGTAAATCGCTTTCCTGCTGTTCCGACGTAAGCTGAAGCACCCAGCAGACCGACAGAAGCCGACGCTTCAAAGGCTTTGGGCTTTTTATAGGTTACGTCAAGGACAGACGACATTTTATCACCGTATTCGGCATTGAATCCACCGGATGAAAATTTGACATTGCCCACCATGTCGGCATTGATAAAGCTCAATCCTTCTTGCTGTCCGGCGCGGATGAGTAAAGGACGGTAAATCTCCGTACCATTGACATAAACAATATTTTCGTCGAAATTTCCACCACGAACGTTGTATTGCGAGCTCAGCTCGTTGTTGGTGGTAACGCCCGCAAAGCTAATCAAGAGCGATTCAAAACTTCCGCTGGTGTTGGGCATTAGTCGGTACTTGCCGGGGTCGATGGTCTCCATGTTTGACGTGCTTCGGCGATTGACCGTTACATCCACCGCTTTCAGTTCATGGGCGACGGAATGGAGTACAACCGTAATCTGTACCACTTGTTGCTTGGGTAGAATAGTGTGTCGAATGGTTTCGTAGCCCAAATGCGAATAAACAATTGTTACAGAATCGGTCGGACGGATATTCAAATCGTAGTAGCCATTTCGGTTGGTAATCGTACCGTTGGTGGTGTTTTCAAAACTCACACTCGCTCCTTCAATACCGCGGTTGTTTTCGTCAATCACATAGCCATATACGCGCACGTTGTGAGACTGAGCGGAAAGGCTCATCCAAGCAATTAATCCCCAAAAGGCGAGTATAAGTTTGTAGCTCATGGGCGAAGTTTCTATCACAATAAACGGATAGACGGATGATTTATTGGTAAACCGTCGGCAAAAGTAGTGATAAATTGTTTTTTTTCAAAATTGCGTACGACCCGATTATTCCATTGCCACCACCGTAATTCCCGCGCCGCCGAATTGTACGTGCTCGTCGTGAAAGTGTTTGACGCCGGGAACGGTATTTAAATATTGGCGTATCAGTTGGCGCAGAATGCCGTTGCCGGTGCCGTGCAGGATACGGACATCAGCAACGCCTACCATGAGCGCGTCGTCGATGAAATAAGTTACGGCTTGCAGGGCTTCATCGCCGCGCATTCCGCGCACGTCGATTTCGGATTTGAAGGTCAGTTTTCGTTTGCGCACTTCGTCTATCGCGGTTTTGCCGAGATGTTCCCGTTTTTTATTCGTTTTTTTTGCCGAATGGTTGCTTACGGGTTCTATCTGTTCTAATTTTACAGTCGATTTGATTTGTCCAAATGCTATAACCGCTTGTTTATCATTATGTTCCAATATTGTTCCGATGGCTGTTTGACCTTTAAGACGAACGGTTGTCCCCACGTCAAATTTTACGGCTTGATTCCCGGCTTTATCCTTGCTACCTGTAGTTAGTTTTTTAAATACTAATTTTTTTCTTTTATCGTGATTTTTTGGTGCTGGTTCTTCAGATAAGCTTCCGGCAAAATGTTTCAACTCCAATCTTGCGTTTTGTGTCTTCTCTTTTTCAGCTCCGGCTTCCTTTATTGCCCGGATGGTATTTTCAATTTTCGCGTTGGCTGCTTTCAGTAATGTTTCGGCTTGTTGCTTGGCTGTTTGCGTAATTTCTTTTCGCTTTTTGTCGGTCAGGCTAAGTTCCATTTCGTATTTTGCCAACGTTTCTTCCAGTCGTTTCTCTTTTTGTCGGATTTCTTGTCGTTTTTTTTCCCAGTAGCGTTTATCTCTGACGATGTCTTGCAGGTGTTTGTCGAAATCTAAATGTTCCGCTCCGACTTTTTCCGCCGCGACGGCTATTAAATCTTCGGGTAGTCCTATTTTTCGGGCAATCTCCACAGCGAAAGAGCTTCCGGGATTGCCGATAGCCAGTTGGAAAAGCGGTTGCAGATGTTGGCGGTCATACAGCATGGCACCGTTGACAATACCTTCGGTATCTTCGGCATAGTGCTTCAGATTAGTGTAGTGCGTGGTAATAACCCCAAATACCCTATTTTTATTAAAGCGTTCGAGCGTAGCTTCGGCTATGGCACCGCCGATTTGTGGCTCAGTACCGCTACCAAATTCATCAATTAGAAGCAAGGTTTTTTCATCGCTATTCTTGATGAAAAATTTCATGTTTATCAGGTGTGAACTGTATGTGGATAGGTCGTTTTCAATGGATTGTTCATCGCCAATATCAATAAACAGTCGTTGGAAAATACCACATCGGCTATTCTCGTGGAGCGGAACCGGCATGCCACATTGAAGCATGTATTGAAGTAGTACGACCGTTTTCAAACAGACCGATTTTCCGCCCGCGTTGGGACCCGAAATGATAAGAATCCGCTGTTTTTCATTTAGCAAAATATCGAGTGGAACGACAGTCCGGTTTTGTTTTTTCAGTGAAAGAAAGAGTAGGGGGTGTATCGCTCTTTGCCATTCTAATTGACAGGTGTTGTCCAATCGTGGACGGATTGCTCCGATTTGAATGGAAAATAGCGATTTTGAGCGTAAAAAATCGACTTCGCCCAAGAAAAATTGCGAAGCCAAAATATCCGAAAAGTAGGGACGAAGAAAATTCGTAAATTCGATTAAAATACGTGTTACTTCACGCCTTTCTTCACTTTCCAGTTCACGAATCCGGTTATTGGCTTCCACTACTTGTTGCGGTTCGATGAAAACGGTTTTTCCCGTGGCGGATTCGTCGTGGACGATACCGCCTATTTTGCGCTTGTATGTAGGCGAAACGGGAATTACCAAACGTCCGTCCCGTATAGTGGGTGCGCTGTCTTTTTCGACATATCCGTCGGTTTGGGCTTGTCGAAGGATGGCATTTAGTGTTTTGGAGATGCTTCCTTGTGTCTGAAAAATGTCTTTTCGGATGCGGGCAAGTTCGGATGACGCGTTGTCTTTTACTTTTCCAAACTTGTCTAAAATAGTGTCAACGCGCTTGATTATTGCTTCAAAAGATACGATTTCGGCGGTCAGTTGATGAAGGTTGGGAAACTGTTCTTCTTCGTTTTTGAGAATAAACCGGACTAATTTTTGTACCGATTCGAGCGAACGACGAAGGCTGAAAATCTCCGTCTCGTCCAAAAATAATCCTTCAATGCTTACGCGTGAAAGCGCTTCGCGAATATCAAAAAAATCTCCCACGGGTAGCTCGTCTTCTCCAAGTGTAATCAGCTTTGTCATTTCATCCGTCAAGTCGAGTAGGCGCGAGATGGCTTCAAAATCGGATGAAAACTGCATCTCTTCAACCTTTTCTTTGCCAAGCGGACACAGACAATTGTCTTTCAATAGTTGGCGAATGGTATTGAAATCTATTTTTTGTTCAAATTGGGTAGGGTAGAGCATGGGTAGTGGTTACAGAATATTCCGAAATCGGTTATGTGCAAGATAGATAAGGAATTAACTTGTCTTTTTTTATGATTGGTCATAACAGTTAAAACATTGCTTCGCGTATTTTTCATCTGTTCTTAAACAGTACCAACTCCGGTAAATTTAGTAAATTATATCGGATTGTAACGATTTTTGCGATCGAGATCGGTTGTTGAATTTCCGTTTTTGTCGTAAATGATGGCACAGGTAAATACCTGCCAAATCAAGTTATACTCATATCTATGTTTTTTATTGTTCTTGCCGAGCAAAGCACAGATAACAAATGTGTGGCAGCGGGGAAAACTTAAATACCAACCCGAACCGGGTCAAGGTGTTGGCTGAAATAGTTAAGAAATATTGATTGTCCTTTCCTTCGTTTTCTTCCATGTTACCGACTTTTTTATATCTTTGTTACGAAAATACCGGATCAAGAGCATACAAAGGTAATTTAATATTTTGATTTACCTTTGTCTGGATAAATTCAAAAATAAAGGAACAATCTACGTAATGAAAGAAAAATAGGCATTTACATGCTATCACTCATCACTCATCACTCATCACTCATCATCATGCTACTCAACAGAAACATTAAAGTCCCTAACAAAAATTCGTTTTATCACTTTATCATCGGTTTGATTTTTCTGGGTATGTCCGGTTGGGTCGCATCATCCGGGCTGAAAAAGGAGAACGGAATCGATCAGTTCGATTGGGTTTACATTGCCCTGTTTGCCATGGTCGGCGTTTATTTTGCCTACAAAGGATTGAGTGCTATTATCCGAAAGGCCTACATTCGCGTGGATGATGAGAAGATTGCCGTTAAACCGGACGAATTTACTAAATCCGAGACCATTCTCTGGAAAGAAATTCTCTCCATCCGGGAAATAGAGCAGAAATATGAAATTTTAAAAAAAGATCAAACGACTTACACCATCTACTTTTCCTACTACACCTACGAAAACGCGGACGACTTGAAAGAAGCCATTCGAGAGATGGCTGTAAGTAAGGGGATAGAGATACAATCAGAAAATTTGTCCAATTGATTCTTGCTTCCTACTATGTTTTCAACTTGCTATGTTGTCAGTGGCAAGTGACGGATATTACGCGTCTGCTTAGTATCTATTAAGGGCATAAAGATACTTGTGTTTGACAGAGCAAGGTAGGTCTGTGTAGAATCATAGATACGGGTAAGTGCATACGGAAGAGTATAAACATGGATTTCAACTAAAGATTTAATATTTCGCACTCGTACAAGAAACAGTAAAAAGCAAAAATAATTGAAGGAGATACCAAAGACTTTCAATTTAAAAAGCCAACAAAATAAGAAATAACAAGTATCAAACTAAACCACTATGGACTGGAAGTCCATAGGTTTGTTGAAAAGAAAGAATGAAATTCTTTCTACTGTGTGGAAATATGTACTTTTGAAGTATGGAAAACAAACAACGATTTAATGGGCACACAATTTCAAGACTTACAGCTCATATTGTTTGGGTTACAAAATATCGTTATAAAGTATTGGATGGAGATATTAAAGTTAGATGTAGAACATTGATAAAACAAATTTGTATGACTGAAGATGTTACA
>JBKEBE010000097.1:0-1608 GCA_047973025.1 Paludibacteraceae bacterium
AACGTAAAAAAACAGATGGATATTGTTCTAAAAAATGAGAGTCGTTTTTCTGTCGTTGTCTGATTCTGAATAGGACATTTGCACATTAGTGCAAGAAAAAATTTTTCAGTCGCTTCTATTCGATTTTTCGTTTTTCTCTTCCACCAATCTTCTAATTTCTTTTAGTGTCTCTTCTTTTTTGGTACTTACAGCCAAAAACGCGTAAATAGAGACTAATATCGCTCCGATTGACGCGATGATTAAATCGGCCATGGTGTCGCGTAAGGCAAGTCCTTGGTATCTTTTACCGATAAGTGGTGTGTCGGGCGGAACGTCCCATTTCTGGTAGTTCGTTTGAAAAAACCAATCGGATAGAAATTCGCCAATTTCCCAGAATACGGCGACAGCTATTGAAAATGAGAACGTGAAAACAGCGATTAACCAAGGATTCAAATCAAAACTATATCGATGATTCAGTTTGTATATCAACAAAAATCCGGCAAAAGCGATAAAAGTTCCGGATGTAAAATGCAACACATCGTCCCACCAGTAAAATCGGACAAACAAATCAAAAAACTGACTGATATAACCGGCTGCAAGGATAAAAATGATTATCGTGATTTGCAGAAATTCGGGAAAACGAAATATTTGTTTCGTTTCAATGAAAGAAGGCAGATAAGTTGCGACAAATGTGACAGTCGCGACAAAAATCAATTGAATGCGAAAGGAAAGATCCTCCTGTATAGCCCTCTCGTCTCCGGGAGTAGTACTTAATCCGAAATAAATGATTACCGCGATATTTGCTAAAATCGAGAATAATAAAAAAAAACGGACGTATTTGTAAAATGTTTTGAGCTTGTTTGTCGTCATTGAGTAGAAATTAAGAACCTTTCATTGTGAAAGAAAACCAATACAAATGTAACGAAATTAGTAACGACGAGACGAATATGAGGAGCTGTATTTCGTTATCATTCATCATCTTTCATCGTGTTTATCTTCAAAAGTTTGAAAATCTCAACGATTGCAATAGGAGCCACAGAAAGCCCGATAACAATCCACCAATGTGTACTATCCATAGTTACTAAACCAAAAGTGTCACGGATGGGTGGGACAAAAAGAGTCAGAGCCATCATCAGGATGGAACCCAGTATCGCAAAAATGAGTGGCTTGTTATGGAACGGATTAAAGGCAAAGGCGGATTTACGGTAGGAGTGGAGGTTGTTCACGTGAAATAACTGCGAAAACGCCAATACCGAGAACGCCATGGTTTGTCCCAAAGCTAAACTTCCTTCGCTTTTTCCAAGCAAGAACGCTACCAACGACAATAACCCAATTGTAATCCCTTGGTATAGAGTTCGCCAAATAACCCCTTTAGTCATGAATCCTTGTTTCGGATTACGCGGTTTTCGCTGCATGACATCTTTTTCAGCCGGATCAACACTCAGCGCCAAAGCAGGCATACTGTCTGTTACTAAATTAACCCAAAGAATATGAATCGGGATTAGCGGTGCCCCCAAATTTGCCAGAGAAGTTATCAACAGAAGTACTATCTCACCCACATTGCAAGAAAGCAGAAATTGCACGGCTTTTAGAATATTGGCGTAAATGCGACGTCCTTCTTCTACGGCA
>JBKEBE010000151.1:0-38344 GCA_047973025.1 Paludibacteraceae bacterium
CTTCAAATATAAATTACAAATCTCATCCCAGGGAAGTAGATCTGCCAATACTACCCAACGGTTGGTTTGACTGAGTTTGGTCTCAAAAGGTGTTTCAAAACCATCCAAAACCAGCTGATTTGGACTCACGTATTTGGGCATAGGTGCATGCTTTTTGCGGGGTAATTTCATTTCTCCTTGCATTTGATTACACAAATCTAATCATATCTGGTTGATAAACAATAATTAGGGAGTTTTTCAGCAGACCCTAACTAGAAGAGCTTGGATCGCTGACAGCAACCAAAGTATTTCTATAGACTTTCATTTTTTGCCAAGCAATCTGTTTCTCAGAATCATCTATAACATCGTTGTAGAATGACGAATAAACAGTGTGATATAAATAATAAAAGTAGGTATCTTTTTTTACTTCTTCCGTTCGCTTCACGCTGTCAAGTGTAAGCAATGCGTTTTCATACTTTCCCATCTTATTCATGGCATCAGCTACATTCATCAATCCCTGATTTATGAGATTCTCATCACCTAAGATTTCAGCAAGTCGCAACCTCTCTTTGGCAATAATCATGGCTGAATCAATTCGGAAAGAACGATATTTGGTAAATAGGGTACCCAACAAATCGAACCTACTCTTATCGTTATCGGCATAAAATAATGTTCGGTTAACGTCAGCTATTTCCCGCTCCACTTTCAGACGATACTCATCACGGTGTTTAATCATCTTATCTAATCTTAAAAGCAAAGCCTGATCATCTGTATTTACCGTAGCCGGTAGTCCGGAATAAACAAACCAACAGAATAGTATTGATACGAAATATTTGAACATTCTTAGTTATTAGTGAACAAACTTACTTAAAAAGCCTGACAATGATTCACCATACAATAAAAATCGAAACGCATTTAATTTTGTCCTATAATTTAAATTCAAGCTTAACGACAATAATTCAAAAATAAATTTGCACAGAATAAAAAAACGCATTACCTTTGTGACTCTAAAACACATCGCGGAGTGGAGCAGTGGTAGCTCGTTGGGCTCATAACCCAAAGGTCGTTCGTTCGAATCGGGCCTCCGCAACTAAGGAAAAGGTAGTCTCAAATTAGAGACTACTTTTTTTGTTTTTCAATCACAAATTATTGACCCGACAGTAAATACCCGATATTCGTTACGAATAGTTTAACTGCGATAGCCAAAAGGATAATTCCAAAAAACTTCCGAAGGATATAAATTCCGCCTTTTCCGATTACTTTTTCAATCTTTCCCGTAGAGTGAAGTACGAAATAGACAAATATCAAATTCAAGACAACCGCTATCAGGATATTTTCCATGGCATATTCAGCGCGCAATGACAGTAGCGTAGTAAAAGATGCCGGACCGGCTACCAACGGAAAAGCAAGCGGCACTATGGTCGCGCTCCCTTCGGGACCTCTGTTTTTGAAGATTTCTATGTCCAAAATCATCTCCATGGCAAAAATAAATATGACGAGTGCGCCTGCGACAGCAAACGATTCAATATCAACGTGAAACAATCTTAGGATACCCTCTCCACCAAAGAGGAAAGCCAGCAAAATAGCAAGAGAAATAAGCGTAACACTCAACGGCTTAATCGTTTCGCCGCGATCCTTTATCGCCATAATTATCGGGATGGAACCTAAAATATCAATAATGGCAAATAGCACGATAAAGGCACTGACAATTTGTTGGAAATCAAAATTCATAAAGCGTTTTTTATTTGAGAATCATTGTAAATTCATTGTCTAAATCTATCCGGAAATGTACTTCCCATAAGGAAGTTTCCTAAGGATGTAAACAATCAGCATTGATGAAAACAGCGTTAGAATGACTAATATCGGCATAGAAATCAGCGGATGAGCCATCGTCCAGTAAATACCGTGATTGTATAAGATACCGATTACTAATATATGTACCAGATAGATGCCAAAGCTATAATCGCTGATTTTTTGTTGAACTTTTTTCAGCAGATTGTTTTTTATTGTTGTTCCTTTAAGTGCAATAAACACAGCTGATGCTTGAATGATGGTATTCAAATTCAAATAGCTATAAAATGACGTGTCTAACTTTGATTTGGATTTACTTGCAAAATAGACCATAAAAACAGCGACAACAACGGTTATCAGATAAAGTACCAGCGCAGTAGTTCGAATATTTTTGGACACATAAAATACATTAAAAAAATAGTATCCCAAAACCATGTAGCCCATATACAGAAAATAGATGTATATCTTTTTCGGCAAATTGACCCACACCCAACTATACATATTTACCTGAAATCCGTTATTGATAAAGCAAAGTAAAACCCACGCGGCAAGTAGAAAAATAACCATTTCCGGTTTCAATTTCCGAATAAAAGTGCCTACTAACGGAGTAAATATATACAAAAACAAGATCATGCAAACAAACCATAAATGTTTAGAGATTCCTTCCGTCACAAATAGGTTAACCGTCCAACCCGATATTCCGATAAGCCCGTAAGGTCGTGAATCGAAAGGAGTATTTACCCATCGAAAAATAGAATACACAATCATAAAAAAGAGTAAAGGAAGAAAAATACGCGCGACCCTTTTTTTGTAGAACTCTTTTAAATCGTATTTCTTTGATAATAATAGTGCTCCGCTAATCATCAAAAAAACCGGGACTGCAAATCGGACTGCGCTGTCAAAAATATGTCCGATCCACCAATAACTCATATTCTTACCAAACGTAACATTTACCACAGGCGAAGACACATGAATGACAATAACCGCAATAACGGCAATGGCTCTCACGCTGTCCAACCATTCTATCCGATTGTCGTTTTCATGCATCATGCTTGGTTTAATAAAAGTTTTGCCATGTGGAGATCTACTGCATCCGTAATTTTAATATTTTTTCGGTTTCCTTCGACCAACGAAACGGGATGACCAAAAGATTCGACTACGGACGCGTCGTCAGTATAATGGTCTTTATACGGTTGATTATAGCTGTCAAAAATAACTTTCGATTGGAAAACCTGCGGAGTTTGGACAAGACGATATTGCTTTCTATCAACAGATTTACTCGTATTTTTCTCCATTTTTCGAATGCTGTCAACCAACTCCATTACCGGTATTGCAGCTCCGGATTTGCCGGCTTCTTCGAAGCACCGACCTATCGTCTCAATATCGACAAGGGGTCTAACCCCATCATGTATCGCAATCAGTCCACTCGGATTATCAATTGTCTCAAGCGCGTTTTTTACCGAGAAAAAACGAGTCTCTCCACCCAATACGGTCCGGTGTGGAATCGTAAAATTATATCTTTTGCAGAGATTTTCCCAAAATCCGAGTTGACCCTCCGGCAAAACAAGAATTAGTTCCATATCTGGCGAGTAGTCATAAAATCTACTCATAGTATGCATCAATATGGGGAGATTATCCAATTCTAAAAACTGTTTGGGCACAGTAGTATTCATCCTTTCGCCCTTCCCTCCGGCAACAAGTATGACTGTTTTTTGGTAATTCATCTTTGTAATCTATCGACAACAAAGATACAATATTTTGGAAGCATTTTGTATAAACCCGATGTATTTCTACGAGCTTTGAAAATAAAATTACCTAATATTAGGAATAGTTTTTGTACTTTTGTTCAGTCATGTTTTTGCAAAAATACAGCTCAAACAAAGTCTTTCAAAATCTGAGTTGTAGAAAATCATACTCAACCGTAATTAAAATGAAGTATTTTAATCTTACATTATTTTTTATCTGTTTATTTGTTTTTGTGGTAAACTCCCAATCCGGTTCAACCAAGCGCCCGGATGTGATCGAGACGATTGAAAGCACTTCCAAAATCAAGGTAAAGCAAGATTCAAAATTGGACCGGTTGATTAACGATTACATTTCCAAAGAAAAAGAACCGATCGGTCCATATTCCGGAGCCGGATACCGTGTACAGGTATTTTCGAGTAACGCTCAACGTACAGCAAAAGATGAGTCGTTAAGAATCGAACGGCAATTGAGAAGCGCATTTCCCGGCTATGGCGTTTACAGAACGTATTCTTCACCATTCTGGAAAGTACGTATTGGGGATTTTAGGACACATGACGATGCACAAAATTTCAGAAATGAATTGACAAAAACTTTTCCCGAGTTAAGAAAAGAAACCTATACTGTTCGTGAAAGTCGCGTCAATATCCGCTAATTACTCACATGGATTTATACGAAAACAACCTCATACGATTCAGCGAAGAAAAAACAAAAATTTTAGCTGAAAAATACAAAGACATTTTAGACATTTTGGGCGAAGATTCCGAACGTGAAGGATTGCTAAAAACGCCTCAGCGAGTAGCAAAAGCTATGCAGTTTTTCGTGCAGGGATACGAGCAAAATCCGGAAAAAATACTTCAATCTGCCATGTTTACAGAAGATTACCGACAAATGGTAATCGTCAAGGATATCGATTTCTACTCCATGTGCGAGCACCACATGCTCCCTTTTTTCGGAAAAGCGCATGTGGCGTATATACCCAACAAGAAAATAACCGGTCTAAGTAAAATTGCACGTGTAGTAGAGGTTTTTGCGCGTCGGCTGCAAGTACAGGAGCGACTTACAACACAAATCAAAGAGTGCATCCAGAATACGCTTGACCCCATGGGTGTTATCGTAGTCATTGAAGCACAGCACTTGTGCATGCAGATGCGGGGGGTACAAAAACAACATTCTATCACCACTACATCCGACTTTACGGGAGTCTTTCAGCAAGCGAAAACGCGGGAAGAATTTTTGAATTTGGTCAAGGGATAGTGTTTTTTTTTGTATTATTCTTCAGAAGAATAATTTTCACGAATCCTTTTTTGAATTCTTTTACCGGAGTCCATTTTTCGGGATTCGTAAAATCATCTATCATTTCATCGGACAATGGCGATACATTTGAATAGATAAAATAAGGGGAGTCAATAAAATTATCGTGAACAAATTTTCCGTTGTTTGTCAATTCCACAAATCCTCTATCGTCAAAAAGACAAAATCCGCCTGAAACATCTTCGTAGTTTAGGTTTTGATCATCAATATAATCAAAGCACTCTTTACGTAATTCATAAAAAGGGATGTGGGCAAGCGTACCATCCCAAACTTTTATTATTTTGTCCGGATATATCCAGAAGTTGCCGGTAATTTGTAGGATCAGAGCAATTCCGGCGATAATATTGACTTTAACGCGACTTAAGTTTATCTCTTTAATGAGTAAAAAAACAAGTAGTGTCGCAGTAAGGTAATGGGGCATAAAATACCTGTCAATGAAGGGCATTTTGGTGACAACTACAAAAAAAACATACAAGCAGATTAGCAAAACGAGCATCAACAGGTTTGTTCGAATAACTAAGTTCCACTGTTTCTTTGACGAAATAAGGATTAATGCAATAGCGACAAAATACAAGTAAAACCGTCCATTCTCAGCTATCCGCACTACTAATTCTCCAAAGTGTTTCAAAACAAGTTTTACATCTGAAAAGGTTGTATACGTATTATCGGCATGACCCGTTCCCCAGAAACTCCAATTCGCCACAAACAGATAATATCCAAAATAAACAAGTAGCATGGTTAAAACCGGCAGATAGGGCAGTAAGGTCTTTGACAGAATTGAATAATTCAATTTGCCATTTAATTTATATTGATAAAAAAGATTGACAACAAAAAGAATCACGCCAGTAAAAATTCCTCGTGCACTCACACAACACAAGAAAATTAACCCAATTGCCAGAAGTCCCTTTTTTTGTTGAAAAACGGCTCTTAATGCGATTACAAATCCGGTTAAAAGAATAAAATCAGGCGATGCAATGGCAAATTGAGTTAATACTGTCGATTCTAACAAAATAAGCGAAAAAACCCAATAACGAAAAATCGGATTATTAAATAAATACGCAACCAACTTCCAAGTATTGTAAATGAGAACATAAGCCCACAGCAACGAAAATAGATGTGATACCCATAGGTGTTGTCCAAAAATTTTCCACAATACAGCAGTCATGTAGGGCACCAAAGGTGGATGAACCACCGTACTAAGCATTTGGAAGTGTGAATTTTCAACCGGCATTGAAAGCGGATTCATGTCGTAAAGAAAATACCAATGCGCCTGCTTGGACACAAGCTCAATACAGTCCCAAAAATAATAGAAATCCATACTGTAGATTCCTAAAAATGTATATATCAACGCTAAAAGAAAAATCACTCCGTAATTAGGATTAATTATCTTCTTTAAGTTTTTTGTTGCTTGCAGAGTTAAATCCATAGCTGATGCAGAATATCAGAAAAGGCAACGCCATGTTGAAATAGGTAATGTCATAAGCGGAACTGAATAGATTGTTACTGAATCCGGACGAAATCATTCGGTGCACAAATGTAACAATTACTAATATAATGATGGCATAGGCAGTATATTCATTGTATTTGACAAAGTCTTTATTCCACTTCAACGCGAATAAAACACTAACGATTAATACGGTAATCACTTCGAACAAAGAACCTTGTCGAGACTGCAACACAAAGGGATTGTATTCAAAAAACAGCAACATGTCAAAGTTCCAAAAAGCCAATGGCAAAAATGTGATTAAAAATACTAAGATGATAGCTGAAAGAAAAAACAATTTATTTTTGTTTTCGGCTTTTAGAAAATCAGCTAAAAAATAAATAAAAAAAGGAATGACGACAGAAAGCCTTGTGGAAAGGAAAAGGCCACAAATAGCACCAAGAAATAACGCGTTTTGACCGATGTTGATTTTTTTTTCGTTGATCCAGATCAAAATTGCCGACAACAACAGAAAGTTATAGAAAAGATCGCTTCTCGCGAGTGCTTCGTACCAAAATGCCGGTGATATGACTACCAGCAGAAAAAAATAGAGCGATGATTTTTTGTCTTTGGTAAATTTTACCAAAACATAAGCTGTGAGCAATATTACAAAGAGCAAAGCGACGGAAATATTTCCTAAAAAATAAAACGGGATATGAAATAACTGCCATATTGGGAAAGGGGAACCATACCCATCCAAATGGGTTTTTGCCGAATACGGGTAAACCCCTTGAAAAACATTGTGAATAAAATTATGAATGGCAGACCAGCGATCGATATTTAGCGCGTAGGGGTCAACTTTCATGTGCAAAAGTACCACTCCGACAATAATGACCAGCATAATAAAATAGAAAAAAACAGGGACGAGTTTCCTGTATCTGTTTATGAGCCGATGAACGAAATAAATTACAACAAACGCAAAGCTAACGTATAGAATGACAATAAGATAAGACAACGACGTTACTCTTTCGGCATATTTTAGAATAAACAGACCGTTGATGCTCAAAAACAATAATAGTGGAAAAAGAATATTGCTGTATTTCGAGAAGTTACTATTTTTCATTTCTACAGGAGATATTGTCTCTTATCTCAGCAGGAATATCACGTCGAAGCAAGAGACAAAAATCATTACTTCTCACATTATCAGTTGACTATCAATATTTTGGCGGTTGCGCTTTGTAGTCCGTCAGGCGATACGCAAATTGCCAAATAAACACCGGTACTGACTTTTTGTCCAAACCTGTTTTTACCATCCCACGTAGCTATACTCCCATTGGACGTTGTCTCAGCGACCAAATTTCCGGCTACATCCGTAATCTTTAAGTTTGTGTTCTCAACCAAACCGGTTATCGTTATGATTCCTGAAAAATTTTCTCTTACCGGATTTGGATAAACATGTACGTTTTGGAAGGCAGATTGTGCTTCGGAAGCATCGCTCTGATAGGACACAAGCCCACTTGTCGTTCCGAAAAAGACTTCTCCGGTAGTGGGATGTATCGCAATGGTCATGATCTCATTTGAGAGCAACGGACTGTTTTGCGTTGTAAAATGTTGGATGGTTTCTTGACCATTTTCTGATACAAGAAAAACGCCGGAAGATTTGGTGCCAAGCCACTTTCTGTTTGCACCATCAATCGCGATAGCCGTAATTGCCTCTTTTTCGAGAAGATAATCGCCCAATCCGGATCCGTCATTTCTGGGAATTATTACCCGTGTCGCGATGAAATCACTATCGAAAATTTCGGACGGATTGTTGATCAAGATCGGGCCTTCGCTTGTCCCCAACCAAAAAACTCCATTCTGGTCTTGCGCTATACTATGAATATTTTCAGGCTTAAGAGTCGCGATTTTGTCATTGGAAATATAGCTAAACGTGCTGATAAAAATCGATTTGTCGTCGTTTGCATTATCAATAGTTCCGTTATCGTCAAAAACACCTAAGCCGGCATTATAACGAGAGGCGAAAAGTAACTTTCGATTTGGATTTGTGTTGTCTATAATAAAATCTCCTACAGTAGGCAATGATGTAATTGCGGAGGAGTAAAACTCCGCCCAGTTGCCATCTGATTTCAGCACACGAACTCCAACTCCCATTAAATCCAAAACAACCCATAAGTTACCCGATTCGTCATATTTCAAATTACTGCCCAAGTAACCCATTCCATTTCCAAACGCGTCAATTAATGCACTGTTCGTATTATTGTAGTATTTAACAAATTGATTGTTTTGAAATTCATAAAGGCCACTACTGTAACTAATTGCAAAAAAATGTGAATTATCATTCGGGTCAACCGCAATATCAATTATATCTTGGATTACATTGTTCGTAACTGCTTCTATCGTCGTGTGGCTGATATTAGTCCATTTATTATCTTCAAAAATCATGATATGCCCCGGAATCAGATATTGGGCGGGCCATCTTCCTCCCGGAGCGACAAAAAGTTTGTTCCCCGCAAATCGCATTTTGAACGTAGAATTCAGTGCCGGACCTTCCGGCTTGTAAAAATTCGGTTCTCCGTTCAAACTATATTCTGCAATACCTCGGGTATCTCCCCCAAACCAAAACTTCGACGACGCATTGTCGTATATACCATCCTTGACATTCGTCAAATTAGTAACAGGATTCATTACCAACTGGTTGTCAAATACATAAACATTCGAGTTGGAGAACGCCTCCAAATAGGTATCCGATACTTTTAGATGTGTTAAACTCTTATTCTGATCCAATATCGTCCAAACTCCGTTTGTATCTTGCTTGTAAAGATTCCCGCCTCGAAGCAATATTAAATTGTTTCCAAAACTTACCATGGATTGTAAATTGCCATTTCCGGGCAGGGATGTCATCTTGCTCCACACCTCAAAGTTGATTAGCTGCTGGTTAGAAGTAGAAGCAAAATAAACCGTTGATTCCGTAACGGCATAGATTGTTCCATTTTGAATAGCCGTATTGAGAACATTAACTTCGGAAGCATTGTCGCCTATGTAGTAAGTATCCTGAATTTCTTTTTTCAGCATATTCAAAGTAATTATACCAAAATTAGTAGCGAGATACGCGGTGTTTTCATGAAACAGGATATGATTTACCGTTTTTTCGACATTCATCAATTTGTTGTAAAAATCCGGCAAATTATGCACTCCATTTGAAGACATGAAATCAATATTACCGTCTCTATATACAATTAAAAGGACCCCGTTGGTTTCATCATATCCGATTTTGGATATTAAAGTCCCATTCAAACCTGTTACCTTACTGTATTTCTCGAGACTTCCATCTCTTTTGTCAACAGAAAACAAGGAACCTTCATTTACGGCAAAAACTTTATTTTCAGACTGTTCTATTATGTCAGCCGCATTATAAGCCAGATGCGTACGCCACTTGCCCATGGCTACCTGAGCGGAAAGTGAAATTGTAAATATCGTGAATCCAAAAAAGGTCAAGAATTTTCGGCACATAGTTTGATTTTGATGATGTTAATATGAGCAAAGAAAAAACTGTTTTTTCTCACTTTTATTGTAAACAAATACTGATTCTAATCGAAATTTTCTCCTAAATACCGAACTAATTTATCTACGGCTAAGGCTCGATGACTAATCGCGTTTTTTTTAGATGGATTCATCTGAGCGAAACTCAGACTGCAACCTGTCGGAAAAAAAACCGGATCATAACCAAACCCATTTTTCCCACACCTTTCATTGGCGATTTTTCCCTTGATAACCCCTTCGAAACACCGATCCTTTCCTTTTTCTACTAATGCTATCACGGTTCGAAATTGAGCACCTCGATTCGAGAAGTTGGACATTTCGGCAAGAAGTTTGTCGATATTCCTTTCCGAATTTGAAGGCTCGCCGGCATATCTGGCGGAATAAACACCCGGTCTGCCGTCCAAGGCATCAACCTCCAATCCTGTGTCGTCGGCAAAGCAATCCATCCCATAATTCTCAAACACATAGTTGGCTTTAGCAAGGGCATTTCCTTCTAGGGTCAAAGCCGTTTCAGGGATTTCTTCCAGACAACCAATATCGTATAGCCCCACTATATCTATTTTGTCTTTCAAAATCTCTTTGACTTCTTCGAGTTTATGTCGGTTGTGAGTTGCAAAAACGATTTTTTTCATTGTTCAAAAGCGGTAAACGACAAAGATAAACACTTTTCATCGGAATTAGAACAATTTTATTTTCTAATAAATATTTTTTATTCTTTCACAATTTATATTAGTAACTTTGCAAGTTAGTTTAAGAATGATCTATTGCATTACACAGTTGCTGTATTGACTAATTTCAACACACAGAAAGACGACTAACAGCTTGTTTACCAAGCCATTATCGTAGAAAACAATTCTAAATACATGAAAATAAAGATTGTAAATAAGTCCCATCACTCGCTTCCCGAATATGCTACCGCACACTCTGCCGGATTGGATTTGCGCGCGAATTTGGACGAACCGGTTGAGTTGAAGCCTTTGGAACGAATATTGATACCTACGGGGTTGTACATTGAACTTCCGGCAGGGTACGAAGCTCAAATCCGACCGCGAAGTGGATTGGCTGTAAAAAAAGGAATTACCGTGCTTAACTCCCCCGGAACTATTGATGCCGATTATCGGGGTGAAATTCGCGTGATAATCATTAATTTGTCAAACGAAAACTTCACGGTTACCGATGGCGAGCGAATTTGCCAGATGATTATCGCCCGACACGAGCAAGCCGAATGGGTAGAAGCAAGTGAACTTACCGAAACCGACCGTGGCGAAGGCGGATTTGGGCATACAGGACGGAAATAGTCAGATTTTTTTACGAAAAACAATGCAGATAAAACCAATCATACCAATCCTAATTCTTTTCGTTTTAATCGGTGTATCCGCTTCGGGCAAGTCGTCTTTACCTGCTCGCAAGCAGCTTACGACTGACGAGCAAATCCGATTTGACTATTATTTCTTCGAAGCCCAGAAACTGAAAGATTTAGCCAAGTTTGATGAACAATTAGAAGCATTACGCATGTGCGTTGAGATCGACTCCACGAACAGTGCCGCACAAAGTGAGATTGGACTGCTTTATGGCAGGATGAATCTGCTACCGGAAGCGTCGAAAGCTATGAAAAAAGCGGTAGATGGTAATCCTGAAAATTGGTGGTATCGACTTCATTATATTACCGTGCTTTCGGGTAGAGAACAACTCGGCACGGCAGTTGAGCAAGCAGAAGAATTAAAAAAACACTATCCGATGCGAGAAGAAGTTTACACCATTCTCAATTCGCTCTATAAACAAACCGGCGACTACGACAAAGCGATAGCCGCTCTCAATCAACTTGAAAAATTTGTGGGAATAAACGAATACCTGACTTTCGAGAAATTCCAGCTCTATACACTGCTGAAAAAAGAAAAACAAGCCGTTCACGAGTTTGATAGATTGATAGCCAAGCATCCCCGCGAAACGCGCTATAAAGTATTACTTGGTGATATTTACTTGGACCAAAAACAACCCAAAAAAGCATTCGAAATCTACCAAAAGGTTCAAAAAGAGGAGCCGGACAATCCTTACGTGTATGTGTCATTGGCAAACTACTATAACCAACAAAATCAATCGGAAAAAGCCACAGAATCAATCGTATCGGCTCTGAAAAATCCAAGTCTTCCTTCCGAGACCAAGATGAATATTTTGGGACAGTATGTGGACAGACTTCTGGCAAACCAAGAAATAATAGACGAAACGGAAGACCTGTTCAAACTGCTGATCGAGATGTATCCCTTCGAAGAAATGCCCTACGCGTACTATGCTGTTTTTCTGCAAAATCAGGAAAGGAATGATAACGCGTTGACACAGTTGGAAAACCTGATTACCATAAATCCGAAAAATGAAGCCGCTTGGAAAACGTCATTACAGATTTTAGGACAGAAAGAAGATACCACCGGAATTTTAAACTTTACAGAACGTGCAATCAAAGAGTTGCCGCAAGTGCCGGATTTTTACTACTATCGCTCCATGGCGCAGTTTCAGCAAGGTAATCTCAAAGAAGCTCTGAATACCAACCAATTTGCATTAGATAACCTAAGTTCATCGTCGGAATTGGTTTTAAGCACATTTTACGGACAAATGGGTGATATTTACTACCGGATGAACGATCGCCAAAAAGCATTTGAAAATTACGAAAAAGCAATGGAAGCCAATCCAAGCAACGTATATATCATGAATAATTACGCTTATTACCTTTCCGAAGAAAAGAAAGACCTGCGAAAAGCCGAAAGAATGAGCGGGAAAACAGTTGAATTAGAGCCGAATAACAGCATTTACTTAGACACATACGCTTGGATACTATACCAGCAGGAAAATTATTCGTTAGCAAAACTATACATTGACAAGGCTATCAGCAATCTAAAACAAGAAGAGCGCGAGTCAGACGTTATATACGATCATGCCGGCGATATTTATTTCAAACTTGACAACATCGACAAAGCGCTGGAGATGTGGAGTGAAGCGCTAAAAGTCAACAAAAATAATGAAGAAGTAAAAAAGAAAATAGAGAAATACAAAAATCTACCGATCATTTAGGTTGAATATTTCCTTACTCTTGTTAAAGTGAAAGCACATGAAATTACCTCATAAAATTCTTGTAGCATGCCTAATTTTACTCACTGTTTCGGCATGCAAATCAACACAATCCGCTTCAAAGACAACTCAAACCGATAAATCATCAGTTGATACCACCCACACGATGACTTCCGCCGAAATGGTGGTTGCAATTCAAAAAAATCAACCCGCGTTTGAACGAGTTAACGTGATAAAAATGTCCGTTTTTGTCGATTTTAAGGGACGTCAGATGGATGTAAAAGCAAGTTGTAAACTGGTTTCGGATTCGGCGATACATCTATCGATACAGCCATTCTTCGGCGTAGAGCTATTCAAACTTGAGATGACTCCCACTTCTATGATTGTGATTGACAAAGCTAACCGAAAATACTACAAAAGCAACTACAGCGTTTTTCGAAACACATTAGGGGTAATAGTGGACTACGATGTAGTACAGTCGTTAATCAGCAACCGGCTCTTCGTCGCAGCCAAAGAAATTTTTCTGCCGGAAGATTTTAGCTGGAAGAATCGTGAACCATCCAATACGTTGACGGTTCTATCGGAGTCCATGACGCAGGATGTCATTGTTGATACGGCATTGAAACGCATAGTTGAAGTCATTTTAAGTACAAACGACAGCAAATATAAGATGAATACGACCTATTCCAATTTCAAAAAATACAACGAAGTCGTATTCCCCGAGAAAATCGCAATTGACGGAACTCAAGAGGATGGCTCGAAAGCGTCTTTTCATTTTACAATAGATGATGCCAAGTTTGATGTGCCGTTTCACATGGAAGCCGCGGATCTCACAAGGTACCGGTTGGGATACATAAATTCCTTATTCAGCAAGTAGATTCTGTTTCAAAACGTATTTTCGAATGAAAAAAATACTTTTACCTTTAATACTTATTTGCAGTCTTACCTGTTTTTTCCAACTACAGGCTCAGACTGTTGACCAACTACGTAAACAACGAAAAGAAATACAAGACCGGATTAACGAGACCAATAAACTCCTGCAAAAAACCCAGAAAGAAGAAAAAGTATCAAAGCGGAAACTAAATTCACTACAAAAAAATCTGAACGACAGGCGAAAATTAATTAACACCTACAATGCAGAAATTAATTTATTGGATAAAACGATAAATCAACTGACCGTAGAGAAGAATGAACTTGAAAAACAATTAGACGAGTTGAAGCAAGAATACGCGAAGCTGATTCAAAATACCCAGATGAATCGAAATTCATACTCCAAACTGATGTTTCTACTCTCCGCGAAAGACTTTGACCAAACACTCCGAAGGGCACGCTACCTTCAGGAATTTGCCGATTATAAAAAAACGCAAGTCAATCAGATTGAATCCGTAAAGAGACAAATTGAACAGAAAACCGATAGTTTGGATATTAATAAAATCAACAAACTTGAAGCGTTAAAAACGAAAGAAATAGAGAGTAACAAGCTGAAGAAAGAAGAAAGTGAAGAAAAAATACTGCTGGCAACACTGCAAAAAGAAGAAAAAAAATTAGCCGACGAATACCGGTCGCACCAACGTCGGAGAGATCAGATAGACAACCGGATACAGCAGGTAATCGCCGAAGAGATACGAAAAGCGGAAGCCAAACGCAGAGCGGAGGAAATAAGACGCAAAGCAGAGGAAGCGCGCATGGCGGAAGCCTTGGCAAAAAAGAATGCGCCAAAAGCCACACCATCTACCGGAACCGCGAAAGAACCGTTGAAAACGACACAGCCGAAATCGGTTGAGACGACTACTGAAACAAAAACGACTGCAAGCAGTACATCCGTATCCGTTTCGGCTACTACTCGAGAAGAACAATTGCTTTCCGGAGGCTTTGCCAAAAACCGAAGCAGATTACCATGGCCCGTGGACAGGGGTGTTATCAGTGGCAGGTTTGGGACACAGCCCCATCCGGACTTGAAATACGTAACCATTAACAACAAAGGAACCTATTTCCGCTCGCCTTCGGGAACCAACGCGCGAGCCGTGTACGACGGAGTTGTTACCCGCCGGTTCTCATTGCCGGGTAGCGGAAGTGCCGTTATCGTACAGCACGGATCTTACAGAACCGTCTATGGAAATCTCTCAACGGTTTACGTCCGCGAAGGAGAGAAAATATCAGCCAAACAACCGATAGGACGCATATTTACAGACGAAGAAAGCGGACAAGCCGAACTACAATTCCAAATCTGGAACGGCAATAGTATGCTCAATCCCGAAAGCTGGATTACAAGATAGGAACTCTGATAGCTAAATGATATAGAATGAATAATGTAGAATACAGATGGAAGATATAAAAGAAACAGAAAACGGGGAAGTAACTTACGGCGACGCCAATATCGTAACGCTTGAAGGGTTGGAACACGTGCGGCGGCGTCCCGGTATGTACATCGGGAAACTTGGCGACGGCTCGCATAGCGACGACGGTATTTATGTGCTACTCAAGGAAGTGATTGACAATTCCATTGACGAATACCGTATGGGATTTGGAAAGGCGATTGACGTAGTCGTTGAAAATGGGACTGTCCTTGTTCGCGATCACGGACGCGGAATCCCCTTGGACAGCATGGTTCGCGCCGTATCCATTATGAATACCGGTGGAAAATTCGATTCGCAAGCATTCAAAAAATCAGTAGGATTGAACGGAGTAGGAACTAAGGCGGTTAACGCGTTGTCCGTCGCTTTTCAAGTTGAAAGTTACCGGGAAGGGAAAGGTAGGCGGGCAATTTTCAAGCAAGGCGTGCTGGTTGGCGAAGAAGAAATGCCAAATCCAAAAAGTGAAACCGGAACCGGCATCTATTTTCAACCGGATAGTGAAATGTTCACAAACTACGTGTACAACGAAGAATTTATCGAAACGATGCTTCGCAATTACTCGTACCTGAACACCGGCTTGACCATCAATTTCAACGGTAAAAAAATTCTTTCTAAGAACGGACTAACCGACCTGCTCAACGAGAATCTGACGTCTGAATTGCTATATCCGATTATCCATCTGAAACACGATGATATTGAAATAGCCATTACCCACACCGACCAATATGGCGAGGAGTATTATTCGTTCGTAAACGGACAACACACCACGCAGGGTGGAACGCACCAAAGCGCGTTTCGTGAAGCCATCGGACGAACCATCAAAGAATTTTACAACAAAAACATGGAGCTTTCCGATATCCGAAACGGGGTGGTCGCCGCAATCGCCATCGGTGTGGAAGAACCTGTTTTTGAAAGCCAAACCAAAACGAAATTAGGCTCTCGCGATATGTCTAAAGACGGAGTTACGGTAAATAAATTTGTCAATGATTTTCTTAAAAAAGAGTTGGATAACTACCTGCACCGCAATTCCGAAACAGCCGACAACATGCTTCAGAAAATTCTGGAATCGGAAAAAGAGCGTAAAGCCATAGCCGGAGTTACCAAGCAAGCTCGTGAGAGAGCCAAAAAGGTAAGTCTTCACAACAAAAAACTTCGCGACTGTCGCTATCACTTTAACGATACGCCCGTGAAAGACGAATCGAAAAATTCGCTGATGGAAAATTCGTCCATCTTCATTACCGAAGGGGATTCGGCAAGCGGAAGCATAACCAAAAGCCGTAATGTGAATACACAAGCCGTTTTCAGCCTTCGCGGAAAACCGTTGAACACCTTTGGATTAACAAAAAAAGTCGTGTACGAAAACGAAGAATTTAATCTGCTCCAAGCCGCGCTCAACATCGAAGACGGCATTGACGGTCTTCGGTACAACAAAGTCATTGTAGCCACCGATGCAGATGTGGACGGCATGCACATCCGCCTGCTGATAATTACCTTCTTCCTGCAATTTTTCCCGGATCTAATCAAAAAAGGACACGTTTACATCCTTCAAACGCCGCTTTTCAGGGTAAGGAACAAAAAAGAAACACTGTATTGCTACTCAGAAGAAGAAAGAATAGCTGCCACGAAAAAGTTGGGAGCCAATCCGGAGATTACACGTTTCAAAGGACTTGGAGAAATATCGCCTGACGAGTTTTCTAATTTTATCGGGAACGAAATCCGCTTAGAGCAGGTTAAACTTCGCCGAGAAGATGCCGTACAGGACTTACTTTCATTCTACATGGGAAAAAACACCGGTGAACGTCAAGGATTTATCATCGAAAATCTGGTGGTAGAAGAAGACGCGGCTTCGTAGATTTAATCGTCTTCCAATCTGATTGATGAAATCAAATTCGTTGGACATGAATAGCGACAAAAGAATTGAATTTTTTATGCGGCAAGCACTTGATGAAGCTCGTCAAGCCTTCAATCGTGATGAAGTTCCGGTCGGAGCCATCATCGTTTGTGGAGATAGAATAATAGCCCGCGGACACAATCTGACTGAAACGCTAAACGATGTTACCGCTCACGCAGAGATGCAGGCTATTACTGCCGGTGCTAACTTTTTGGGCGGAAAATACCTGACCGATTGTACCTTGTTTGTTACCCTTGAACCCTGCGTGATGTGTGCGGGCGCGTTGGGTTGGTCTCAAATCAACAAAATCGTTTACGGCGCATCGGATGAAAAACGCGGCTTTTCCCGCTTTGCTCCAAACATTCTTCACCCAAAAGCCGAAGTTGTATCAGGAGTTTTAGAAGATGAATGTGCCGAATTGATGCAGGCGTTTTTTAAAAAGAAACGATAGAGCCACAAAACAGCAAAGAAAAAATCTACTTTTTTAGACTAAAAGTAAAATATTCGAAAAAATACGATTAAATTTGATTCGTAAAACAATCTATATCAATAACGTCGTAAAAATCAACAAATAATTTACAATAATTTAAACATCTTATGAAAAAAAAACTAATTATCGCGGCTCTCTTAATCGGATCTGCAGGATTTGCAAGCGCGCAAGTAGAAGGTAAAAACATCGGTGTCCGTTTTGGTAACGCGGGTGAAATTTCTTATCAACATCCGTTGAGTAGTGACAACCGTTTAGAGTTGGACTTAGGTGTCGGAGCTTGGTCGTATGGAGGCGTTTATTTGAGTGGAGTTTACCAATGGGTTTGGGACCTTTCACAACTTGCCCCCGGGTTCAATTGGTATGCCGGTGCCGGTGCTTCTCTCGGTATTAATAGTGGTTTAGGACTTGGTGCACTTGGTCAGGTAGGCATTGAATACAATTTTAACGTTCCGATTCAGCTGTCGCTTGACTGGCGTCCGACTTTCTATCTGATTCCGGGAACTTATTTTGGGTACGACGGTATCGCGCTTGGAATAAGATATAAACTTTAACTGATAACACAAAGTGAATTAGAAATATAAAGAGACAAGGAATCCCCTTGTCTCTTTATTGCATTAAAAAAAAAGCTCAAATACATCCTGACTTTAATACTTGAAATCTACAACCACCAATTCACTCTGTGTGCCAATTCGGTATTGCGGTCCCCAAAGTCCAAGTCCGGACGAAACGTAGTAGTGTGTATCTCCTTTTTTGAGATAACCGTAGCCTTGCTCGAAAATCTTTTTTACGATTAAATTTCCGGGAAACATTTGCCCGTTGTGTGTGTGTCCGGAAAATTGTAAATCGATTCGGTTATTTTCAGCATCTTGCAGATTATACGGCTGGTGATCAAGTAAAATCCGCGGATTTATACCATCAAGATCTTCAATAAAGCTCTCAAGCGAGGCACGTTTGGAGTCAGTTCGATCAACACGTCCGATGACGTAAATTTCGTCACGAATCAAAGCAACGCTGTCGTGCAAAACTGTAATGTTGCTTCTTTTGTAAAAATCAGCCGTTTTATTTTTGTCTTCGCCGTAATACTCGTGATTGCCGTACACCGCATATACGCCCAGTGGAGCGACAATCTGTCTCAATTCTTCATCCATGTCTTGGTCAATTACCGGTTTAATTGCCCGATCTATCAAGTCGCCGGCAATTAGCACCAGATCAGGTTGTTGAGCGTTAATCAACGTTACGTACTTCGCTAATCTGGACTTGTCAATAGAAGTTCCGATATGAATATCACTGACAGCAACAATCTTCAACAATTTATTTTGCAAGGGCTTAGATGATTCTATATTCAAATGAACCACTTGCGGATGATTAAATTTGATATGTCCGATGATCATCATTATTGTAACTAAACTTACCACTATCAGACTTGCCCAAAAACGCAATTTCTCAAAATTCGGAGTAAAATGGAAAAAATGATTTGCTATACGGACAACATCTACCAATAAGAACGCAAAAAACAGGTACGCCGAGAAAATCAAAAAACTGTAACCTAAAAAACTCTCAGGTTTGGCAACCGCGTGCGGTAGAAATCGGTCCAAGAACATTCCCACAAAAAAAGAGACAAACCCAAGTACAAGAACGCCTATATACGTCCATCTTAAAGTCGGAATTTGAGCAAAAGCTTGACTACCGCGTGTAATGGTATAAACAATCATCAGCACCCATACGGCGAGTATTGGAATAAAAAAAGCCGGTTTCATTTTAAACATTGATATTAATTGTTGGTTTTATTATTTTCGACAATCACGTGGTAGCCGAACGAATTTAAGCACGGATAGTTTTTTTGTGCAATGATCTTTTTTAGCTAATTTTGCACCCTTAACTGTTTAGAATGAAAAGAATTCGGAATTTTTGTATCATTGCTCACATAGACCACGGAAAAAGTACGCTTGCCGACCGTCTGCTTGAATTTACACAGACCATTTCGGGCAAAGATCTGCAAGCACAGGTACTTGATAACATGGATTTGGAACGCGAACGCGGTATTACCATCAAGAGTCATGCCATACAGATGAACTACGCGTATCAGGGCGAAGAGTATATTCTCAATTTGATAGACACTCCGGGACACGTCGATTTTTCGTACGAAGTTTCCCGTTCCATTGCCGCTTGTGAAGGCGCTCTGTTGATTGTGGATGCTACACAAGGTATTCAGGCACAGACCATTTCCAATCTTTATATGGCAGTTGAGCATGATTTGGAAATCATTCCCATAATGAATAAAATGGACATGGATAGTGCCATGCCCGAAGAAGTCGAAGACCAGATCGTTCAGTTGCTGGGTGTGAAATCCGAACAAATAATCCGTGCGAGCGGAAAAACCGGAATGGGTATCGAAGAAATTCTGAATGCCATTATCAATCGTATTCATGCGCCTATTGGCGATCCGGACGCTCCGTTGCAAGCGTTGATTTTTGATTCGGTATTCAATTCTTTTCGCGGAATCATCGCCTATTTCAAGATCGTAAACGGAACCATCGGCAAGGGAGATTTGGTAAAATTTGTAGCTACCGGGAAAGAGTACGATGCAGATGAAGTCGGTGTGCTGAAGTTGGATATGGTTCCCAAAGCATCCTTAAGTGCCGGAAATGTGGGGTATATTATTTCAGGCATTAAAACATCAAAAGAAGTCAAAGTCGGCGATACGATTACCCACGTGAAACGCCCATGTGGTAAAGCCATTTCGGGCTTTGAAGAAGTAAAGCCGATGGTTTTTGCAGGCGTTTATCCCATTGATGCGGAAGATTTTGAAGATTTGCGCTCTTCGTTGGAAAAGTTACAACTCAACGACGCATCACTCACTTTTGAACCGGAATCTTCCGTAGCGTTGGGATTCGGCTTCAGGTGCGGATTCTTGGGGATGCTTCACATGGAAATCATTCAGGAACGACTTGATAGAGAGTTCGATATGAACGTGATTACCACAGTGCCAAACGTTTCGTACATTATACACACCAAGAAAGGCGAAGTACTCGAAGTACATAATCCGTCGGGATTGCCTGACATAATGGCAATAGAAACAATTGAAGAACCGTATATCCGAGCTTCCATCATCACGGCTACGGACTACATCGGTTCTATTATGACACTTTGTCTGGGAAAACGCGGCGAATTAATTAAGCAGGAATACGTATCCGGCAACCGGTTGGAGTTGATTTACGACATGCCACTTGGGGAGATTGTTTTCGACTTCTACGACAAACTGAAAAGTATCTCGAAAGGCTATGCTTCGTTTGACTACCACATGAACGGCTATCGTCCTTCCAAACTGATAAAATTGGACATCCTGTTAAACGGCGAATCGGTTGATGCGCTTTCGTCGCTCATTCACTTCGACAATGCCGTTTCGCTCGGACGGCGTATGTGCGAAAAGTTGAAAGAACTCATTCCCCGCCAACAATTTGACATTGCTGTGCAGGCTGCCATTGGCGCAAAAATAATCGCCCGCGAGACTATCAAGGCGGTACGAAAAGACGTTACAGCCAAATGCTACGGCGGCGATGTAACACGTAAGCGCAAACTGCTCGAAAAACAGAAAAAAGGAAAAAAACGGATGAAACAAATCGGTTCGGTCGAAGTACCCCAGAAAGCCTTTTTAGCAGTATTGAAATTGGATTGAAAATTCCCAACGGATTAGAAAATTGACAACTAACCTTTTAGCTCTATTTTTTACGGATTTTTTGAACTAAGCTTCTATTGATCGATTAGCTAAACTTTTTAAACAGAATCTGAACTTTATTTCTATCGCATTGTTTAGAGTAATAGTGATTTTAATAGATAAATATTTCTTTAATTTGAATATTTAATACTCCTATTAAAAAATCATTAACCTAAAGAATATTACTATTAACTCAATTAAATCGTTGCTCCCATGACTCCTGTTTTAATCATTCTTTTTATTATTGGTTATGCCGCTATTGCGTTAGAGCATAATATTAAAATCAACAAAACAGCATCCGCGCTTATTACCGGCGTGGTTTTATGGGTTATATACATCATATCCCAATCAGACACCCATCTGGTTAATGAAGAATTGTTGAAACATCTGGGAGATATTTCCAGTATTCTGTTTTTCCTGATGGGTGCAATGACCATTGTAGAGTTGATAGATAGCTACAATGGATTTGAAGTTATTACCGAAAAAATAAAAGCAACCAAGAAGGTAACGTTGCTTTGGATTATCGGTTTTTTGACTTTCTTTCTTTCCGCCTTGCTTGATAATCTGACTACCACTATTGTGATGATTTCTCTATTGAGAAAGCTCGTCAAAGAAAAAGACCAACGACTTTTTTATGTAGGAATAGTAGTCGTTGCGGCTAATGCAGGGGGAGCGTGGAGTCCGATTGGCGACGTTACCACCACCATGCTGTGGATTGGGGGACAAATCTCGGCTTTCAATATCATTTCAAGAATATTCTTACCGAGTTTAATTAGTTTGGTAGTCCCACTCGCGGTACTTTCCGCAACCATGAAAGGCTCCGTAGAGCGTCCATTTCTGGCGACCGAGACCTACCAACAACTCTCCAAAAAACAGCAAACCGGTATCCTGATTTTGGGATTAAGTATGCTGATAATGGTGCCTATATTCAAAACTGTAACCCACCTACCCCCGTTTATGGGTATGATGCTGGGAGTCGGCATATTGTGGATTGTAACTGATATTTTGCATCGCAATCATACAGCAACAATCTCTATTGAAGGCGGCAATGAAAATGTTGCACCAAAAGGACGAACAGTCGTGGATGTGCTAACCCGTATCGATATTCCGAGTATCTTGTTTTTTCTGGGGATATTACTGGCGGTTGCTTCGCTTGAAGTTTCCGGAATCCTACATCAGCTTTCCACGTTTTTGGATGAGAAAGTGGGCAATCTGAACGCTATCGTCATGTCGATAGGTTTGGCTTCAGCTATCGTAGACAACGTACCGCTCGTAGCTGCCGCACAAGGGATGTATTCGCTCGCCGCGTATCCTCTCGATAGCTATATTTGGGAATTTTTGGCGTACAGTGCGGGAACGGGAGGAAGTATTTTGATCATTGGATCTGCCGCGGGAGTGGCTGCCATGGGGATGGAGAAAATCAATTTCTTCTGGTATATAAAGAAAATAAGCTGGCTTGCTTTAATTGGCTACATTGCGGGCGCATTGTTCTATATTTTAGAGTATTATATCACGCATGGTGTTTTTTATCATTAGATACCCCCACCTTATATAAAACGAACCGCTAACCGACCATAAGTCTAAAATAAATAACTGTTGCCCGCTTTATTCCCTTGCAAAAGAGATTAGTATGTGGGCTACTTTTTTCATTTTACAGTTATCTCTCCACAAAGATTTTTTATCATCAGTTGTTTGACTTTATCCAAATCGTTGTTTTCTCCAAGGAGATACATCAATTTGGCGACAAGTGCTTCTGTTGTAGCATCGTAGCCACTGATAACACCTGCATTGAGTAGATTCAGACTGGTTTCGTAAAGTCCCATTTCTACCGAGCCGGTACTGCATTGCGATTTGTTGACAATTATAATTCCTTGTTCAGCAGCATTTCTAAGTGCTTTGTAGAACCACTCGCCACGAGGTGCGTTACCGGCGCCGAAGGTTTCCAGAATAACCGCTTTCAGACCGTTTATCTGCAATACACCGTTTACTGTTTGTTCTGTAATTCCGGGGAAGATCTTGAGTATGGCAATATTGCGGTCGGTCTTTGTTCGAACGCGTAGCCGGGCATTTTGACTCGGCTGATAAATGTTGTTGTAGAAATATTTGATATGAACTCCCGCCTCCGCCAACGCGGGATAATTGAATGACTTGAACGCGCTGAAATGTTCCGAATTCTGTTTTGTGGTACGGTTGGCACGAAAAAGTTTATCTTCAAAAAATACGCATACTTCCGGAACAACTGCTTTTCCGTTCTTTTTGGCGGAAGCAATTTCTACCGCAGTAATCAAATTTTCCTTGGCATCAGTTCGTAAAACACCGATGGGAATTTGTGAACCGGTAAATATCACGGGTTTAGTCAATCCTGTCAACATAAAACTGAGTGCTGAAGCCGAAAATGCCATGGTATCCGTACCGTGCAGCACAACAAATCCGTCAAAATCTTGATAATGTTCTTCGATGATGAGTGCAATTCTCTCCCACACATCCGGGTTTATATCCGACGAATCTACTAACGGCAACAGCGGAATGCCTTCTATACGAATACGCATTTCTTCCAGTTCCGGCATCAACTTTTTGACCGAATCGAAGTCTGCAGGTCGTAAAGCACCCGTCTGCGGGTCAACAGTCATACTGATGGTACCGCCGGTAAATATCATTAAGACAGAATTATTGTTTTCCATTTATCGTTTACACTTAATATTACGCAAATATAGTTGAATTATCCGACAGAATAATATCAAAACGACAATATTTTGGATAAGGTAATTCCAGTGGTTTTGCAAATTGGTTATTGATAGAAAAAATGTAATTTTGTAACAAGAATAAAGGCTATTTATGAGAGTATTTTTGATCGGTTACATGGGGTCGGGGAAGACAACGATTGGAAAAGTCGTTGCCAAAAGGTTAGGATTAGGGTTCGTGGATATGGATGCGCACATCGAAAATCGCGAGCATAAATCGGTCGCACAGATTTTTTGCGAATTGGGGGAGGCAAAATTTCGTGAATTAGAAAGAAAATGCCTCCACGAAGTATCGGAATATGACGAAGTTGTCATTTCTACCGGTGGTGGCTCGCCCTGCTATTTTGATAACATGGAAGTGATGAATCGGCAAGGGATAAGCATCTATCTTAATCTCTCTTCGGAACAACTTGCCAAACGTTTGCGAACAACTAATCTGCTTAAACGCCCTATTTTGGCACAATATAAAGGGAAAGACTTAGAAAAATTTATAAGCGACACACTTGAGAAAAGAGAAATATTTTACGGCAAAGCTCATCTCAACGTAGATGGAACGGATGAGGAAATAGCTGATAAGATAGTCGATTATTTGATGAAAAATCAGGATAAAACTCAATGAGACGCGTGTACTGATAGAGCCGGAATAGAATAAAAAAAGAAGTGATTCAACGTTACTTTGGAACCACTTCTCCCTATTGATGTATCTTGTCAATCTTATTACCGGAACTCCACTTTCAGTGGTGTATTTACCTTGACTGAAAAGTCTTTTACGTAGCTGTTCCAATCTTCGAATGTGTCAAAACCGCTTTTAGACCAACCGGCACCGGCAAAATAGACGTAGCTTGCATCGGATTTGATGGTTTGAAAGCCAAGTATGTGCCTATTCTTCACTTCAACGGATGTAAATGGTTTCGTACCAACGATTCCGGTATAAAGTGTACCGTTGGTGCTGTCATCCGGTTCTTTGTAAGTAGCGTAGGCACTATTTTCATCGATATTTGTCGCTTCACCCGGTAGGTTTCGCATGACAAGTCCTGAAGCTACACGAAGTTCTTCCGCGGCGAATTGATAGTTGACCGTAACTTTGTTCATCTGCGCCCCGGCATCTATCGAAATGACGCGTGTCGGTGTAATTTCTACCTGATCTGCCAAGTAGGGCGCATAGTGAAACCTTACCGTCAGTCGAAGCGGACCATTATCCAGAATTTCATAGCTTGTAAAGTTCTGACTGCACCAAATACTGTCTTTGATGTACGGGGCAGTCGCACCGGCTCCAAGCGTTGGTCCCACTTTATAGAAATCCAGTCCTTCGCCCGAGTCGGTATGATAACTTGATTTTCCGGCAAGCTCATCGGCGTACCATTTATTTACAATCAGTTTATCGGTGCGTTTTGCCCACACATCGATACCGCTGCTGATCTCGCCGGTTGCCTGCAAAGCCGGTCCGTAAACCCGAAACGCGACTTTGTCATTTTCCCACGTGAAATCGTCCTTACGTTCAGGGACTAATCGACCATAGACCTTGGGTTCTACGTGTGCCGGAACCCCTTTTTTTACCTTGTAAATGGCTACTGCATCCGCATCAACATATACAGGGAAAATTACCAGCGAATCCGTTTCAGAATAGGGATTATAGGCAATCTGATAAGGAATCGCTTTGGAAGACGCGTCGGTAATAACAAATGTTGATCCTTTTTGTAAGCCTAATTTTTTCACAAGCGTATCCCTGCTCAATTCGACCATTTCGCCATTTCTATCCAAACCGGAGGAGTTGGTTATTACGATTTCGACTTTACTTCCAGTTGAACAAGCAACCATTAATAGTACCGAGAACAATGAAAATATTATTTTCTTCATGGATTGTATTATTTTGTATCTGAAAAACCGATTTAATCAGCTAAATGGATTAAATCTTAAACAAATAGATTGCTAATGCACTTACGGTTGCTTTCCGATGTAAGCTAAAATACCACCGTCAACATACAGGATATGCCCGTTCACGAAGTTGGATGCTTCCGAAGCCAAGAATACCGCCGGTCCTTTTAGATCATCCGCTGTTCCCCAACGCGCGGCCGGAGTTTTGGCGATGATGAACGAGTCAAACGGGTGTGGCGATCCGTCGGCTTGCTTTTCGCGAAGCGGAGCTGTTTGCGGAGTAGCGATGTAGCCCGGTCCTATCCCGTTGCACTGGATGTTGTGTTCGCCGTATTCGGAGCAGATGTTTTTGGTAAGCATTTTCAGACCGCCTTTCGCGGCAGCATAAGCGGATACCGTTTCACGTCCGAGTTCGCTCATCATCGAACAGATGTTGATGATTTTCCCGTGTCCTTTCCGGATCATACTCGGGATGACCGCTTTCGAAACGATAAAAGGTCCGTTCAAATCGATATCAATTACCTGACGAAAGTCTTCCGCGCTCATTTCGTGCATGGGAATACGCTTGATGATGCCGGCATTGTTTATCAGAATATCGATTACGCCCACTTCTTTTTCGATTCGAGCAACCATTTCATTTACACCTTTTTCATCGGTAACATCACACACGTAGCCGTGAGCCGAGATACCGTCGGCTTTGTAGGAAGCCAACCCTTTTTCGACCGCTTCCGTGTTTCTATCGTTGAATACAATGGTTGCTCCGGCTTCTGCCAACGCTGTTGCCATGGCGTATCCGATTCCATAAGAAGCGCCTGTTACCAACGCTATTTTTCCGTCTAATCTAAATTGATTCATGTGTTTGTTTTTTTTAATTCTTTGCCCCCGAAGGGGAAATTATAGTTGTAGTAAAATTTTAAGTAGTATTCAAATTGTACGCGATAAAGTCTCAATAAACTTGAGTATAAGTTCTATTGTTTGCTTTTTTGGGCCATTTAAACGTGTCTGCGTATTTATTTCAACTCGGTAATTTTGGAAAAATCCTGATCGCCGTAGTCCAGATTTTCTCCGGCCATTCCCCAGATAAAAGTATAATTGGACGTACCGGCTCCCGCGTGGATAGACCACTCGGGAGAAATAGCCGCCATATCGTTGTGTAGCCAGATGTGGCGGGTTTCATCTACTTCGCCCATAAAGTGGCAGACAGCCTGTTCGGCGGGAACTTCGAAATAGAAATAAGCTTCCATTCGACGACTATGGGTGTGTGCCGGCATGGTATTCCAAACACTTCCGGGAGCAAGTTCAGTCATACCCATTTGTAGCTGGCAGGTTGGTAGCACTTGGTTAACTATCATTTTGTTGATATTTCGATGATTGGCAGTTTCCAAACTCCCCAACTCAACAACTTCCGCTTCCGCTTTGGTGATTTTTCGGTCGGGATAATTTGTATGTGCCGGTGCGGAATTAAAATAAAATTTGGCTGGGTTGTTTTTATCTTCACTTTCAAAATAAACTTCACGTTCTCCTTTTCCCAGATACAGGGCTTCTTTGTAATCCAATTCAAAAACGGTATTTTCGATTTTCACCTTGCCTTTTCCGCCGACATTATAGATTCCGATTTCGCGTGAACATAAAAAACTTGGTTGTTTCAAGTGTTCAAATGTTTCAAGATGCACAGATTCATTCGTAGGCATTGCGCCTCCAACAATCAAGCGGTCGTACATGGAATACACCAGATTCACTTCATTTTCAACGAATAATTTTTCGACTAAAAAATCTTTTCGTATTCTCTCCGTCGTATAATTTTTAAAATCTTGGGGATTCGCGGCATAACGCAATTCATAGTTTGTTCTCATAGCTATTTTATTATTTCGTTTTGGGCAAAGGTACAAAAATATAAAGCAAGTAAAGGGATAATTTGTCCATAAAAAGTCCTAATTTCACGTAAAAGTAAAGGAACTTGCGTGAAATTAGGGGAGAGCGGAGAAAAGATTTTGAAAAGAAGAAAAATTGAGTGATAAAAAAGCTCAACCGCTATTCAATCGTTTGAACAAGATTTGAACAATCCAACTGATTTTTTTAATATTTTAAAATCAGCACGCAGAACCCATGAATTAAGCATGAGATTCTTTTACACTACTTCCTTTTCACAATTCATCACGAATTAATCGGACTTAATTAACGCCTACCTTTCTACGTAAAGCCTCAACATGCTTATTCCAAAGTAAAGTCAAATCTTCGATCTCATCGGGTGTACAAAATTCCGTTATCTGCAACGCTACGTTGCCGGAAAGATTTTGAGTTACAATTTCCATTTCGAAGAACGCATCCGTTTCTTTGTCCTCTTCCCACTGAAAACGAATTCTTTTGCCTTCTTTCTTGCCAATGAGATGGGCACTTTGATAGTGATTATCCCAAGAGAAGGTGTATAAATCATCTTCAACGGTTACTCCATCGGAAAACCACTCGGACAAGCCGAGCTCACTGCCTATCATTATCCAGAGGATATTCTCCGAAGCATAATTCAAGGGATATTCAAGAATAATTTTCTTTTTACTCATCCGTGTAAACTTTATTAATCGGATGAAATCGGCATTTCATACCGATTGCATACAAGGTTGTTATTGTTTCATATTCTCCTTGCCAAAACTAAAAGGAAGGAGTTGCCTTACATTCTCCAAGAGTAATGTCTTCTTCGTTCCGTAGAGTACGATTTTTATCTCTTTTCCATATCGATTTTCTGTCTCCAACAACACCTGCCTGCAGGCTCCGCAAGGCGTAATCGGTTCTGAAAGAAATGCTCCGTCGGTAAACGCCGCGATGGCAATGGCTCGAACAGGGACATCGGGATATTGCGAATTGGCATAAAAAATAGCGGTACGCTCAGCGCATAAACCGGACGGATAAGCAGCATTTTCCTGATTGTTTCCACCAATTATCTCTCCATTTTCGAGCAGGACAGCCGCACCCACATGAAATTTGGAATAAACAGCATAAGCACTTTTGGTCTGGCTTTTAGCTTCTTCGATAAGACACTGAAAATCAGACGGAGAATCTCCGCTCGAGTATTCGGTATAGTTTATGGCATAAGTCAACAGTCGCATAGATTTCTAATTTTCACTACAAGTACAAATATATAAAATAAATTAACTACTTCTGTTTTTTTCGAGAATAAGTTTTATTTTTGTAGGTAATATTTACTAGAAAAACGAAAAATAAATGAAAAAAACTGCGATCCTATTAATTTTGACAATCCTATCGGTTCATTTGGTAACAGCACAAACCATGCATAAGGCTTATTTAGACTATATCGTTAAATATTCGGAGGTCGCCGTAGAACAACAAGCATTACACAAAATACCGGCAAGTATCACACTGGCACAAGGATTACTCGAGTCCGCAGCCGGTTTTAGCGAACTTGCCAAAGTTTCTAATAACCATTTTGGAATAAAATGTGGTAATTGGACAGGCGATAAGGTGTATGCCGACGACGACCAAAAAGGCGAATGTTTCCGAAGATATAAGTCTGTCAGGGAATCATATGAGGATCATTCATTGTTTATATCGACTCGAACCCGGTATCTGTCTTTATTCACGCTCGAACCGACAGATTATCACGGATGGGCGAATGGACTTAAAGCGGCAGGGTATGCAACCGACCCAAATTACGCGCGTAAGCTAATAAAACTGATTGACGACTATGATTTACACAAATACGATATTGGCAAACAAGCGGATATGCGCGTTGCTGATTCAAGAGTTAATGCAGAGACCTATACCTGGACTACGATTTCTTCGGTTACGCTTTCAGGACACGAATTGTATCGAAATAATGGTGTAAAATGCGTCTTTTCTGAAGCCGGAGACACTTTTTCCAGCATTGCTAACGAATTCCAAATTTCGGACAAAAACATTTTGAAATTCAACGACCTGAAAGAATCACGTGAATTGGAGCCGGGTACAGTTGTTTATCTGGCTTTGAAAAAAAATACGGCTGCTTCTGAATTTTCTACCCATCAAATTAAAGCCGGAGAGTCCCTCTACCGTATCTCACAAAAATACGGGATAAAAATAAAATCCTTGTACGATTTGAACAACATCCCGTATGATCAGGGAGCAGTACTCGGCAAAGTTTTGAATTTGAGATAAATGCGAAGAAGAAATACTGAAAAATTGAGTGACATTCTTACACAGGTTCTTAAGCAAAACCACTTGGATGAAAAACTGTATGAGACCAAAGTCCTTAACTCTTGGGCTGTTGTTTTAGGAGAAAATATACAGCATTATACAACAAATCTTTACTTCAAAAATAAGAAACTCCATGTCCGGTTATCTTCGTCGGTTTTGAGACATGAGCTATTTCTTTCCCGGGAGCAAATCATAAAATCACTAAACAAACACGTTGGCACCGAGGTGGTCAAAGAGATTGTTTTTCAATAACTTTACGACTCATGACAAAAGAAAAAGCCGAAATCTTTTCCATCCTATCGCATAATAGTGTTGCAAAGAAAGATATTGATTATTTGTGTTCCTTAGCGGTTCAAGACAAAGATGTATTCGACGAGTTATTTGAATTGATTTTCAAAGGGGATGGGAAAATTGACTGGCATGCTGCTTGGGCAATGGAAAAGGTCAGCGAGAAAACTCCAACACTTTTCAACCGGCAACATATAGCTCGATTAACATTACTGGCAATAGACAATAGGCACGACAGCTTGCAGCGGTTGTGCCTTTCCATTTTAGTTAATCTACCGGTACAAAATCCTATCTCATCCGACTTTATAAATCGTTGTTTCGCCCAGATGATTTCCCCAAAAGAAACTGTCGGAGTTCAAGTATTATCCATGAAATTTCTGCTGAAAATAGGTAAAATAGTCCCCGAATTCGAATCTGAAATAATCGTTTGTTTAGAAAATACGGATGATGAGCTGTATTCAAAAGGGTATATAGCAGCGAAAAGGAACACCCTTAAAAAGCTGAAAATCAACAAATAATTTCGAACAATATACAAGTAACATTTCAAAAAAGAATCAATTGGAATTTTTTGTAGTAACTTTGCAGACCGAAAAGACTCGGAATTAATCAAAAACCAATAACATATGTCTTCAAAGAAAAACATAATCGCTCTACGCCAAAAAAAGGCGATTGTAGAGAAAGGTGGCGGCGATAAAGCCATTGAGAAGCAAATCGCGATGGGTAAGATGCCTGCTCGGGTTCGTATCTTGGCTTTGCTCGATGAAGGTTCCTTCAATGAATTTGACCTCTTTGTCCAACATGAAGAACGTAACTTCGGAATGGCATCCAAAGAATTGGCAGGAGACGGAGTAATTACCGGGACCGGGACAATCAATGGTGCTCCGGTTTGCATTTACGCTCAGGATTTTACCGTGATGGGAGGTTCTCTGGGATTGAAACATGCCCGAAAAATCACAAAAATCATGGATCATGCCATGAAGATGAAACTTCCTTGTATTGGTATAAACGATTCAGGCGGAGCGCGTATTCAAGAAGGTATCGGAGCTTTGGCAGGATATGGAGAGATTTTTTATCGCAACACGATGGCTTCCGGCGTAATTCCCCAATTGTCGGTAATTCTTGGTCCTTGTGCAGGTGGAGCAGTTTACTCGCCCGCGTTGACCGATTTTGTTTTTGTGGTTGAGAATATTTCCAAGATGTTTATTACCGGACCAAATGTAATTGAAACGGTATTAGGGGAAAAAATATCCCAAGAAGATTTGGGAGGTGCTCGCGTTCACGCCGAAATTACCGGTAACGCGCATTTCTACTCCACAACAGAAATGGCTTGTTTCCAACAGATTAAAACGCTTTTATCGCTGATTCCTCATAACAATGAGCGTAAAGCAAAAACACATCCTTCCAAAGATCCAAAATTCAGGAAGAAAATCGAAAATATTATTCCAACCGATCCAAAACAGCCCTATGATGTCCGCGATGTGATATCTGCGCTGACAGATGAATCCAAATTCTTGGAAGTTCATGAGCTTTGGGCCGCGAATATTGTAGTCGGTTTTGGACGCATGAATGGCGATACGGTGGGATTCGTGGCTAATCAACCCATGTATCTTGCCGGTGTGCTTGATTGCGACGCATCGGATAAAGCGGCTCGTTTTATACGCTTTTGTGATGCCTTTAACATCCCGATTGTTACCTTGGAGGACATGCCGGGGTATTTGCCGGGAGTCGATCAGGAACACGCCGGTGTAATCCGCCACGGTGCAAAAATGCTGTATGCTTATTCTGAAGCGAGTGTTCCCAAAATGACGGTCATACTACGCAAAGCATACGGAGGTGGATATATTGCTATGAACTCCAGACACTTGGGTGCTGACTTTGTCTATTCCTGGCCAAGTGCCGAGATAGCGGTAATGGGACCGGAAGGAGCCGCGAATATTATTTTCCGCAAAGAAATTATGGAGGCGGAAGATGAGGAAGCCATGCGTCAACAGAAAGTAAAAGAGTATGTTGAGAAGTTTGCAAATCCGTTTGTCGCGGCATCAAAAGGGTATATAGACTCGGTAATTGAACCCGGTGAAACAAGGGGATTACTTATCCATTCTTTGTCTGTTTCTAAAAATAAGGATGATTATCGTCCGGCAAAAAAACACGGAATACCGCCATTCTAACGAATCAATTATGTTTAAGATGCTACAACAGGCTAATCAATGAAAAATACTATGTCTGAAACCAACAGTAAAACAGAAAATTTGCCGGAAGCAAATAAGAACAAAAAATCTTCTAAGCCTAAAAAAACATACAGCAAAGAAGTGCTTGAAAGAGCTCGAAGGATTCAAGCTGTCCGCAAAGCCGAAGAAGCAAGGATAACAAGAGAAGAACGTAAAATACGAATTGCCAAGAGTGCTGAGATGAAAAAGTTGGCTGACGTCAAAAAGGTTGAAGTGGCAAAGGGAAAAACGCCGGCAACTAAATCCGAAACACCAAAGGAAGTTAAGTCAATACACGGAAACGAAATAGCGGTAGAACCTGAGTATATTGATTTTGCCGTAACGTCTCGGAGCTACAAAACTCAATTGACACGTAAATTCAAAGAACGCAAGTTCTGGGTTGATCCGAGTCCCTATGAGATTTTATCGTACATTCCCGGTACAATAATTTCAGTCAATACCAAAGCCGGAAAAATAGTAAAAGAAGGAGAACAACTGTTGATTCTGGAGGCTATGAAGATGCAAAATCGGGTAGATATGCCTTTCACGGCACGTATAAAAAAAATAAATGTAAAAGCGGGAGAGAAAATCCCGAAAGACTTTGTAATGGTAGAATTGGAAGCAATCGATAAATAGGTCGGCGCGAAAAAATCAAAACAAAACAGCTGTTTAATGGCGTTAAACAGCTGTTTTGTTTATAGTGAAATAAAGAAATCTTAATCTTCCTCTTTCTTTTGAGCTTCGTATTCTTTCAGTAATTTATCCTGAACATCCGAAGGGACAAGCTCATAGCTCGCGAAACTCATATTGAATGAACCCCGTCCACCTGTCAAAGAGCTTAACGATGTAGAATAGGTTGACATTTCTTTCAATGGAACACGCGCTTTAAGTTTCTCGAATCCTTTCTCGCTTTCCATGCCCATGATCATACCGCGCCGTCCCTGTAAATCGCTCATCACATCGCCCATGTATTCAGCGGGTATCGAAACTACCACATCGTATATAGGTTCAAGAATTTTTGGACCCGCTTCTTTGAACGCTGTGCTAAAGGCGTTTCGACCCGCGAGCATGAACGAAATTTCATTGGAGTCAACCGGGTGCATTTTACCGTCGTAAACAATCACGCGCACATCACGCGCGTAAGATCCGGTAAGCGGACCTTGTTCCATGCGTTGCATCAAGCCTTTGAGTATGGCAGGAATAAACCGCGTATCAATGGATCCACCTACAATACTATTGATAAACACTAATTTACCTCCCCAATCCAACGGGATTTCCTGCGTGTCGCGCACACTGATTTTATATTCCTGGCCTCCAAACCGGAACATATCGGGAGCCGGCATGCCTTCAACCCACGGTTCGATTATCATGTGTACTTCGCCAAACTGTCCCGCACCACCCGATTGCTTCTTGTGGCGGTAATCGGCACGTGCAGATTTGGTAATCGTTTCACGATAGGGAATTTTGGGTTCAATGAATTCTATTTCAATTTTATCGTTGTTTTCAATCCTCCATTTCAGCGTTTTAAGGTGAAACTCGCCCTGTCCCGAAATGATCGTTTGTTTCAATTCTTTGGATACTTCCACAATCCAGGTTGGATCTTCTTCTTTCATCCGATTGAGCGCTTCACTCATTTTCTCGGTATTGGATTCGGACAACGGTCGAATGGCTCTTCTGTATCGTGGATTTGGATATTTGATAAAATCAAACTTATTGTCGGCATCTTTCGAGTTGAGTGTGTTTCCGGTGCGAACGTCTTTTAGCTTCACAGCGGCAGCGATACTTCCGGCTTCTAATACTTCCGCTTTATTGCGTATTTGCCCGGCCACCGTTTGAAGTTGCGAAAGTCTTTCTTTCGATCCGCGGTTGGCATTTATCAGGTCATCCCCTTCAGAAACTTTTCCGGACATTACTTTGAAATAGGAAACTTCACCGATGTGCGGTTCAACAGTCGTTTTGAAGAAATACAAACTGGTTGGCGCGTTTACATCCGGTTTTACTTCTTTTCCTTCGGAATTAAGCGGCGCGGGCATTTCATTCGGCGACGGGGCAACCATACTCAAGAAGTTCATCACGCGGTGCACACACATATTTTTCTCTCCGGAAGTACAGAATACCGGAAACATGGAACGAGAAATCATTCCTTTGTGAATGCCTTCCCGCATTTCTTCTTCGGTCAATGTTCCCTGATCAAAGAATTTTTCCATTAACGTATCGTCGTTTTCGGCAGCGGCTTCTAATAATGTCTGAAAAATTTCGGCAGCTTTTTCTTTTTCATTATCCGGAATTTCAAGAACATCGGGAGCTGACGCGCCGGGTTTCCATTGGTACATTTTCTGTTTGAGCACGTCAACAACGGCGTTAAAAGAAGTCCCCGAAGCAATAGGATATTGGACTGCCACAACCTTGCTTCCGTACATCTCTTTCAAGTTAGTCAGCGTATTGTCATAGTCCGCTTTTTCGTGATCAAGTTGGTTTATCACGAAAAGTAGTGGCTTGTTCAATTCTTCCGTATATCGAAATTGATTCATCGTTCCCACTTCTACCCCACTCGTCGAATCGACCAACATCAGTGCCATGTCCGACACATGTAAGGACGAGATTACTCCTCCGATAAAATCATCGGATCCCGGACAATCAATGAAATTCATCATTTTATTTTTCCATTCGAACGATAATACGCTTGAAAAAACGGAATACCCGTATTCTTTCTCGACCGGAAAATAGTCCGATACCGAATTTTGATTCGCTACTGAACCTCTACGTTTTATAACTCCACTCTCGAAAAGCATAGCTTCCGCAAGAGTGGTTTTCCCAACGCCGGCACTACCCAGCAACGCGATGTTTTTAATCTCGCTCGTTTGATATTTTTTCATATCTGATTGATTTATAGTTATTTACAAATATATTCTTCTTATACGACTTTTCCGGAAAAATGATTCGCAATTTACAAAAAGTAAATCAAACGGCATATTCCATTTATCTGTTTTACAACATATTTTTATTGTTCGACAATTAACATTGATAAACAGATGAATGAAAACTGATTGTCGTTATAATATCGGCATTGGGATCTCTCGAAAAGAGCTGCCGAAATCATGAATTAAACCCTAAGAGATTAAATGTGTCGGAATCTATCCAAAAAGGATGAAAGGGAAATGAGGATAAAAAAACTACTTGGGTAAATCAACCATTAAAATGGAAGTGCTTCAACGCTATACGTTTTCCTAAATTTAATCGACAAAAAAAATGATTCTTCTCGGATGCACTTATTGTTTATTCGTTTAGACTCTGTTGTTTGGTTACTTTTCCGTAAATGAATAATGCGATAGCGGATATAAAACCTATACCGACAAAAACGTACCAAATGTAATGTGCATGCTCAGTAGCGACTGCGTAGGCTTCCGGCGAACTGAACAGACGTGGGTCGGGACAATATTTGTCCAATAAAAAGCCTCCCATCAAGAAAGCAAGTAGGAAAGAGAAGAACGAATGTAGATGACTGAATCCCAAATACAATCCCTCTTGTCCTTTAGGAGCTTGCAATGAAAAATACTCAAGGAAGCGAGGAGAAATAAAGCATTCGGCAATGGCTTGAATAGCAATTCCGATAATCATCATAAAAGCGACGGGATGCAAGCCAAGTATCGACGGAGTATCTATTTGATTACCAAATGACATCACTAACGCTGAAATCGGAATGATAAGCATCCCGATCATCATGGACGAAAGAGCTTTTTTCTTCTTCATCAGCGACGTTACAAAATTTACCATCACGAATACCACCAACGGATTAACGTTGGCATACCAGCCCGGCGACGCATCTTCACCTATCAAACGGATGACGTATTTGGGCATCGTGGCGTACATCTGACTTTGTATCAACCAGAATCCGCTAATGATCAAAATAAGAATCAGCAATTTCCAATTGGTTAATACACGTACCAAGCCTTGTCCAATTTCACGGAAACTTTTCCCCATGCCTTCTGTTTTCGCCGATTTGTAAAATATTACTACCGCTATCAGTGCGAGCAAGGTCATAGATGCGGAAAAGAAATTCAGGTAAACCAAGCCTTGATCGCCCATACTTTTGCGAAGCGGATCAACCACCGTTTTCCCGGTAAAAGCGCCAATGTTTACCATCATGTAAAATATGGAATAACCCCGAGCACGATTTTCGGAAGTCGTCTCTCGGGCAATTGTACCGGAAATAACCGATTTGATAAACGAACCGCCGATCACAATCAATACCATCACAGGCAAAATCGACCAGCGATAAGCGCTCTCCTTCAAGCCAAAAAATTCGGTGGTCATTTCATAACTTACCAATCCCGCACTTTCAAGTATGGTAGGTAAAATACCCAAACCTGCATATCCTAACGTAAGAAGCGAAAAAGCCAGAATAATTGCGGAACGAAAACCAATTCTATCCGCATAAGCACCGGCAAAAATAGGAAGAAGATAAAGCGACGCGGAAAAAACGCCTGAAATAGCTCCGGCTTCTATGTCGGAGAAGCCCCAAACGTTGGACAAATAAATGGTAATAACAATGAAAACGGCATAATAGGCTAATCGTTCGAGTAATTCGACACTGTTAGCCACCCAAAAGGCTTTAGAAAATTTTTGCTTTAAAGTCTCTTGCGTAGATGTATCTTTAGTCATAATTCGATGTCGTTATTTTTTTATTGCAAGCAAAGATACAGAAAAAAATGATTTGTAGCGTATTTTCTCCGACGAAGAAAGAATAAGAATCGGATGTCGCGCGTTTAATCAGCTGTACTTGCGTCATAATAATCGTCCTGATTTTTCACTCGGGGTTTATGCAACTTCCCAAGTGACTTGGCAACAACTACGGATACCATGGAATCTCCCGTAACGTTTACGATGGTGCGACACATGTCGAGCGGACGATCTATCGCAAAAATCAACGCTAATCCGATTGCCATTTTCTCAGGCGGAATCCCGATTGCTTCCGGCACAATTACCAACATAACCATTCCGGCACCCGGTACAGCAGCCGATCCGATAGACGCCAATAAAGCCGTCAACACAATCGTTAATTGGTCTGTAAAATCCAGCGGAATGTGTAACGCTTGCGCGATGAAAACTGCCACGACAGCCTGATAAAGGCTTGTTCCATCCATATTAATCGTAGCTCCAACCGGCAAAACAAAACTACTGACTTCATTGTCAACGCCAAGATGTTCAGTTACACGTTCCATAGTAACCGGAAGGGTCGCGGCACTCGAACTAGTTGAGAAAGCGAGTAATTGTGCCGGAGCAATCCCTTTAAAAAACCAACCGGGAGTCTTTCGGGTAAATAAGAATAAAATCAAAAGATAAACACCAATCATTAAAGCCGCACCGGCAAGCACGGTTCCCCCATAATATACCAATCTCTCAAGTACTTGAACGTTGTCCGTACTTACAATGATTTGCGACAAAAGCGCAAAGACGGCAAAAGGCGCGATCAACATGATATTAACCTGACGGTAATCAATTAATATTTCACGCTGCATATTGAATATCTTTGTGCAGAAAGTATTTTTTTACACGTTGAGGATTCTGTTGTAACATATTCATATGTGATAATAGATTATACGTCAAATTTTGTTGATTTTTAGGAGACTTTTTTTGTGATAGTCCTTGTTTCAAGTCGCAGTTCAGATACTCATCCGGGTTTCTTTCGGGCGAATACGATGGCAGAAAAAATAGTTCTATTTTATCTTTATGTTCTTCAACCCA
>JBKEBE010000152.1:0-13957 GCA_047973025.1 Paludibacteraceae bacterium
AGTACATGGCTGCAAACCAATACCGATAGGGCAAGTTGGAGTGTTGCATGACTGTGCCTGAACGTAAATTCTTCCGGGCGTGGCACTTTTTACATTCGTAAGCCTGTTTGTTTTCGAGCCAATAGTGCTCTTTACAATTACAATGACGACAAACAACGCCGATTTGGTCTCTTTGTTCTTTAAATTTCATGCGACAAGTATCCTCATCGGGAAAATTTAGTGCAAAATTCAGGATTTTCATTCTTGCTTACCTTTAGGTTGTTTAAGCTATAAAGATGATGAAAATCAGAGATATATGCAAATTATTTATAAGCTGTTTTTCAAATTTTTTAGTCCAATTCTTTTTAGGAAGTATTGCGGATAATCATAAAAATTAATTTTACAAATATCTGTGAAGTTTACATTTGGCGTATAAATCGGATTGTTTAAATCATTGAGTAAGAACAAATCTGAATACGGTTCTCCGGAATGTGTTTTTACAACCAAATTTTTACCTTCAGGGCTCTTTCGTACCGATCGAATGGTGGTCGCGTCTGTGGTTTGTGATGACGAAGTGCTCCATGTTGAATTGTTGTATTCATAAAGAGTAATGGCGGTCGTAGAAGCTGCCGGAGCAGTAGTCGAGATTACAGAAACTTCTGAATCTTTTCCAACGAGAAAATTGGTTGTGTTGGCAACATCGTTAATCTGACCGATGGTAGTTATAGTAGAGCCATTTAGTTTTGCAATGATTAAATGATTAAGAATTGCCCCATTTGCAAAACCACTATAATTATAGATGAAAAAAATATTGTTTTGGTTATCTACATACGTGTTGTGATAGTAAAATGTTGTAGCGGAAGAGTTTGGTATTTCAATAGCACTTCAAGCTCCATTTACGAAACGATTAATTTTTCTGTTTGCAAATGCTCCTTCTCCAAAAACAACCGGCACATCATTATTATCTAATTCAAAGGCAAAACTACCAATACCTCCTATTGGTAGAGACAGCTCTGTACCTACCGTGCCCCAATTACTACCATCGTATTTTTTAAGTTGAATTTTATAATAAGGGTTGTTAAATACTGAATAAGCAATGTATAAGTCGTTGCTATTCTTAGCTTTTCTTAGATAAATATTGCCAACTGTACTGCCCGTATTAGGTGATGGAACTATTGTCCAACTACTACCATCATATTTATATATTTCTATTCGTTTATTGGTTGCTGAAGCAGATTGATAAAATCCTGCAGTATATATTTCGTTGTCTGAAACTACCAATAAATCGTTTTTACCGGCATCAATTCTATCTGTGCTACTTACGCCTTTGTTAATTTGTTCAAGGTAATTCCACTGAGCATTAGCCGTGAAGGCAATACTAACCATTAGTAGTGTAATTAATGTAATTTTTTTCATGTGTTTTTGCTGTAAAATACTGTCTTACAAACATGAACACAATACGAAAAAATACGTATATTTCTATATCAATCGGTTGGATTTTGCTTTTTGGATAGCTTCCAGCTTGTTGTGAACACGTAGTTTGTCGTAGATGTTTTCTACATGTTTGCGCACCGTACCGTTGGAGATAAAGAGATTGTCGGCAATAGACGCGTATTTTAATCCTTTGCTCAACTGTTCCAAAATTTCAATTTCGCGCGTGGTAAGGTTATGTTCTTGCGGGTCGGGCAGATTTTGAAATTCTTCGGGATTTCGAAAAAGCTTCAGTGTTTTAAACGCGATGGAAGGCGTCATTGCCGCACCACCGTTTAGTGTTTCCACAATGGCGTTGTGCAATTTTTCCGGTTCGATATCTTTGAGTAGATAACCGTCGGCTCCTGCCATAATGGCGTTGAATATATTTTCATCGTTATCGAAAACGGTAAGCATGATGATTTTGATGTGCGGATAGTTGTTTTTAACTTCTTCGGTGGCTTGTATGCCGTTCATTCTCGGCATTTCAATATCCATCAATACCAAATCGACGTTCCGATTTTTTTCTAATTTTTCCAATAAATCGATTCCGTCGAGAGCTTTGAATTTCACTTCAATGTCGTCAAAAAAATCCATCTTCTCGTGTATGGTTTTTTGAAGTAGCAAATTATCGTCGGCAACAGCAATTTTAATCATTTTAGCAGATTTTTGGGTAGTATGAAGGAGATTGTGGTTCCGTTGTTTAAGTCCGATAGGATTGTAAACTCTCCGTCGATGTCTTCGATTCTTTTTCGCATATTGTGCAGTCCGTTCCCATAGTCCACCGTTTTCACATCAAATCCTTTTCCGTTGTCGCGAATTGAAATACTTATTTTATCGTTTCGGTCGAGTATATTTATCGAAATTTCACTTCCATCCGAATATTTCAGCGCGTTGTTTGCGGCTTCCTGGATCGTTCGGTACATATTCATCCCCACTATCGACGAAAAGTGTACCGGTTCTAATCGCTCATCAATATTGAAATTTACGACAATATCGTCTTTTGCCGATTTGACTTTTTCGATAAACTTCAACAGGTGCAGGCGTAGCTCTTCAAACGTAAAATCGTTGTTATTCATAGCCCAGATTGTGTCTCGTAGTTCAACGATGGTCGCTTTTGTGAAATCGCCGATTTGAGTGATTCCGACCAGTACGTTGTTGTCGGAATCATTACAGAGATATTTCAAATTATCAACCGTCGATGTTATGAATGTGAGTTGCGTGCCGATGTTGTCGTGCAAATCGCGCGAGATGGAGAGCCGTTGTGCGTAAAGTTTATTTTGTGTTTCAATCTCATTGATAGCGTTTTTGAGTTCAAATTCTTTATGTTGCTGTCGGTTTTTAAGTCGTTGTTGGCGATAAATCAGATACCCGGTCAATGTTAAAAAAAACGCGAATAAAGCTAAAATCAGAATAGTCGCGTTTTTCTTTTTGTTTTCCGTCTCTTTCTCCAATAGCAGTTTTTCCTTTTTATTGGTTTCGTATTTTACTTCTAATTCCGCTATTTTGGAGTTGGTTTCATTGTTGGATAAACTGTCTTTATATAGGGTGTGTTTTTGATAATGGACGAGTGCCAAATGATAATTTCCAATGTTTTCGTAGCAATCCGAAAGTTTTTGGTAGTTGCTCTCTATTATTTTCGGATATTTATATTTCCTTGCCAGTTCGTTGGATTGATTGTAAAAATCGATGGCATTTTCGTATTTATTTTGGGCGAAATACATATCGCCATAGTAGGTAAGATTTTCGATAATCCCGATTTGGTCATCAAACTTTTTGCGAATCGTTATGGCTCTATCATAGAGCTTTTGTGCCGATCGAAATTGCTTTTGCATTACATACACACCGGCAATGTTATTCAGACTGTACGGGATTCCCAGACTATCGTTTAGCTGTTCTTTAATACGCAACCCCTTGTGGTAGAAGTACAAAGCACTGTCCAATTCCAACTGCATTTCTTTGATAACTCCGTAATTATTATATAAACTCAGCAACGGCTTTTGGTATCGATTTTGTTCGGCGATTTCGATACCTTTAAGCATATATGTCTGTGCTTTCGGCAGGTTCCTTCTTTTCATCCGATAGCCCAGCTCGCCATATTCGTGTGCCAATTTCTCTTTCGCGTCCAATTTCTCGTATATCGAAATGGCTTTCAACGAATACATCACGTCTTTTTCGTACTTTCCCCGGTAATAATACACGAAACTCAGATTGCTGTAACTGTCGGCTTCTCCTATCTCATAACGGATTTTTATAGCATTTTGAGCGTTTATTAAAAAGGTGTCGTTTAAGGTGGACGCATTTTTTTGTTTTTCGTCATACGAAATGGCATTAATCCGGTCAATTTCTTCCTTGTTTTGCGAATTTAGCGCAACAAACGAAGAAAACATTCCGAAAAAAACGACAATGTAATTTTTCATACAGATGCGATGAATTGGATATAGTGATAAACGTGCTTGGAGCTATGAAAGTTCGTAACAAATTCAAAAAAAAGAGTTTAATGATTTTCAATCATTGATGACAATCAAATACAAATTGAAAGATTTACCAAGCTGTCCGAAACTTAATGCCACCAATTGGTCGTAAGTCTAATATCTGTGGAACCTTTGTCGCTTTGATATTTTCGTATAGAATTTCGAAGTATAAATGTGGGGACTAAGTATAATACTTGTCGGTTAACCGGTTTTTTGTTATTTTTACTGCGCCTGTGGAGTCTCATTATTTCTGTTTGTTTTGCTTGAGTACAAAAATAGGAGATTCTCAGGCATTTTCAATTTCTAAAGTTTCGGATAGAATTGAAAACGATTATCAAATACTTGGTAAATTGAAAAGAAAGCAGTATATTTGCAGGCTCAAAAAAGTATCATAAATATTTGTGAATTTAATCATCAAGGAGGGAACAAACAATAGCTAATCAACCATTTATCAGAAGACCACGACCACGACCGGGAAGAGAAAAAGAAATGCCCCACCGTATTAACGATAAAATCAAAGGGGTAAAAGAAGTGCGTTTGGTAGGCGACAACGTAGAACCGGGTATCGTCTCTTATCAAGAAGCGATGCGCGTCGCCGATGACTTGGAACTTGACTTGGTTGAAATCTCAGCTACCGCTACACCGCCTGTTTGCAGAATTGTTGATTATCAGAAATTTCTGTACCAACAAAAGAAACGAGAAAAAGAAAACAAAGCAAAAGCTAGCCGTATTGAAGTGAAAGAAATCCGTTTTGGACCCCAAACAGATGATCACGATTATAACTTCAAACTAAAACATGCTCAGAAGTTTCTTCAAGATGGCGATAAGGTAAAAGCCTATGTGTTTTTCAAAGGTCGTTCCATCCTTTTCAAAGAACAGGGAGAAGAAATTCTGCTCCGATTTGCCAATGATTTGGAGGAACTCGCTAAAGTAGATCAGCTACCCAAATTAGAAGGAAAACGGATGATCATTATGCTGACTCCCAAAAAGACTAAATAATTGAATATCATAATTAAAAATAGAGATAGAAATGCCAAAAATGAAAACTAATTCCGGTGCCAAAAAAAGATTCGTTCTTACCGGAACAGGAAAAATCAAAAGAAAACATGCTTTTAAAAGCCACATTCTGACAAAAAAGACTACCAAACAAAAACGCAACTTGACTCAAGCCGGTTTGGTACACAAATCCGACGAAAAAAACGTTAAAGCAATGCTCCGCGTTTGATTTCGTTAAATCGTCAAAACGTTTAAAATCAATTTTTCTTATTTGTTTAATCGAGTGTTTAGCCTGAAAAGTCCGCGAATACGAGCGGCGCTAACAATCAAAATCATTCAATCATGCCAAGATCAGTAAATCACGTAGCTTCACGTAAAAGAAGAAAAAGAATTTTAAGCCTAACCAGGGGGTATGTAGGCGGTCGCCGTAACGTTTGGACCGTAGCTAAAAATACTTGGGAAAAAGGATTGCAGTATGCGTATCGCGACCGAAAAAACAAAAAACGCAATTTTCGCGCGCTGTGGATTCAGCGTATCAATGCGGCAGCGCGACTTGAAGGATATTCGTATTCTCGTTTGATGGGTGCGTTGAAAAAAGCCGGCATCGAAATGAATCGCAAAGTTTTGGCCGACTTGGCGATGAACCATCCGGAAGCATTTAGTGCAATCGTAAAAAGCGCGATGAATGGCAACGCGAATACAAAACCGAAAGCAAAAAAAGTGGAAAAAGCTCCAAAAGCGGAGAAAGCTGAAGTGGTAGAAAAAGAAGTGGAAACAGCCGTCGAAGAAACTACTGAAAAGTAACAAGCGTTATACAAATTACAATAAAAAATCTCGGTATGTTTTCATATCGAGATTTTTTATTACATGTCCTTTAAGGCATTTTTTTGTTAAAAATTCAAACTTAGCGTCAGTCCTACCGGATTGTCTTTTACTACAGAAAATTGATTTGGTGTGCCTACGTATGGTTTCAACTGAAAGCTTATCTGATTGTTCATCAAGTCCTGACGGTGCATATTATTTACTTTTGCCACGCGAATAGCGTCAACTATTGAACAAATATTTAGAGTAAGACCACTAAGAAAACCGACTACCGTCATGATGGAACCGGCAACCATAAGTCCGTCGTCATAATAATAGTAGTCATAATCATAGCCAACACCACCCATTACCAAGCCTAACCCGATGTATCCGACACAATAGGAGCCAACGGTGCCGCCCAGAAAAGCAAATCCACGCCCAACTTCGCCACTGATCATCTGTCCGAGACCCGGAATAAAGTAGGAGGCTATTCCTGCCACGGCAACATTGTACGGGTCGTCGTACCTGGCGCGATAATTTTTATAGGAATAAATTTGTTTCTTCTCCCGATAAGACATATTCAGCAGCATGTCCCGATCTGAATTTGAATACCCTTTTTCAAATTCATGTTTGCGCGGACTACCAGTCATCGCTCTTGAGTCGTTACGTCTGACAGGAACATCGTTGATATAGACATCATCATCGGGCGTTTCGTTAAATGTTTTCACGCTGCTGTTGAAAAAATGAACGGATGAAATCTCTTTCGTAGAAAGCATGAAATTGACTCCGTCCAACTTCGAGAAGTCTTTGTAAGTTACAATATCAGCGTTCATTTCAACGACTTTTGTGATTAACTTGTCGCCATTAACCAACACGATGGTGTCCTGCGCACTAACGTATGAACAAAATGCCCCAAAGACGAGAATTAGTAAAAATGATTTTTTCATGGTTTGCTTCAGATTAAAGGTTTATATTAGATACTTTTAAATTCTTCCAAAAATCGGACATCATTTTCCGAAAAAAGACGTAAATCTTTGACTTGATACTTGAGGTTTGTTATCCGTTCAACCCCCATTCCAAACGCGTATCCGGAATACACGCTACTATCAATGTCACAGTTTTCGAGCACGTTCGGATCCACCATGCCGCATCCTAAAATCTCAACCCAACCGGTGTGTTTGCAGAATGAACATCCTTTGCCACCGCACAGATTACACGATATATCCATCTCGGCGCTTGGTTCCGTAAACGGAAAGTACGAGGGTCTGAGGCGGATTTGGGTGTCGGCACCAAACATTTCTTTGGCAAAATAAAGCAACGCTTGCTTCAAATCGGCAAACGAAACATTTTTGTCGATATAGAGTCCTTCCACCTGATGAAAAAAACAGTGCGCACGATAGGAAATGGCTTCATTTCGATATACTCTGCCTGGGAAAATCATCCGTATAGGAGGTTTTTGACTTTTCATGATGCGAACCTGTACGGATGAAGTATGAGTGCGAAGTAAGATATCCGGATTCTTTTCGATAAAGAAAGTATCTTGCATATCTCGCGCCGGATGCTCCGGTGGAAAATTCAACGCGCCGAAAACGTGCAAGTCGTCTTCGATCTCTGGACCTTCAGCGATGGTGAATCCTATTCGGCTAAAAATAGCGGCAATTTCCTGTCTTACAATCGTAAGTGGATGTCGTGTTCCTAACTTTATCGGTTCGGCTGTCCGGGTCAAGTCCTGTTTCTCCACCGATTTAGCACCGGAAGACAGCATATTTCTCAGACTGTTTATTTTATCTTGTGTCGCATTTTTGAGCGTGTTGAGCAATTGCCCGATTTCCCGTTTTTCTTCGTTTGCAACAAGCTTGAAGTCATCAAATAAACCGGAAACAGTACCCTTTTTGCTTAAATATTGTATACGCAAGGCTTCAACTTCATCTAATGTGGTTGCTTGTAATGAATTAACTTCTTCTAATAGCTGATTGATTCTCGTCTTCATGAAACTGCTAAATTCGTTGTTTGCTTAATTAACTACAAAAATACGTATTTTCCGTAAACTTCACGGCATATTTGATAAAAAACAAATTCGGCGAATACTTTCTTGTATTTTTTACCTATTTTTGTAAAAAAAAGAAGCCTTACAGTCTGTGTCTGTACGTTGAATGTGAAATCTATTGAAATACCATAACCCCTATTTGACGGATATGAATAACATGCTTACTTTTCTCAAAAATCTTCAATCCAACAACAACCGCGAGTGGTTTAATGCGCATAAAAATGAATATGAAATAGCCAAAAAAGAGTTTGAAGCTCTTTGTAATGAAGTAATCTTAAAAATTGCAGCATTTGACAGTCCAATCGGAAAAGTCAGTGTCAAAGAATGCGTTTTTCGTATCCACCGCGATATTCGTTTCTCTCCCGATAAAACACCCTATAAAACACACTTTGGAGCTTATATCTCCTTCCCCGGTGGGCGAAAAAGTCCGCGCGGTGGATACTATCTGCACATAGATCCCAAAGAAGGAAGTTTCTTTGGTGCCGGTGTATGGTCGCCCGCCCCCCCTATACTCAAAGCATTACGTCAAAGTATTTACGAAAACTACGATGAATTTGAAGAAATAACCGGCGACAAAGCATTCAAAAGCTTATACAAAGATTCATTTTATCAACAGGATAAATTGAAGAAACTCCCTGCCGGATTTTCATCTGATTTTGCTGATCCGGAGATTCTAAAATTGAAACACTATTTCGTGGCACACAATTTTACCGAGCCTGATTTGAAAAATGAAAATTTCACGTCTATCATTGCTAACTATGCTCAAACCGCGTATCCGTTACTCCGGTTTTTTAATTATACGATTGACGAAGTTACTGCGTAAAACAAATTTGTATGAAAGAGGCTAAGATACTTCCGCTGATACAGTCCGACCCCTGGTTGGAACCCTTCGAAAATGCCATACAAGGTCGGTATGATTATTACCTGTCGGTAGAAAAAAAACTTACCAACGGTCAGAAATCGCTTGATGAGTTCGCGACCGGATACCTGTATTTTGGTATGCACAAGGTAGATGACTTGTGGATTTTTCGTGAATGGGCACCCAACGCGACTGCCGTTTTTCTAATCGGCGATTTTAACAATTGGGAAAAGAAACCGGAGTTTCAATTGCAAAAAATTGACGACGGCAATTGGGAAATTCGGTTGCCGGAAGAAGCTATCAAGCACGAACAGTTGTACAAACTTTGGATAGAGTGGGACGGAGGCGCCGGTGAGCGCATTCCGGCTTGGACAAGACGAGTGGTGCAAGATGAAAACACGAAGATATTTAGTGCGCAGGTCTGGGAGCCTGTGTCGCCGTATAAATTTCAAGTCGAAAGTTTTGCTCCCGATACGAAACCTTTGTTAATTTACGAATGCCACATCGGCATGTCGAGTAACGAAGAAAAAGTTTCGACCTACGAAGAGTTCCGGCGGACGGTTTTGCCACGCGTGGTCAGTATGGGGTACAACTGTATTCAAATAATGGCTATTCAAGAGCATCCCTACTACGGTTCGTTCGGTTACCATGTGTCCAGTTTTTTTGCCGCTTCGTCTCGCTTTGGCACGCCCGAAGAGTTAAAACGGCTGATTGATCAGGCGCACGAAATGGGCGTCGCGGTTATCATGGATATTATCCATTCACACGCCGTAAAGAATGAAATTGAAGGACTCGGACGTTTTGACGGTACGCCATACCAATATTTCCATGGAGGAAGTCGCAGAGAACATCCGGCTTGGGATTCTTTGTGTTTCGACTATGCGAAACCCAACGTACTGCATTTTTTGCTGTCGAATTGTAAATTTTGGTTGGATGAATACAAATTCGACGGATTCCGTTTTGATGGCGTAACATCCATGTTGTATAGAAGTCACGGACTCGGTGAAGATTTTGGCGGATACGATTCTTATTTTAATCTAAATCAAGACGGCGACGCGATTTGCTACCTGACATTAGCCAATAAGATGATTCATCAGGTAAACCCCAACGCGATAACCATCGCGGAAGAAGTGAGCGGAATGCCCGGACTGGCATCCAAAGTGAGCGATGGCGGTATTGGATTTGACTACCGCATGGCGATGGGTATCCCCGATTTTTGGATAAAATACATCAAGGAAGTCCGTTTGGAAGATTGGAAAGTGGGACATATCTACTGGGAGTTGACCAACCGGCGGATTGACGAAAAAACGGTAAGCTATGCCGAAAGTCACGATCAGGCTTTGGTAGGGGATAAAACGATTATTTTTCGGTTGATAGACGCGGACATGTATTGGCACATGAAACGCGGCGACGAGAATTTGCAAGTAAGCATCGGGGTGGCGTTGCACAAGATGATTCGGTTAATTACAGCGACTACAATTAATGGTGCTTATTTAAATTTTATGGGCAATGAATTCGGGCATCCCGAGTGGGTGGATTTTCCCAGAGAAGGGAACGAATGGTCACATAAATACGCGCGCAGGCAATGGGAATTGGTCGATAACCCGGAATATCTGTATCACGGATTGGGCGAATTTGACAAAGCCATGATGAGTTTGATTCATTCCGTACCTAAATTCAGCGAAACATCCAACAACAAAATCTGGGATAAGGAAGGCGATCAGGTGCTTGTTTATCAACGTGATAACCTATTATTTGTATTTAATTTTAATGTTACCGAATCTTTTGCCGATTACGGCATATTAGTCGAGAGCGGAAGTTACAAGATTGTTCTCAATACTGACAATTCAAAATTTGAAGGACACGGTTTGGTGGACGAAAGCATCGATTATTTCTCTCAACCCGCCGACGACGGCACCTTTGGTCGGGAATGGTTGAAATTATACATACCTGCCTGTACTGCGTTGGTATTAAAGAAACAGTGAATTTTGCATGGAACAACAACTTAACGAAGCCAAAAAAACGTATTGCGAGCCGATGCACACGGCGGAACATATTCTGAATCAGACGATGGTTCGTATGTTCGGGTGCGAACGTTCCAAAAATGCCCACATTGAGCGAAAAAAAAGTAAATGCGATTATACCCTTGCAAGTGCTCCTACCGGCAAACAAATAACCGAAATTGAACAGCGGGTAAATGACGTTATCGCACAACATCTCCCTGTCTGTGAAGAGTTTTTAACGCGCAAGCAGGCTAAAGGCATTGTAGATCTTTCCAAATTGCCCGATGATGTATCGCAAACCCTTCGGATTATACGGGTAGGGGACTATGACGCGTGCGCCTGTATCGGTCAGCACGTGAATAATACGTCTGAAATCGGTAATTTTGAGATTTTGACACACGATTTTGAAAACGGTAGGTGGCGCGTCAGATGGCGGGTTGTGTGAGTGAAGTAGGTGGATTGAGAAGAAATTAAAGCGATAGGCAACGTGACTAAAAAGACAAATAATACCGACGGTTTTTGGGCAAGGTTGTGGCGATTTCTCCGGAAATTCGTCATGTGGTTCTTTATCATAAGCATTTCGTGGGTCATTTTAGCTCGATTTATCCCGATATGGGTAACTCCATTGATGGTTATTCGTTCAGTCGAAGCGGTGGTTGACGGCAAGACTCCAAAGATAAAAAAGGATTGGGTCTCCATAGACAAAATCTCTCCCAACATGGTACAGGCAGTGGTTGCTTCGGAAGACAACTTGTTCATGCAACACAATGGTTTTTCGTTCAAAGACATCGAAAAAGCCATTGAACACAATAAAAAAGGAAAACGAGTTCGCGGTGGAAGTACCATTTCGCAACAAACAGCTAAGAACGTGTTTCTCTGGCCCCGTCGCTCGTGGGTGCGCAAAGGGTTAGAAACCTATTTTACCGTATTGATTGAGTTCTTTTGGTCAAAAGAACGAATCATGGAAGTGTATCTCAACGTAGCCGAGATGGGGAACGGCATTTACGGCGTTCAAGCCGCTTCAGAGATTTATTTTGATAAAAACGCTTCCAAACTTACCAAATCGCAAGCCGCGCTAATCGCGGTTTGTCTTCCCAATCCGCGCAAATTCAATCCTGCCAAACCTTCCGGCTACATCCAGCGGCGCAAAAATCAAATTGTCAGTCTAATGGGAAAGATTGAACGCGTAGATTTTGAATAGTAATCCGCGTAAATCAATACGAAAATACGGGAATTCCAATTTTTAATTGTCAATATTCTGTTTTTCTCTCTTTTTTCGTGTTTTTTTGTGTCATTTTGTCATTCCGGGATAATTGTCTATTAATTATTCCTAATTATGGCTAAAAATAAACCGAACAATTTTAACTGTGCTGTATCTTGCACATTGGTTATACAAATCTATTATTCGTATAGAATTTATGTATCGATTAAAATTTTTAACTAATTAAAATTGTTATGTTTATGAAAAAAATTACTTTTCTTATTGCCACGTTGTTAGTTACAACATTGAGTTTTGGGCAAGTAGTCATGGAGCCTCTCTGGGAATTTTCATCGCAAAACGGAAATCTCGCTAATACAGATGATGTCAAAAATGGTTTTGCCATTAGTCCCGATGGTAGTAGTCTTTATTTGAGTACAAGAATGGCGGATGCCGATCAAGTTGCCCTTTATGATGCAACTACCGGTACTCGTACCGGTTATCTTCCCGCCTTAACAGGATTCGCATCCAATTACGGTGGCGATGTAGCCGTTGATGGTAACGGCGCTATCTATGCTTCCAATGTAATTATTTCGGGTACGGGCGCATTAAAAGTAGCTAAATGGGATAACGAAACTGCTACTCCTACGTTGTTTATATCTACGACTGCACACGGAGGTTCCGGTACTAATAGAATCGGTTACGGTATGGATGTTAGAATTGACGCAACCGGAAATGGTTACATCCTTATGCACAAAAATGGAACCGCCGATTTTCTTATATGGCCGATTGTCGCTAATACTCCTACCTCGCAAGATCCCGTAATAGTAACTGCGTCAGGAGCTACTATTACTGATTCGTATGCCCGAATATCTATAGTGGATGATACTCATTTTTGGGTAGATGGCAATGCCCGATTACCTGTTTTATGTACTTTAACGCTAAGTGAAGAAGAACCACCCCTTATCAGTGCTGAACGTATTGTTACCCGGAGCGATGTTAACGTTGGTGTCGGAGGTGCTACCGAATTTTCCCTAAACGGGAAACGTTACGGAGTGTTAGCGGTAAATAATCATACTACGACTGCCGCATATCAACCAAAACACCATGCGCTTGTTCAAGAAATGGCGGTAACAGGTGTCAACTTTACTGGACCGGTATTGGATAAGTTTCCCGATTTGGGCTTAGGTGGAACTACCGATTATTCTCATTTTGTCGAGATACTTACTCATGTAAGTGGAACTGTTGCTCACGTGTATTTAATGGGTGGTGCCAATGGTATTGCGGCATTTAAAGCCGAACCGGCAAAAATATTTACCGTTACAGTACCGGCAGGGACAGAACACGTTTATATTGCCGGAGATTTTACCGGAAAAAGCTGGGATCACGTAACTCCTTTTGAATTGACTGCTACAAGTAATACGAACGAGTTTTCCGGCTTATTCCCGTGTGCGGATGGCGTTGAATACAAGTATTTAAACGGGGTAAATAACTGGGCCTACGTAGAAGCAACGGCTCCGAATACGGAATTGTCCGGTAATCGTACCTATAACGCGTCAGATAACGTTCCTTACTGGAAAGCCGTATCGAAAGTAAAATTCAACGTAAGTTTTGACGCGGGTTACTCGGGAACAATACCATCTCAGTTGTATGTAAAAGGAGATTGGGACAGTTGGGCTACGGGAATCGCGCTGACCGCTTCTTCTACACCGCTTACCGCGCCGGGTCTTCAACGTGCGCCGAGTGCGACTAACGCGGTTTCTTTTACCGGTTCCTACGGTAACGGAACTACCGATGTGATCTATTCCAATACCGAGTACAAATTCTACACAAACGAACCTTCAGCCGATAACTGGGAAGATAGGGGAAGTAACCGTTGGGCTATTTATCCGTTGATAGATGATGTCATAACGAACTTTATCGCAAATATACCTACCGGACTGAATCAACAAAAAGAAGTGGAAGTGCGCGTAATGCGGACACCTACCGGAATAGCCGTTACCTTCGATGGAGAAGCGGACATCGAGCTGTACGGAATTAACGGAACGTTAATCGAAAAAACGAGAGTAGCGAATAACTACAGTCGTGATTTGGGAACCGGTACCTACATTATTCGTGTAAACGGACAAT
>JBKEBE010000138.1:0-13424 GCA_047973025.1 Paludibacteraceae bacterium
CTGTGTGGAAATATGTACTTTTGAAGTATGGAAAACAAACAACGATTTAATGGGCACACAATTTCAAGACTTACAGCTCATATTGTTTGGGTTACAAAATATCGTTATAAAGTATTGGATGGAGATATTAAAGTTAGATGTAGAACATTGATAAAACAAATTTGTATGACTGAAGATGTTACAATTCTTTCAGGCGTAGTCAGTTCAGACCACATACACCTTCATATCGAGTATCTCCCAAGCAAATCCATTAGTGATTTAGTTAAAAAACTAAAAGGTAGAACTTTAAGAAGAATACAAGAAGAGTTCCCTCACATCAGTAAAAAATACCGGGGACGACATTTTTGGGCAATTGGATACGGAGTTTGGAGTACTGGTAACATTACTGACGAAATGGTACAAAATTATTTGGAACACCATAGAAAACCCGAAAACAATGACAATGACAATATAATACTTGAGTGAAAAATTTGTAGAAAATGAAAGTCTTGCACTGAAAGTGCATAGTTTCAACTAACGACTGAGACCAATGAATTATGAGCAATGGTGACGGTTAAAAGAAAGAAAGCACCGAATCCTATTACCTTATCAAATCTACCTAAATATTAATTCTTTATGAAACAGCCATGTAAAAATAACCTTGACACACAAGGGAATGATTAATGGCGTGTTCCATGTGTCCTTAATGAAAAAAATAAAAAACAAACACATGAAAAAGTTTTTCTTACTGTTTACATCCTTATTGATCGTAAATCATGTAACTTCCCAAGACATACCCCAACACATCTCCTACTCTCGAATCTACGATTTCATGGATGAACTGGCAAACGATGGAATTATAGAGATTAATTCCGTGGTAAAGCCTTATTCCCGTAATTTTATCGCGGAGAAATTAACACAAGCCATCGCGCAAGATACCGTACTGAATCTGAGACAAAAAAGAGAAATCGAATTTTTCTTAGAAGAATTTTCCTTGGAGCAAAATCGACTACCTGAACATGAATTTTCCATTTTGCAAAGAGAAAAGACGGGAATAAGTCTAATCCCACCGGTATATCATTATCGGGACTCAATGTTTCGCGCACGAATCCAGCCTATTCTGGGCATGAACATCTACTCGAACAGCAGAGGAAATATTACACAACGTTGGTATGGAGTAGATTTTCAAGCTATGATTGGGAAGCATGTCAGCGTTTACGGAAGCCTTCGCGATATTTCTTTCGCCGGAAAAAGCAAGCTGGAAGAATACGCAAATTCCACTACTTTCCAAAGACTTTCAGAACCGACCTATCTGACCAACTTCCCGGGTTATCAATACAAAGAACCGAGCGACTTCAGTGATTCTCGCGGTGGAATTAAACTCGGGTGGAATTGGGGTTCGGTTGGATTAGTGAAAGACAATATCGTGTGGGGCGATAACTACAACGGCTCCAACGTCATTTCCGGAAGGGTTCCTTCATTTCCGATGATTACGCTGAACTTAAAACCCGCAAAATGGTTTGAGATGAATTATATTCACGGATGGCTAACTTCAAACGTGGTCGATAGTGCCAAATTTTATATCGAAAACGACGTAAAAAAATGGTATCGAAACCACAACAAGTTCATCGCGGCGAATATGTTTACATTTATCCCTGTATCAAAACTGAACATATCTTTTGGAAACTCCATCATTTATGCCGAAGACAACGTACAACCAGGATATTTGGTCCCTATCGCTTTCTACAAGTCTATCGACCATCAGCAAACGAAAGGAATAGCTACCGAAAATCAAAATTCGCAACTTTTTTTCAATATCAGCTCGCGCAATATCAAACACCTTCATTTGTATTCGTCCGTCTTTGTGGATGAAATAAAATTCAGCCGGTTCCAGTCATCAAGTGCCGAAAAAAATCCCATTTCATTTAAACTGGGGGGGAAAATAACTAATTTCCCGATAGAAAATCTCAATGTAACTACCGAATTTACCCGGACTAACATTATCAACTACAAACACTCCATCGAAGCGATTACTTACGCTTCAAACAGTTACAGCTTAGGACACTATCTGGGAGATAACGCGCAAGAATTCTACGCTTCCATCGGCTATAAGCCTGTTCGCGGATTGGACTTGACGGTTTTCTACTTAGATGCCAAACACGGAAATGAATACAATTTTGCCCGTAGAGGCGAGGATGCCAATATACGCCGGATTATCAGCCAACCTTCACTTGGCGACATTATCTGGTCAAATAAAACTTTCGGTTTCAAAGCGTTGTACGAAATATTTCAAAACGGTTACGCGGTAGTAAATATCGAGAATAGCGATATACAAGGGCATGATGCCGAAAACGAAGCCATTACAGGCGAGCGACGAATGGCTGCTCAAGAAACTCTGAATTACTTTACTCCACCTTTCTTGCAGGGGAACAATACTACTATTACGTTAGGCTTTAGTTTTGGATTCTAATGACAATAAAGAAAAGTAATTTTAGTACATATCAAATTTAAACGAAAAAAAATGACTGATACTATTTTTCAGATTCAGATAGCTCTAAAGGGAGTCAAACCCAAGATTTGGCGAAGAATACTGATCCCTTCAGACTTATTGTTATCGGATTTTCATAAGATCATTCAAACCACAATGGGTTGGACAAATTCCCATCTACATCAATTCAGTAAAAATGGCACCTTTTATTCGGTCGAATATGCTGATGATGATATGTGGGGCGATATGGATAGCATCGATTATATGAAGAAAAAGATTCGGATATCCGACTTACTAAAGACCGAAAACGATAAAATGAATTACGAATACGATTTTGGAGATGGCTGGGAGCATGATATCATACTGGAAAAGGTTCTCCCATCTGACCCGAAGCTAAAATATCCAATCTGCCTGACCGGTAAAATGAATTGTCCGCCGGAAGATTGTGGAGGAATTTGGGGCTATCTCGATATGCTTGAAACATTAAAACATCCAGAAGACGAAGAGTATGAGGCCGTCATTGAATGGTTGGGAGAAGATTTTGACCCCAAGCATTTTGATAAAGATGAAGTTAACAATTTATTAAAAAGAAAAAACTACGGTTGTTTTGAATTGTAAAGATATACATTCATTTCATCATGCACAAACCAATTATCATAGGTATTACCGGAGGAATCGGCGGAGGAAAGTCCATGTTTTCACGACACCTGATGCGTCGTGGAGAATTGGTTTATGACACCGATATGGAAGCCGGCATCCTTCAGGAGTGTGATGACAATCTTCGAAAGAAGATTATAGCTCGATTTGGCAAGGATATCTACACATCTGACGGTTTGAATCGGAAAAAATTAGCAGACATCGTTTTTTCTGACAAAGAAAAATTACTGCTCTTAAACAGCATAGTACATCCGGCTGTTATCAATGATTTTAAACGCTGGGTAGCCGGCAACACTTCACGCAAATTCCTTTTTATGGAATGTGCTATTCTTTTTGAAGGAAATTTCAACCATTTGGTTGACAAAATAGTAGTGGTAACTGCTCCTGAAGACATCAGGATTCAGCGGGTTATGAAACGAGATTGCACCAATGAAGAGAGTGTAATTGCCCGCGTCCGAAACCAAATACCGGAAGAAGAAAAAATAAAACGCGCGGATTGGGTTTTTGACACGAACAATGCTGTTTTCCCTCACAAACGGGTAGATAAATTCCTTGAAATGCTAAATAAAATAGAAGAAAGTTAGTCTATACCACAGATAAATGACACCTTCGTTTAGCAGTTTCATCACTTTATCAATTCATATCCGTCCAGCGTATATCCATACTCATCCAAAAGTGAGATCTTCCCCTCTCCTACCTTGTATTTAGCTGTACTACCATCATCAAATTTCAATTCAATAACATTCCCGGACTTGTCCCACGCGAAAATTCCGCCGGATTCGTAAGTACCACCTTTCCCGATATAAAGCAATGATTGCGTGAATGTATTATCATAACCAAGAAAAATTGCCGTTTCTATCCCGTCACAATCTTCACAAGGCACTATCCCTTTATACTCTCCTTCCCAGTCTATCGCGTCTTTACTTGTACTTATATCAACATTAGTCTCCGCGTCAATCGTTACCGCGACAGAATCAGAGGAGACTCGTTCATCTTTTGCTTCCGGCTTTTCTTTTTTACAGGCAGTAAAAACAACAGCGAAAATGATAATTGACAGTAATGTTTTCTGTTTCATATTTTTAATATCTAATAATAAGCAAGCTAAGTCCGGTATTCGACAAACGGATTTCTTGCCGTTTTTTTCATTATTTATAGAAGAAATCGACTCCAAGTATTTGACGGATACAACATAAATACGTACTACGTAAAGTTCTTCGTGAAAACGGGTTACACGCTTGTACAGATTCTTACACAAAGATAGCGCAATTTCGTGAACATCCAACCAATAATTTACCACTTCGTTCTCACAAATAAATGATTTTTCATTTGGGGTAACTCGATTTTGGTCGTCTATGGAAAGCCTACAAAACAATGATACCGGGGATAATGAAAAAATCCACTTGCTCAACGATAGTATGTCAAACAAGTGGAAAAAAAATTAGTGGTTCAGCCTACAAAAGATGCTATTAGTTATTTTCCGGTCTCAATTTTCTCACAGTCGCACCGGTTTGCCACAATTCACTTTCGCGAAGTGCCTGCAACTCTTTTTCTAATCCATCGCGATAGTCGGATTTTGAATTGGAATCGATAGAGCGTTGCGCTTCGTTACCACTGGCTACTTCCTTGTACAGTTTTTCAAAAACAGGTTTGGTAGCGTCGTGAAACGGCGTCATCCAGTCCAGTGCGCCACGTTGAGCGGTAGTAGAGCAGTTGGCGTACATCCAGTCCATCCCTTTTTCGGCAAAAAGCGGCATTAGGGATTGGGTCAATTCTTCTACGGTCTCGTTAAAAGCTTCAGAAGGAGTGTGTCCGTTTTCGCGAAGGACTTCGTATTGTGCTAAAAGAATACCCTGAATAGCACCCATTAACGTACCACGCTCGCCCGTAAGATCGGAATACACTTCGCGTTTGAAATCGGTCTCAAACAAATAGCCGGAACCCACTCCGATACCAAGTGCCACTACACGTTCAAACGCACGTCCGGTAGCATCTTGGAAAATAGCGTAAGAAGAGTTTAGCCCACGTCCTTCCAAAAACATGGTTCGCAATGAAGTCCCGGAGCCTTTTGGAGCAACGAGAATAACGTCAACGTCAGCCGGTGGAACGATTCCTGTACGCTCTTTGTACGTGATACCAAAGCCGTGTGAGAAATAAAGCGCTTTTCCGGCAGTCAGGTAAGGTTTGATACGTCCCCAAACTTCAATTTGAGCCGCGTCGGACAATAAATATTGGATTATGGTACCGCGTTCACAAGCTTCTTCGATGTCGAAAAGTGTTTCGCCCGGCACCCAGCCGTCAGCGACTGCTTTATCCCATGTTTTACCACCCTTGCGCTGTCCAACAATCACGTTAAAACCATTATCTCGTAAATTAAGCGACTGCCCCGGTCCTTGTACGCCGTAACCAATCACTGCGATAGTTTCATTTTTAAGCACTTCTTGTGCTTTACTTAACGGAAATTCTTCACGGGTTACTACATTTTCTTCGACCCCGCCAAAGTTCATTTTTGCCATATTTTTAGACTTTTTAGAACAAGAACAAAGGATATGAATGTCTTTGCTCTTTATTATTATTATGTATTAAAGTTTCAGTATTGTCATAGAAAACACTCATCATTCTTCATTCTTCATTGAAAGCCTTATCCTCCCCCTGCAAGCTGTTCTGTCGTTGGCTTTTATCTCGAATCGAAAATCATTTTCTTCTGATTCGTCTCGAAAAACAGTAACCACATCGGCAAACAACATTTCATTCATAAAGTTAATATCCAATCGTCTGACATCATACTTCCGATGTTCGTCTAACGAAAAAGTATTCAACATCCAATCCAAGTAGTGGACTGTATTTACATGCCGATTGATGTCGATATCGGTATATTTTACCAAAAATTGTTCGATAGGCGTTCCACCGACAGCATCCAATTTCAACGGTTTAACAATTCCGCTTGTCTTTCCGGTCGCGTAGTTCTCGATACCATTCAGGAGTTTCAATTCCATCGGTCGGCGCGTTTCCAGATTAATCATTACCCAAACCGATGTTGATTTTCCGATTACATCGCCTTGTTCATTGTAAATACGATAATTTCGAATTGTATTTAACGTGTGAACTTCTTCCACCCACGTTTCGATTGTAATTTTTTGGTACTCCTTCGGAATAGCCGTTAATTCCAACGCAAAGCGGGAAAGTACCCACGTACCTCCCAGCGCGTTTAGATGTCGAATGCCAAACCCGTTCTCATCCGCGTTGATACCTGATGCCGTAAGTATCAGGTCAATCAAGTGTGAAAGTTTCGCTTCAGCCTGAAAATCAACGAACTGTGGTGCTATCGGGAAGTCAATTCTACCGATTTCCATCTTTTTCTTCCCTTATTTTCTGTACTTTAGCCAGCATGTCGCTCAGGCGTTCGACCTTTGAGCGGGTAATGGCTATTCTACCGGAACGGATAAATTGAAGCACTCCTATTTCACGGCTCAATTCTTCAAAGAGTGCTTGAGTTTCGGCTTGATGTCCGGCTTTTAGGAAAACCGTGCAATCATTCGAAATTTCAAGGACACGAATGTTGTATTTGCGGATAAAATATTCTACCGAACCAAACTCCAAGACTTTCTCGGTAGCTAACTTGTAAAGCGCAAGTTCTTGATGAACAAGGTCTTCGTCGGTATTGTAATACGCTTTCAGAATATCGATCCGTTTGTCAATTTGTTTTACAACCTTCTCTACCACATCCTGTGTGGTGTATAGCGTGATGGTAAACTTATGAATCCCTTCCAATGCCGATGGTGAAACGGAAAGCGTTTCGATGTTCAAAGCCCTACGCGTAAAAATCACGGTAACTTGGTTCAGTATTCCAACTGCGTTTTCGGAAAAAACGGTTATGGTATATAATTTTGTTTCCATAGTTAATCTCTACATTATGATATTTGTAACACATGTTCCTGCAGGTACCATCGGGTAAACCATTCCTTTTTGTTCCACTTCGACCACAAGCAGGTATGGCTTGTCATCCTTCAGCATATCGGCAATGGCACCGTCAAGGTCTTCGCGTTTTTGAACCAATTGACCGTCAATATTGTACGCTTTGGCTACCGCTACAAAGTCCGGATTTTTCATGTGAGTAAACGAGTATCTCTCATCAAAGAAGAGCTCCTGCCACTGACGTACCATGCCCAAAAAACGATTATCAAGAACAATCATCTTTACGCCAACATTCTCTTGCATGATAGTTCCCAACTCTTGAATGGTCATCTGGAAGCCACCATCGCCCATGAATACACAAACTGTACGTTCCGATGCTCCCATTTTGGCACCAATGGCAGCAGGAAGCCCAAATCCCATAGTGCCCAATCCACCGGATGTAACGATACTACGTGTTTGCGAATATTTGAAATAGCGCGCCGCCATCATTTGATTTTGTCCCACATCCGTTACTACAATGGCTTTGTTGCCCGTTGCTTCTGTAATTTTGTGGACTACTTCGCCCATGGTCAGTTCGCCCGCTGTCCGATACACTTCTTTTTGGATTACTTTCTCGTCTTCCTGCATTTCATAGACCTTAAAGCTATCTATCCAATCCGTGTGCGAGGCGGAGTTTATCAATTGGGTAAGCACCGGTAAACTCTCTTTTACCGAACCGAGAATCGGCGCGTCAACCGGAACATTTTTTCCTATTTCGGATTGGTCAATATCCAAGTGAATAATTTTCGCCTGCTTGGCATACGTGTTCAAATCGCCGGTAACACGGTCGTCAAAACGCATACCGATGGCAATAAGTACGTCGCATTCATTGGTTTTCATATTTGGAGCCACATTACCGTGCATTCCGAGAAATCCTTTATTCAGTCTGAAATCGCTCGGCATGGCTGAAAGTCCGAGCAGTGTGGAAGCTGCCGGAATGTCTGCTTTCTCCAGAAAATCGAGTAACTCTTTTTCGGCATTTCCCAATATAACCCCCTGTCCAATAAGTGCGTATGGTTTTTTTGATTGGTTGATCAATTCCGCGGCTACTTGAATTTGGTCTTTTTTTATTACCGGATTAGGAATATAGCTTCGGATAAAGTTGCATGGCTCATAATGGAAATCAATCTGCTCGTTTTGAGCACTTTTGGTAATGTCCAAGACCACGGGACCCGGGCGTCCGCTTTTAGCGATGTAAAACGCGCGCGCCACAGCCCACGGAATATCTTTTGCTTGACGGATTTGGTAAGACCACTTGGTAATCGGCTGCGTAATACCAACTACGTCAATTTCCTGAAAAGCATCTGTTCCTAAAAGCGAACTGGCAACCTGACCGGAAATAACGACCATTGGCGTACTGTCCAACAACGCGTCGGCTATGCCGGTAATGGCATTCGTAGCCGCGGGACCGGAAGTTACCAAACTTACCCCGACTTTTCCGGAAACACGCGCATAACCTTGAGCGGCGTGAGTAGCTCCTTGTTCATGGCGTGTCAAAACATGATTTATTTTATCGGAATAATCGTACAAAGCATCAAAAACGGGCATTATCGCACCACCGGGATATCCGAAGATCGTATCAACCCCTTCTGCTATAAGCGCCTGCATGAAAGCATGGGCGCCGGTTATTTCATTCTTCATATTCATTTTTCTTTGTCGTAAATAATAACATTTTTTTGGCAACAAAGTTCCAAATCGAAACAATAATTGTCGTTAATACTTTGGATACTACGTAATATAGGGCAAGTTTATCTGTAAATAAACTCATAAAAAACCACGTCAACACAATCCCCACTAACCCAATCAGCACAAAAATAATTAATTCTTGAAGCTGATTTTCTTTTAGTCTCCTACGGTCAAAAACCCAGTAGATACTCAGTAAATAGGTAAAAATCAGACCAATGATAAAACTAATAATAGAAGCGTACAAGAAGTACATTGCAAATACTTCTTTCAGTAAAATCATTGTCAAAGTGTCAATTAAAAATGCTGTCCCACCCGATATCAGATAGCGAAAAACCTGAACGTAAAGATTTCCGGATTTTTCTTTGAGTATCTTGTTAAGAAAATCGTTTAACTCCATGATTCATTTAAATATTGTAGGTTTTCCAATTCCCCATTTCGCCAAACGGTATTGGATAGAAACGCCTAAAACCCCTATCCCATACTCGGTGCTTCGTTTCAAATTGATGGAAGAAGCATCGTCAAAATACTTGGTGGGACAGGTTACTTCGCCTATTTCAAAACCTGCCCAGAAAATTTGAGCAAGCATCTGATTGTCAAAAATAAAGTCATCCGAATTTCTATTGTAATTTATTTTTCGCAACACATTCGCCGAAAAAGCGCGATAACCACTGTGGTATTCTGAGAGTTTCTGCTTCAGCATCACATTTTCAAATAAGGTCAAAAAACGGTTTGAAAAATATTTTATCCAAGGCATACCGCCTTTCAACGCGCCTTTGCCCAATATCCGGGATGCCAAAACGCAAGGATACACATCGTTGGCTATGATATAGGCTATCGAATGTATCAACTTGGGTGTGTATTGATAATCCGGATGCACCATGATGATGATATCAGCTCCCAGTTCCAGGGCGCGATTGTAGCACGATTTCTGGTTACCCCCATAGCCTTTGTTGCGTTCGTGCCGAACGATTTCTTTGATACCCAACGAGCGGGCTTTTTCCACCGTACCGTCTTTGCTGAAATCATCCACCAGAATCACATCATCCACAATATCAAACGGTATTTCGGCGTATGTCTGCTCCAGGGTACGCTCGGCATTATACGCCGGCATTACAACCACTATTTTTTTGTTGTTAATCATTTCCGAACGTAAAAAATAAAACCATTCTTATCATAAAGCAACTGAGCATCAGGTGCTTTATCGGTAAAACGCGCTACCGATTTTTTTGTGTTTTTTACTACGAAATAGCAAGGTTTATCCAATTTTTTTGAAACCAAAGAGTCAAGATCATCCAAGTTGTTCGCGGGCTTCCTTTCGGAATAAAAATAGTGCGCATATGACTTGAAAGTAGGTTTAATGTAGCAATCTTCTCCAATTTTACTTTTGTAAAATTCGATCGCTGCCGCCTGCGAATACTTTTCAACCTGTGGAACTACGAAAAACATCGTCGCGGAAATGTATATCAGGGAGCCAAACAGTAGAATCAAAATGGGACGAAAGCTTAATTCTTTTTTCGTCCGGACAAAAAATACGATAGCCGTAGCAATGAGTATGATGCCGATGACCGGTTCAAAACCATACCACGTGGAAGTCGCTTGCAGATTTCCTACGGCAAATTCGTCTTGAACATACGGAACGATTAGGTGTTTGAAGCGGTCGATATACGGAATGGCTACAAGGACGATACCGTATATGATTGCTAAAATCAATACAAGAACGCGAGCAAAAGAAGGTAGTTTTTTCTTTTCCGCTATCAATTTATAGGCATACCATGCGCCCATAAAAGTAAGCGGATAATAAGTCATTGACGCGTAATGAACGATTTTGGTCTTTACGATGGTAAAAAGGAGTAGTACTACCCAGAATAATATCATCATCCAACGGAAGAAGTGTTTTACGTTTTCATCATTTTCATCCTTCAATATCGAACGTCTAAAAACAGGCAGAGCAATAACAGAAGCAGGAAAAACACCGATGAGAATCATCACAAAATGGTACCCGAAAAAGCCTCCGTGTCCCGCGTCTTGCGTTTGAAAGAGACGGATTTGATACACGATAAAATCCTGAATGACAGTCCAATGTCCGTTAGCGATTTGAAGAATAAACCAAAAACCTCCGACAAATGCGAAAGTAGCGACAAAAACCAGTACGTGAAGCCATTTGAAATTCAATTTGAATTTGTTGAAAATCAGGTAAGCGACAAATGCCAACAAGAAAATCAAAAAACCCACTGGCCCTTTTGTGAGTACCGCCAAACCGAGCATCAGGGCAGACGAAAATGCCATCAGAGCCGGACTTTCATTATTCGATGCCGAAGTGTATCGGATAAAGAAGTAAATTCCGGAGAAAATAAACAGATTGAACCAAGGGTCAATAATGCCGGACTTGAAAAAGAAAAAAGGGAACAATGAACAAACGTACATTCCTGTCCAAAGTAGTCCAAACAAATTATCTTTTAACCGCCTGCCTATAAAAAAAAGAATGGGTAAGACGAGCGCTCCGGCAATTGCGTTTGGAAACCTGGCTGCAAATTCGTTTATTCCAAAAATTTTCATGGAAAGTGCCTGCATCCAGATAAACAGGGGTGGTTTTTCCCAGAATGTTTCAAAATTGATTTGCACATCCAGATAGTTGCCGGTCAAAATCATTTCGCGTGCCGATTCCGCAAAATTAATTTCGTCCCAGTCAAACAAATGTACAGAACCTAATCCGGGCAGAAAAAGAAGTAGTCCGAGCAAGAAAAGCAAAACAGGCATTTCCCACACTCCACCTTTGTGTTGGAAATCGAATAAATGAGTACTGTTAAATGATTTTATTGACATTAATACTTTTTTATGAAACTTCTTTTTCCGGTTCAAACCAAAGAAATTATTTCCTATAAACGAATCGATTAAAGATCTATATCATTCTTACTGCGCCTTGGTCGGCGGAGCTTACCATACTTGCGTACGCTTTCAGTGCTTTGGAAATCTTTCGGTCTCGGTCTTTCGGTTTGAAAGCGTCGCTGCCGCGTGCGAGTTCTTTTTCCCTGCGTTTTGCCAATTCTTCATCGGAAAGTTTTACGTTGATGGTACGATTGGGAATATCGATTTCGATAAGGTCTCCATCTTGTAAAAGCCCGATGTTGCCACCCGCCGCGGCTTCCGGTGATATATGTCCAATTGAAAGTCCTGATGTTCCTCCGGAGAATCGTCCGTCGGTAATCAAGGCACATTCTTTCCCAAGGTGTTTTGCTTTGATGTAAGAAGTAGGATAGAGCATCTCTTGCATTCCCGGTCCGCCTTTGGGTCCTTCGTGCGTAATTACAACCACGTCACCGGCAGCTACGTCTCCTCTCAAAATCCCGTTGCAAGCTGTATCTTGTGAAGTGAATACTTTCGCTTTCCCTTCAAAATGCCAAATACTTTCATCCACACCGGCTGTTTTTATCACACAACCGTCTTGCGCGATATTGCCTTTTAAAATAGCCAGTCCGCCATCTTTCGTATAAGCGTGTTCCATACTTCGGATGCAGCCATTTTCTCGGTCGGCATCAAGCGTCTTGTACGTTGATGTTTGCGAACCCATTACCAAATTGAATCGGTTCCCCGGAGCACTTTTGTAAATTCGCTCAGCTTCAGCATCTAACTTTTCGTTTGTAACAGTATATTTTTCGATCGCTTCTTCCAAAGTTAATCCATCTACACGATTCACGTTTGGATTGAGCAAACCGCCGTTGTTTAATTCTTGTAATATCCCGAGAATACCGCCGGCTCTGTTTACGTCCTGAATGTGGTATTTTTGAGTGTTCGGAGCAACTTTGCACAAGCAAGGCGTTTTACGTGATAGCGCATCCATGTCGTCCATTGTAAAATCCACTTCTGCTTCGTGAGCAACGGCTAATATGTGCAAAACGGTATTGGTCGAGCCACCCATGGCAATGTCGAGCGTCATGGCGTTAAGAAACGCATCGCGCGTGGCTATATTGCGTGGGAGTACGCTGGCATCGCCATCACGGTAGTATTTGTACGCATTCTCAACAATCAATCTGGATGCATCCATGAAAAGTTGCTTACGGTTGGCATGTGTAGCTACAACAGTTCCGTTACCCGGTAAGGCTAATCCTATCGCTTCATTCAGGCAATTCATCGAATTAGCGGTAAACATGCCGGAGCAAGAACCACAGGTCGGACACGCGGCACTCTCAACACGGCTTACTTGCTCATCAGAGATGTTATCGTCCGCTGACTGCACCATGGCATCAATCAAGTCGAGATGTTGCCCGTCCAATTCGCCGGCTTCCATCGGTCCGCCGGAAACGAATACGGTAGGGATATTCAGGCGCATAGCTGCCATCAGCATACCCGGAGTGATTTTGTCACAATTACTGATGCAGACCATAGCATCCGCTTTGTGCGCATTTACCATATATTCTACGCTATCGGCTATCAAATCGCGTGATGGAAGCGAATAGAGCATTCCGTCGTGTCCCATCGCAATGCCGTCGTCTATTGCTATGGTATTGAACTCCGCGGCAAAACAGCCGAGTTTTTCAATTTCCGTTTTTACCATCTGTCCTACATCATGTAGGTGTGTATGTCCGGGAACGAACTGTGTAAAGGAATTTACAACAGCGATTATCGGTTTACCCATTTGCTCTTTGGTCATCCCGTTGGCTTTCCA
>JBKEBE010000106.1:0-44597 GCA_047973025.1 Paludibacteraceae bacterium
AACTAAACCACTATGGACTGGAAGTCCATAGGTTTGTTGAAAAGAAAGAATGAAATTCTTTCTACTGTGTGGAAATATGCACTTTTGAAGTATGGAAAACAAACAACGATTTAATGGGAACACAATTTCAAGACTTACAGCTCATATTGTTTGGGTTACAAAATATCGTTATAAAGTATTGGATGGAGATATTAAAGTTAGATGTAGAACATTGATAAAACAAATTTGTATGACTGAAGATGTTACAATTCTTTCAGGCGTAGTCAGTTCAGACCACATACACCTTCATATTGAGTATCTCCCAAGCAAATCCATAAGTGATTTAGTTAAAAAACTAAAAGGTAGAACTTCAAGAAGAATACAAGAAGAGTTCCCTCACATCAGTAAAAAATACCGGGGACGACATTTTTGGGCAATTGGATACGGAGTTTGGAGTACTGGTAACATTACTGACGAAATGGTACAAAATTATTTGGAACACCATAGAAAACCCGAAAACAATGACAATGACAATGACAATATCATACTTGAGTGAAAAATTTGTAGAAACTGAAAGTCTTGCACTGAAAGTGCATAGTTTCAACTAACGACTGAGACCAATGAAAAGATAAAAAATGATTTTTTTACCGGAATAGAGACGACGACTTACCAGTTGTAAACATAATTGGTTGAGTAGGAAGGCATATGTACGAACATTTGACCCCGCGATATAAGATCACGGGGTGTAATCAAATTTAATAGAGATTTGAGTAATCTAAAGAACTGTCGTTGTTTGAGGAGAGGAAGAAAAGTGCTTCAAAGGAATTTTTTGTTTTTTACAATCGTATTTGCAATGGACGTATCGGATGAAAATCACATCCACCATCTTCGGACTTGAACATGCAACCATCTTTCAATCTGCTTTTTAAACATTGTTTTCGTGTAGAAGGAAAGAAAAAGCACAATCGTCCGGAAGAACACGGAAATAATACGTCAGAAAGGAGATAGACGAATTATAAACAAAAAGCAGTATAAAAGGATTCTTTTATACTACTTCTATTCGGGCTTAAATAGTACTAATTCCAGAAGTACAAATATCTTGAATTAGTCGTTCTCCATTGAGTACTTACTCTAAACACAGTGGACTAGTTTATCATTCAAAGAAGTTAAATAGTCTATTTTTTCTTCCTTTTTTCTTCCAAGTGTTTTACGTATTCTCTTAACTTTTCATCGAACGAGATTCTGGGGAGCTTGTATTTTTTCTTTTTATTCGTTCCCACTCCATATCCATATGCATAGCCGTAAGAAGATACCGATGACGTGCCGTTCAATATTACGCCCATCCCATTCAACCTTTTTTCATAAAATATTTCATTTATAAAATCTGTCGTATCTTTGGGGGTGTAGTCTTGACGCGCGACATAAATCGAATTATCCGCAAAACGATTCAACATGTAAGTGTCAGACACCAATCCTATGGGGGCTGTATCCATGATGACATAATCATATCTCTCCTTTACGTATTCAATTAATTCGTCTAATCGGGGACTCAGTATCAATTCTGCCGGATTAGGCGGAACCGGACCCGCGGGAAGTACATCCATATACTCATGATATCCTGAAGAAATAATTACATCCTCCGGCGTAACTGACTCGTCAGATAAGTATATGGTCACACCATTTTGTTTTGTGAGATGCATATATTCTCCTAACATAGGACTTCGAACATCCATACCGACTAAAATGACTTTCTTCTTCATGAGAGCCAATGTCATGGCTAAATTGATCGATACAAATGATTTTCCCTCTCCACTCATACTTGAAGTTATCAAGATTACAGGCGATTTCTTGGGACCAATAATGAATTGAAGATTCGTACGCAACAAGCGGAACATTTCTACAATAGGAGTAACCTTTCCTTCGCTAACTACAACAACATCATTTTCAGCATCACGTGTGGCACCTATACTTGCCAAATATGGTGCTTTTATCAAATTCTGAAATTCCTTCTGGTCTTCTATCTTATTGTTTATAAGGTCTTTGATATAGATAACTAAAAATGGTATTAAAAGTCCGATCATCAGTGCGACCAAATAAATGACCATTGTCTTTGGTGAAACCGGCGTCAAGGATGCATAAGCTCTATCGATGGTTCTTGCAACGGGAGCCGTACTTGCCAAGTTCAGGGCTGTTTCTTCTCGCTTCTGGGACAAGAACAGGTAAAGCGTTTGTTTGATTTCTTGCTGACGCTTTATTTCCAAAAATTGTCGTTCTTGAGTAGGGACGTTGCTAATTTTAGATGAAAACTGCGAGTCTTGTCTTAGAATATTGTTCCGTGCGATTTGAATACCGGATTTTACACTATTGACACTCGCGAGAACATTTTCACGAAGCGCGGCAATTTGTTGTTCTAATTGAATTAAAGCCGGATTTTTTTCACTGGCAGTTTGAGCCAGTTTCATCCGTTCAAGGGCGGCGATATTATACTCTTGAACTGAGCGGGCTAATGATGGATCATCTGTAATTAAATTAGATGGGATAAGCGCACCCGTATTTTTGTTGTTTTTGATATAATTCTCAACGGAATTAACCATATTAAGCTGAATTTCCAGTTCAGTTAATCTTTTTTCATAGGCGCTTGCCGTTTCAAGGTAAAGCGTTGCCTCAGAAGATAAGTCGGTCAATTGATTTGAGCGTTTGTAATTCTCGACATCGGACTCGACTTCGAACAATTCTTTGGTAATAATATCCAATCGACCATTGATAAAATTGGCGGTATTCGTCGCAATAATATTTTTATCGGTTATGGCATCCAGATTATAGAGTTCTACTACTTTATTTAAAAAATCTTCTGCTTTGGCGGTATTCGCATCTACCATGGAGACTTTGATTGCATTGGATTGTTTGTTTACCGTACCGGCACTCATTCTTCCGGCATAGGACTCTACAAGGTTCTTCATCGGATGTAGTACGATTTTGTATTTGGTGTCTTTATCCGGAAGTGATGTTGCGAGAAAATTAAATTTTCCGGCAGGGGTTTCAAAAGCCTCTTGAATATTATTTATTTTAATATTTACATTAAATCTTTTTCGAGCTTTAACGTTTACTTTGTAGTTGCCGTTGTGCTCTTTTACATAAAATTCGATCGGATATTTCAGAGCTTCCAAATAATCTCCCGTAACATTCAATCTAAAGGGAATATCCGGATACATTTCGACATATTTCAAGCCATCTTTCACGAAATATTCCGTATATAAATTAAGAGAATCCAAGGCTTGTTTAATAATTTTCTTTGAGCTTATTACCTGAATTTCATCATCAACTTCTTTCGAGACACCCATAAAACCAAGATTTTCCATCAATGCCATTTGACTGATATTTGGCGAGGACTCATCATTACGTAATAAGATCACGGTTTGCACCTGATATTTTACATTGAGGCTTCGTATATAAACGAACGCGACACCTAACGCGACAATTACCGTCAAAACAAACCAGTACCACCTCCGAAAATACTTTGCCAGTAGTTCCCTCAAATTGATAATGTCATCGGCCTTATTTCCGCTTATGTTATTTGGATTAAATTTTATATCATTATTTTCCATTGGAAGTATTATTAATTCAATTTAACTGGTTTAATTAATTTCCACTCGTGTTGGCGCTTCTATTCGCTTGAGCAATAGAATAAGTCAGAGTCACTAAGGTCGCAATAGTAGATATCGAAGAGAGAAACAACGGTATATTTTGAGAGGAAATAGAGCGTACCTGATTCGGTTCTATATAAATAACATCATTTTGTTGGAGGTAGTAGTACGGAGAATTAAAAATGCCTACGTCATTCAAATTAATTCTCGCAAATTCGAGTTTTCCTTCATTTTCTCTCGTAATGAGTACATTTTCTCTTTTGCCGTAAGGAGTCATATCGCCGGCAAGACCTAACGCGTCAAGAATAGAAGTTCGTTCATTTAAGATTGGATATTGCCCGGGTCTGAGGACTTCTCCTAAAACAGTAACGTTAAAATTAAGGTATTTCAAATTAACGATCGGGTCTTGAACAAATTCTTTCAATCTCACGGTAATCATCTCAATAGCTTTAGTTCGGGTTAGTCCCTCCAATTTTAATTTGCCTAATACAGGAAAAGTGATACTTCCGTCCGCTTCTACAGTATAAGGTTGTATATTCTGGGAGCTATAAAGTTGATCGGTACCGGGAGATGCATACATAATGGTGGGCTGATTAAACATACCGACTGTTTTTGGATCCTCACCGGTAACAGTAATTACCAACATATCGCCCGGTTTTATATTTGCCTCGTGAAAGAATTTCGATTTCTGATTGATGGAGTCGGCTGCAACCTCATTCAACGCATTGAAGTAACTTAATTTTTTTTGTGTTGTACAACTAACTATCGACAAAGTCAGAATTGTGAAAGCAAAAAAATAATTATTTCTCATATCTGTTAATAAAAGTCTAGAATTATCTGAATGGTAACGTAAAATAGGAAACAAATCAATCGCTACAAAATTTGGCAAAGATACTTGAATACAATTTATTGGACAAATCTAATTAAAACATTCTTCTATTTCTATCCAAAATGGTTTCATGAACAAAAATTCGCTTAACAATATACATACCAAAACCGATAATTAAACGTTTACTTTTAAAAAAAAGTATTATGGATATAAAAAATTACATCAAAGAAAATCAACCTTCTTTTTTTGAAGATTTATTTAGTTTAATCCGGATTCGCAGTATAAGCTCTCACTCGGACAAAAAAGATGAAATACAAAAATGCGCTCTGCAGTGGAAAAAACTTTTGCTGCATGCAGGAGTTGATACTGCCGAGATTCTTCCAACGAAAGGAAATCCGGTTGTATTCGCCACTAAGATGATTGACTCAAAGCTCCCAACCGTTATGGTTTATGGACATTATGACGTAATGCCGGCAGAACCACTTGAATTATGGGTAACCCCGCCGTTTGAGCCTGCAATTCGGGACGGAAAAGTTTTCGCTCGTGGCGCTGATGACGACAAAGGACAATCGATTCTCCATTTGAAGGCTTTCGAATATTTAGTCAAAACCGATCAGTTGAATTGCAATGTAAAATTCATTCTGGAGGGTGAAGAAGAAATCGGCTCCCCAAGTCTTGAAGATTTTTGTAAGAGAAATAAAGAAATGCTGAAATGCGATACCATTTTAGTATCCGACACCAGTATGCTCGGTGCTGAAAAACCAAGTATTACTACGGGACTTCGCGGTTTGGCTTACTGGGAAATTGAAGTAACCGGAGCTAACCGCGACCTGCATTCGGGAATATTTGGCGGAGCCGTGGCAAATCCAATCATTGAATTATCTAAAATATTAGCGCAACTGATTGATGAAGACGGAAAAATCACAATACCCCATTTTTATGATGACGTAGAAAAGGTATCCGCCAAGGAACGTGATTTAATTGCTCAAATTCCTTTTGACGAAGATGAATATAAAAATGATTTAGCCGTTAAGCACGTATTTGGCGAAAAAGGATATACCACAATTGAACGTACCGGAATTCGTCCTACACTGGATATTTGTGGTATATGGGGAGGCTATCAAGGCGAAGGGAGTAAAACGGTACTGCCGTCAAAAGCCTTTGCCAAACTTTCTACCCGGTTAGTTCCAAATCAAAAATACGATAAAATTGCTCCACTCGTGGAGAAACACCTTAAAAAAACAGCTCCAAAGCACGTTGAAATTCAAGTAAAACGACTGCATGGAGCCGAGAGTTACGTGTGTCCGATTGATTCGAAGGAATATCGCGCGGCAGAAAAAGCGTATGAAAAAGCATTTGGGAAAAAACCTATTCCGGTACGCCGCGGAGGAAGCATCGGCGTAATCCCGGTTTTTGAAAAAGTTTTGGGTGTCAAACCCATCTTGATGGGATTTGGACTGGAATCCAACGCCATACATTCACCCAATGAAAATTTTCCGATTGAACTTTATGAAAAAGGAATTGAAACGATTGTCGAATTTTACAACGAATATACCGCTTAGCTTCAACAAACGAAATCTCTCGAAAACAGAAACCATTTAATGTTTATTTGAGAAATATTTAGTTTTTTTGATATTTTTTGTTTGCATTTACGAGATTTATGTAGTATGTTTATTGCCTTAAAACAAGGCTTAAATTCATTAACCATATTAATTATTTTTGTTATGACAAAAACAATAACATTCAACGAGTTGCGAAAAATAAAAGATTCGCTCCCAAGCGGAAGTATGGCCAAGATCGCGACTGAACTTGGTCTGGAAAAAGAAACAGTAAAAAACTATTTTGGCGGCACCGATTACAAAGAAGGGAAAAGCGTAGGACTGCATATTGAACCGGGACCAAACGGAGGCATTGTACAATTGGATGATACCAAGATTTTAGAAGTAGCTCAACGAATTTTAGAGAAAAACGGATAACAGAAATGGATAAGTACTTGACAAATAGGTTGGTTTTAAATAAATTAAAACGAAACAAAATATTTAAATAGTACAAACCATCTTGATAAAAAAAAGAAGCTGATCTTTTTAAGACAGCTTCTTTTTTTAAAGCACATCCGAAAACAATAATAATCCGACAGACTACACGCTCGACTATAAAAAATGAATACGATGATTGAGATAAAAAGATTTGACTTGGCGAGTATGGCAAAAAAAAACGGACTATTAAAAATAGAAAATAGTTTTGTATTTAAACCGCAAACTCCATCTTCAACGCTATACGAAAAGCCACATCGGTCAGACATGTACAGTATCTCCTTGATACTAAGCGGCAAGATCAAATTAACCACGGGAGTTGAGACGAGAACAGCGACTGCTCCTGCCTTGGTGGCAATTGCTCCGGATCAAATTCGCCAATGGGAACTCATCGAACCGCCAATTGTCGGGACTGTTCTGTTTTTCAAAGAAGACTTTATTTTATCGGAACTAGCTGACGGTCTGTTTTTGAGAAAACTATCCGTATATATCTCCACCCGCAATAATTTAACGCGACTATCTGTCGAAAACTTTGACAAGCTAAAGAATTTATATTCATTTCTGGAAGAAAAAATGACATCGACGGATGCAAATAAAGATCCTGTTGTCAGGCACATAACTCGAATAATACTGTTAGAAGCCGACCAGATCATAAAAGCCGATTTAGAGAAAAAAGAAATTACTCGAAAATCTATGCTATCCGAAAAATTCGGCACATTGCTTACCGAAAATTTTATTCGGGAAAGAAAAATCGGTTTTTATGCGCAAAAACTGAGTATCACGTCAAAACATTTGTCTCAAACCCTAAAAGAACAATGTGGCAAAACAGCCGGAAAAATGATCAACGAAATGGTCTGTTTAGAAGCCAAAATACTATTGCAAAACAGAGAAATATCGATTGCTCAGGTTGCCGATTACCTGAATTTTCCAAATCCTTCGTTTTTCGGTAAATTTTTCAAACGTGAAGTAGGAATGAATCCCAAACAGTACCGCGAACTGACCGATTAAATTTATCCGTAAAACAGAACATTTTTACCGCACATTCGACCTTCGAGAAACCGTTGCTTTGAAGTAATTTTGCAGGAAATTATCAATGTAAAAAATGGATAAGACGTTAAAGGAAGATACCAAAAATAAATTTTCCGGTTATCAGATTTTTGTTGTAATCATATTAACACTGCTACAGTTCGTGGTCGTTATAGGTTTTGCTATTATCGCTCCCATTGGTGATATTTTAATGAAAAGCCTGAATATCGACACTTCTCAATATGGCGTTCTGGTATCAAGCTATGCTTTTGGTGCCGGCATTTCGGGTATTGTTGCCGCTGCCGTTGCCGACAAATTTGACAGAAAGAAATTCCTGTTGTTTTTCTTTGCCGGTTTCTTGGTGGGGATTTTACTTTGCTCGTTGGCGCGTAATTATTCCCTTTTGTTGATCGCGCGAATCGTTTCGGGCGTATTCGGTGGCGTAATCAATGCCATATTGTTGTCCATTGTAGCCGATTTGTTTGTGATTAATCTACGCGGACGTGTCATGAGCTACATACAAATGGCGTTTTCAGTCAGCCAAATCTTAGGCATCCCTCTGGGACTGATGCTTGCCAACAAATGGGGATGGAATTCGGTTTTTGTCGGGATAGCCGGTTTGGGAATGATAGTAGGAATCGTAGTTGCCCTGAAAATGAGACCCATAAACGAGCATTTGCAACTACAGACCGAAAAGACAAATATTTTCAGGAATCTGAAAAATGTTGTTGCCGATTCGAGGTATTTACCCGGCTATCTGCTCCTTACACTGGTAACGATGGGCGGAGCTATGTTGATGCCTTTTGGTGCCCCCTTTTTAATCAACAACATTCGCATAACGACGGTTGAGTTATCTATCGTTTACATGTTTACCGGAATTGCCGGCGTTTTTCTTATGATTTTTATCGGGAAACTGAGTGACACCTTTCCATTAAAATCCGTCTTTTTCGCGGGAACGCTCGTCACGGTAATAATGACGTTGATTTACACCCGTTTGACGCCGGTTCCGGTTTGGGTCATTATCCTTATCAATATTTTTATGTTTACCGGCACCAACGGCAGGCTCATTCCCACAATGACACTAAACACAGTAATTCCCGAGCCAAAAGACAGGGGGGCTTATTTGAGTCTTTGCGCGGCTTTTCAACAAATCGCCAATGGTTTGGGAGCACTTCTTTCGGGATTTATCATCGTTCAGACTACCAAAACCGGTCCTTTGCTGAACTTTGACAAAGCCGGATACGTTGTTGTAATATTTAGCCTGATTTGTCTATTTTTATTTTTCAGAATAGCCAAAACCGCCGACTTAAAAACAACCAAGAGATAACCTTCTGACAAAAGGAAAAAATCGCATATATTAATTGATTGTGAAATGAAACCGAATAAAAACCTGTACATTATTTTCTCCGTTACGCTATTTGCCGTCATGGGCGTTGCCAGTATCACTCCCGCTTTTCCCGAAATAATCCGATATTTCGAGATTAAACCGCACCAAGTCGGCGGATTAATTGTAGCTTTTACCCTACCGGGAATATTTCTAACCCCTTTTACCGGCATTTTGGCTGACCGCTATGGACGTAAAATCGTTCTGATCCCTTCGCTGTTGCTCTTCGGACTTGCCGGTTTTGCGTGTATGTTTACCAAAGATTTTTATTGGCTACTGGTTTTACGGTTTGTACAGGGCATTGGAGCCAGCTCGCTGTCAAGCATCAACACCACGCTCATCGGCGATCTGTTTGAAGGGAAGCAACGCGTTTCGGCAATGGGATACAACGCCGGTGTACAAAGTATTGGTACAGCATCTTATCCCGCATTGGGAGGTATTATTGCCCATTGGGGATGGCAGTACATTTTTCTGCTTCCCATTCTGGCTGTCCCCGTTGCTATTTGGGCTTTAGACTCGCTTGACAGCCCCAAAATTCAGCAAAAATCATCCTTAAAATTGTACTTTGGCAATTTGTGGAAAACCATTAACCAGCGAAAAGTATGGGCACTGCTATCGGTAAATATTATCGTATTTATCATTCTTTATGGTGCTTACCTGACCTATTTTCCCTTGATGATGGAAGAACGGTTGATGGCAAATTCACTGCACATCGGACTGATGATGTCGCTGATGTCGATCAGTACGGCTGTCGTCAGCACGCAACTCGCCCGTATTCAGGAAGCACTCGGACAAAAACGACAATTAATATTAGGTAGTTTGGGCTACTTCGCGGCTTCGGCTCTATTAGCTTATGCCAATGACTATTGGATACTTATCGCGGCACTCATAATATTCGGAGCAGCGCATGGCATCACGCTCCCTATGGTGCAAAATATGCTGGTCGGTTACGCGGCAACCGGCGAAAGAGCCGCATTTATGTCCTTGAACTCAATGATGCTTCGTGGTGGACAAACACTTGGTCCGGTAATTGTCGGATTGGGGTATGCCGCGGGTGGTCTGCAGGCTTCATTCTGGACGGGAGCCGTTTTTGCCTTCGGAATGATGCTTATTATCGTGTTTATGATGGGTAGTAAAGGAACGAAAAGCAAAAGTGCCGAAAACTGATATTCGGTCAATTCATCTTTTCATATTCAGTCGTAAATTTTCAATGGGGAGTCGAAGCTCATTTCAATTCAAACTCGTCCGCGTCTCTCCAGAAAGCATACTTTCGTCGAAAATCATCCAACGGCTCTTTGGCTATTTGAATGGTTTTGACACCCGATTCGTATTCGGAAAAATCGAGCAAGCATTTTCCTTGATAATCCAGCAGTATGGAATGACCGGAATAGGCGATGTTTCTCCCATCCGCCCCTACCCGATTCACACCACATACATACGCCTGATTTTCAATAGCCCGTGCGGGAAGTAATACATCCCAAGCTTCCATCCGTACATGTGGAAAATTGGCGGTATAAACCAACAAATCGTATTCGTTGTTTCTATTTCTCGACCAGACCGGAAAGCGAATATCGTAACAAACCAACACACAGACATTAAGTCCCCGATAGTTCACTATCAGCCGATCGTTTCCCGAAGAGAAAATTTTGTCTTCGCCACCCGGTGAGAAAAGATGTCGTTTGTCTGCCTTCCGGATATCCCCATTGGGGAAAACGAAAAAAGCGCGGTTAAAAATTTTGTCGCCTTCTGTCGCGATGAAACTTCCCGTGATCGCCAATTGATATTCCTTTGCCCATTGACGAAGCGACTGTACCGTATTACCCTGCATGGTTTCAGCCAGATCCAATCGATCTGTGCAAAATCCGGTCGTAAACATTTCCGGCAAAACAATCAGGTCTGATAAACCACTCAAATTTTTTATGATTTTCTCGGTATTTTGCAGGTTAGCAGACTTGTCCGCCCAAGCGATGTCGGTTTGTAGTAAAGAAATTCGCATAGGATGATTGAGGTTAGTACCCTATCGTTTTGAAGCTTCGACAGTACAGAGTATTGTTGCACTTACTGATACGATACATCAAATTTTAATTGGTTGGTACGGCAAAATTTTCTTTCTTCTTCGGAACACCATTTTTCCGATAAAAATCATAGATATACTTTAAATCTTCCGATTCGTTCCCCGTAGGATAATAGACTTCGCGAATACCCATCTGTTTCCTTTTAAAATCAATGTATGCCAGTTGAATAGGAACTTTTGCACCGAGTGCGATGTAGTAAAATCCGAGTTTCCAATTTTCGTTTCTTCTCCGGGTACCTTCCGGTGTAACAGCGAGATGCAGTCTCTCGTTGCAGTTAAATGCTTCGATCATCTGTTGAACAACCGAGCTTTTCTTCGAGCGATCAATCGGGACACCGCCCATCGCTTTGAAAACATAACCTATCGGAAAAACAAACCACGACTTTTTCATTAAAAAACCGGCATTCAGACCTACTGACCAAGCGAATAACTTTCCTATGATAAAATCCCAGTTACTGGTATGTGGCGCTACACAAATAACGCTTTTTGGCGGCTCAAGCACGGTGTAAACAGGTGTCCATCGAAAAATCTTGAGTATCCACGCGCTAAAATTCATCTGTTTTGTAAATTTAATTTGCACAAAACTACTACTTTTTTTCTATCTGAAACCGGGTTGTTGAAAACTAATTCCCAAAAATTAGGGTTATTTGATAACTTTCTCCTATGGCGTAACCGTTCCTTGTTCTTGATACTGCTCATGCTACTTGCACCGAAATGGTTTTCAGACATTTGTCTCCATTGGTTTTGCCAGAGCTTTCGTATTTTCCGCTACTTTAGATATTTCTTGAGTATAGTCTTACCCAGCCGTCATCCCGTATTGTCCGACTCATTCCATAGCCACTCTTTACGAGCCTTTAACCCAAGAAGCGAGCTTCTCATAGAGCGAATATCGCACATCGTAGTGGTAAATTCTCTGACTGTACCACACTTTTGTCCATTGTGTATTCCACAAAATATTGTATTTTTGTGTAAATCAAGACCGATTGCAATCGTGATAGGTATTTTTTAAATTGGTTGGGGCAAACCCCGTTGAACAAATAGGGGAATATTGACACCTGCTGTACAGATTACAAACAAAGACACTGCGTTTACAGAGGTCTTGTTTTGTGTTTTTTAGAAGTATGTGCGGTAAGTGAAAATTATCTTTGTAAATTTGCATTTTATTTGTTGTTAAAAAAAAATCTCTGATGCTGCTTTTTCAGGACACAGAAGATTTTTTAAAGTTTAGATGATATGAGATTATCAGCCGGTATATTAATTCTTCTTTTCACTATTTTATGGTACATAACTCCTACGTCAGTTTCCGGGCAGACCGACAATCAGCATGACAGTATCTCCAGAAGCGTCAGAATAGAAAATATTTTAGATTCTCATAATCTTAAATATACAATTCAAGATACTATTCCAAAATATCAATATACCATTTTTCAATCGTCGTTTCCGGATACGATTGTTTTTGCTGATTCCGCCATACTACGATTGCACACCGATTCGTTGATAAAACTACCGATTTCAAGGACTGATTATTTGATGTATCGATCAAATTCTCTTGTTCTTCCTTTAATTTACACAGGAAGAGACATCCACGAAGTTTGGAACGGGGATTTGCATTTCAGAGAACTACTTTATCCGGTTAATAAAAGCCTGTTTGTCATTGACACGACACAAAATATGTCTGCGGAAAATCAGGTTGCCGATCTTCGCAACAAAACCAGAACGTATATCGCGAACAACGCGATGGATTTGTACTCAAATACACTCGATCGTTTACCCAGTTTGACGACCTTTATGTCGCGACCGATTAGCCGAAAAAGACTCGAAAAGTTAGAAATTCACGACGATAAAATTGTCTTGAATTCTACGAAGATAGAATACGAAAAAGTGAAACCGGTTTACTGGCAGTCGCGAGCAAATATGATGTTGCAGTTTACCCAAAACTATGTTTCGCAAAATTGGTATCAGGGAGGAAATAGTAATCTGGCATTTTTGAATAATTTCATTGCCGAATTTAATTACGACAATCGGAAAAACATGCAATGGACCAATAAAATTGAATGGCGATCGGGATTGAATACGGTAGATGGAGATACCTTGCGAAAGATGAGCGTAAACGACGATTTGCTCAGGTATTTAACGAAGTTTGGAGTGAAAGCCAGCGGTAATTTTTATTATTCCATTTCGGGGGAGATTTCTACCACGCTATTCAACAACTACAAAGGAATTAACTCTATGGATCTGAAAGCAAAGCTATTGACTCCGGTTAGAGCGAATCTTGGTATCGGATTAGATTATAAGTATAAGAAATTATTTTCACTCATGCTCGCTCCGGTTTCATTTAAATACATTTATCTGAATGATACAACGAATATTAACCCGAACGCTTTCGGTATCGAAAAGGGACACAAGCAACTCAAACAGCTTGGTAGCTCATTAGAGGCTCAGTTGAATTATGATCCGATGTTAAATTGGAATATTACATCTCGTTTTAAATTCTATACCGATTACAAGAAAATTGAAGCTGATTGGGAGATTGTCAACAATTTTTCCATCAATCGTTTTCTATCTGCGCGCTTTCTGCTAAATCCCAGATACGACAATACGGTCATCTTGAAAGGTGGAGAGAAAGCCCAAATTCAGTTTAAAGAACTATTGAGCGTGGGATTCTCGTATCGATTCTTTTAGCGTCCGGTAATATTAACTCGTGTACGGACGCTTATGTTACAATGAGATCTTTCGTTCTTTAGAGAAGTCGGTAACTCATCCGGTGATAGGGAGTTACACCTAATTCCGCGATTGCTTTTCGATGTTTTGGGGTGGGGTAAGCCTTATTTTTATTCCATCCGTATTGGGGGTATTCATCGTGTAATTTTTGCATCATTTCGTCTCGGTGTGTCTTTGCCAGAACCGACGCTGCGGCTATGGACAAGTATTTTCCGTCTCCTTTCACGATGGTTTGGTGTGGAATGTCTTGGTAAGTTTTGAATTTATTTCCATCGACGATGATAAATTCCGGCTTTATATTGAGCCCATCAATAGCCTTGTGCATCGCCAATATTGAAGCGTTCAGGATATTCATTTCGTCAATCTCCTTTGCATCTACGCGTGCGACATGCCAAGCAACCGCCTGTTCTTCAACAATTTTCCTTAATAAATTTCTTTGATTTTCGGTTAGTTTTTTTGAGTCGTCCAGCTCGATACACGAAAAATCAGGAGGTAGAATTACAGCGGCGGCAACTACCGGACCGGCCAAACAGCCGCGCCCGGCTTCATCACAGCCACATTCCACGCGTTTGCCGGAAAAATTGGGCAATAAATTGGAATTAGATAATCGTCGGATTGAATTCCTTTTCATAATCTTCAGAATCATTGGGATTTTTTTCATCCGTTTCCAATGAACTATCCTTATTCTCTTGATACGTTTTTCGGGCTTCTTGCCAAAGTGTAGGAGCCAATTTTAAAATCGGATAGTAACCAATAGAAGCTTCTTTCTTCTCCGAATCCGCAAACTTGAATTTTGAATCCAACGCGTCAAAAACATTCATCAATACACTAATGACGATTGCAAATTTCAACGCCCCAAAAACGCCTCCCAGCAATGAATTGAGCCATCCCATGCTAATACTTTTGATTACACGATTCGTTACGTTTGAAATCAAAAAAGCCAAAAAGACAGTCAAGACAAAAATCAACGTATATGAAACGGTAGTTGCCATTTTACCGGAAAGATTGAACCATTCGCCGACTAAAGGAGATATTTTACCACTCATAAATTCTGCCGCGATAATAGCCAACACAATCGCAAGTAACGAAACAACTTCCTTGACAAATCCTTTGAAAAGTCCGAATATAAGCCCGAGTGCTATGGGAATGAAAATGAGAAGGTCAAATATATTCATTGGGTATTGGATGAGAATAAAGCGTCATTTATCCTTGAATAGGATTTGAGACTACAAATATCGGAAAAAAAGCGGAATAAAAAGGAGATAAAAAAGGGGCACCCGAAAATACGAACACCCACTATAGTCTAAAACACGTATTTAGAAGTACGAAACAGTCTCTTTTCGAATACTTGAAAGTAGGTTGTTTGCCAATCGGCTGGCTCCAAATCGGAGTCTTTCGTTCGTTAACCAATCGTTTCCGAGTATTTCTTTGACGAGCGTATAATGTTTTACCGCGTCTTCGGTCGTAACGATGCCACCGGCAGGTTTATAGCCAACTTTCGTACCGGTTTTGTCGTTCCATTCTTTGATGGCTGAACACATGATGTACGTTGCTTCGGGTGTGGCGGCTACCGGTATCTTTCCCGTTGACGTTTTGATAAAATCGGCACCCGCCTGCATCGCCAGCAAAGATGCTTTTTTAATATTGGATGCCGTTTTAAGTGCTCCTGTTTCTAAAATTACTTTCAGATGAGTATTTCGGCAAGATGACTTGATTTCCGTCAGTTCTTCATACACTTCTTCGTATTTTCCTTCAAGGAATTTTCCAACGGAAATTACAACGTCAATCTCTGTCGCGCCTTCCATGACACACATCGCCGTCTCAGCGACTTTTACTTCGATGAAAGTCTGTGACGCGGGAAATCCGGCGGCAACGGATGTTATCCCGATGGGTTCGGTAAGTGTATTTTTTACGGTTGAAACCATTGACGGATAAACGCAAATAGCTCCGACGTTGGGTATATCGGGAAATTTTTCTTCAAAGTCGTTCACTTTTTGCACCATCAGTCTGATTTCTTCTTCCGTGTCGGTTTCTTTCAAAGAAGTCAAATCAATTAGACTGACGCATTTTTTATACACTTCCTCGTTGTTGTTTTCAGCGAAATGGGCTGAAATTATTTTTTCGACACCAAGTGCCACTTGTTCGTCCGTCAACGAATCACAGTTGTACAGCTTAAAAAGTTCTTCAAATTTATTCATTTTGTTTATCGTTTTGTTTTTTTACGTATGAAAATACAGACGGCAACGGTCGGCGGTATCGTTAGCAAGGGATTGCGGAATTTTTACCTGTCGAGTTACTGCATAAGTTGGAGCGGATTATTACGCTCCGAAAACCCCAGAAACCCTTACTAACGATACCGCGTGTTAGGGCAAATACTTTATTTTTCTTTTATTATGTAAATTGTTCCTTTATTTTTTCCAATCGAATCAATAATCTGCTCTGTTTTCAAATATTGCAAATCCTTTTTTAATGTATGAATTGTAATTTCGGTAAATGCTTTTGATAAATTGCTGATTTTTATAGGCTGATTTTTTTCAATAAATGATTTTATCATCTTCTGCCTGTCGTTTAAATATCCGCCTTTTGATTTGAATACATCGTATTTTTGTTCAAGTCTCTCTATTAAGGTCTCTAATGAAGATAGAAAAAACAGAATCCAACTGTTTATTCGCTCAGCGTCATTGTATCTATCCTTTTGTCCATCCATTAAGGCTTCGTAATAAGCCTTTTTCTTTTGTTCTATCAAATTCTCAAACGAAACGTATTGGATAAATTGATAATCACTTTTGAGCAAGAGTAAGATTGTCAATAATCTTGATAATCTTCCGTTGCCATCTTGAAATGGATGAATTGAAAGGAACTCGTAAATAAATAATGCAATAATTACTAATGGGTGAATTTCGTTTATTTCTAATTGTTCATTTGTCCAATCAATTAAATCGGTCATTTCACTGTCTACCAAATGTGGCTCAGTTGTATTGAAAATTATTTTTTGAGTACCATCGGGATAATTTGCCACAACTTTATTGGATAAGTTTTTATAGTTTCCCCGATGTCTGTCATCTTTAGTACTATATTTTAATAGTCTTTGATGCAATTGTTGAATATAACTTTTTGAAATAGAAATCTCGGAATAGCTTTCATAGATAATCTCAAGAACATCATAATAACCAATTACTTCTTGCTGGTCTCTTGTTTTGAGTTTGGTAATTTCCATATTGTCAAGAAGTTGCTTTATCTCTTCGTTTGTCAATTGCGCCCCTTCAATTCGGGTGGAAGAACCGATAGATTCAATCGTGGCAATTTTTCTTAGTTCTTTTAAGTAGACGTTTTCACGTTGTTCAACTATATTCCATTTTCCTTTGAAAGAGTCGATGAAGCTTATCAATTTTAAGATTTGCTGGTTAGTATTAAAATCAAAGCTTAGTTTATTTTTGAATTTATCCATTTGTTATCCATAAATTATTCAATCAAAGATAAGCTAAAATATTGAAATATCTATTATTTATCGATATATTATCCATTTATGCGGTCGTTTCTGTATTTGTCCTAACGTTAAGGACTACCTGAAATGGTAGTTTTGCGTGAATTCTTCTGTCGGAATGACTGAAAGGAACGAGCGAAAAGCCGATATGATGAGTACCGATTTCATCGCCAATGCGGCAACGTGTGTTATCGCTTGTGATTTACCTTGTGTTAATTATTTTGTTTCCATTTATTATAATAATCAACAATGGAACTTAAATCTTCAAATGTTAATTCTTTAGACTCTATTTTTTCCACTAATTCCGGATAGTCATTAAAATATTTTGTAGCATTTTTCCTAAATGAACTTTCAGCTCCAACAGTTATTGTTAATCCTCCAGAATATTTCATGGATATAAGAGAAGCAATATTTTCATCTGCTTTCTTACAGTACCATATTTTCATATTCGGCGAATTATATCCTGGTTGAAAGCTATAATATAGGGTAACATATCCGGATTTTTTTACTTCAAGCCACTAACGTTAGATATGTGAAACAAACGTTCCACTCTGTTATCTTACATACAAGCAAAGATAAGTTTTATTATTCAAATAAATTCCTGAAGTGGGAGAAAAATCCTTTGGAAGCCTCGCTGTCCGGTTGGAAATTTTTTGACTGTTCCAATTTCTCCAACGATTTTTTCTCTTCGCCGGATAGATTTTGGGGGATAAAGACGCCTATATTGACCAGCAAATCGCCTTTCCCGTAGCTGTTTACGCTTGGCAATCCTTTCCCCCGCAAGCGTAAGACTTTGCCCGGCTGTGTTCCGGCAGGGATATTTACTTTCACTTTTCCATCCACGGTAGGCACTTCCACCGAACCGCCGATTGCTACGGTTGGGACAGACAATAATACGTTGTAAATCAAATCGTTTTCGTCTCGAATCAATTCCGGATGCTTTTCTTCTTCGATTACGACTAACAAGTCTCCATCAACACCACCCCGACGAGCCGCGTTTCCTTTTCCGCTTACGGAGAGTTGCATTCCTTCCATTACGCCTGCCGGGATGTTGATGGTAATAACTTCGTCTTGTTTTACAATCCCATCTCCGCCACAATGCTTACATTTGTCTTTGATAATTTTCCCTTCTCCCTGACAAGTCGGGCATTCGGAAGCCGTTTGCATTTGTCCGAGAATGGTCTGCTGAACGCGTGTAACTCGACCGCTACCGTTACAGGTTGAACAAGTCGTTACACCGGAACCTGCTTCCGCGCCTGTCCCGTTGCAGTGCTGGCATGAGACTTGTTTCTTTACTTTTATCTTTTTCTCGACACCGTTCGCTATTTCATGTAGGTTTAATCTGACCTTAACACGCAAATCGGAGCCTCTTCTCACTCGTTGTCCACCACGCTGAGAACCGCCAAACCCGCCGAAGCCACCAAATCCGCCAAAATGTCCGCCAAAGATATCGCCAAAGGAAGAGAAGATGTCTTCCATGCTCATCCCGCCACCGCCGAATCCGCCGGAAGCACTACTGCCTACTCCCGCATGTCCAAACTGATCATAACGGCTTCGTTTGTTGGCATCGCTCAATACTTCATAGGCTTCAGCCGCTTCCTTGAATTTTTCTTCAGCGGTTTTGTCGCCGGGATTCTTATCAGGATGGAATTGAATAGCTTTCTTACGATACGCCTTTTTTACTTCTTCAACCGAAGCTGTTTTGGTTACTTCCAATACTTCGTAATAGTCTCTCTTGCTCATAACTAATTAAACCCAAATAGCAGTTACTCTTTTCAGCAACTGCTACATTATTTTTTTTAAGATTTGTACGCTTTTAACAATTTTATTATTCTCCTACGACTACCTTCGGAAAACGGATTACTTTATCGTTCAGTGTATAGCCTTTAGAAAGGCATTCGATGATTTTTCCTTTTTGTTCTTCCGATGGTGCCGGAAACGTGGTAACAGCTTCGTGTACATCCACGTCAAACACTTCATCTTCCGTGGGAATAGGCTTTACTCCGTTCGTGCTTAAGAATGTGATGAATTTGTTGTATATCAGTTCTACGCCTTCTTTTACAGACACCACATCTTCTGAAGTTTCCATAGCCTGCATTGCGCGTTCGAAATCATCAACGAGCGGTAACATATCCGTAAAAATGCGTTCTCCGGCATTTTTGATAATATCACTTTTTTCTTTTAGTGTGCGCTTGCGGTAATTGTCAAATTCAGCCATCAAACGGAGATTTTTATCATTCAAATCTTCGTATTTTTCTTGCAAATCTTCAATCTCTTTACTTGACGCGAACTCCGCCTCCGGATCAGACTCTTCTTCAGCATCCGCATTATCGGTTAAAATCTCCATATCAATATCGCCTAATGTTGTTTTTTCGTCAATGCCATCCTTATCGGCAACCTGCTTCTTATTTGTCATGTCTATATATAAGTTTCTATTTTTTCAATTTGTAAAGTATCTCTATCCTGTCAAAAAATCTGCCAAAGCACCCCTATTCAATTTTTTGACATGAATTGGGACATTTTGGCAGATACTATAAAATAACCCTTGCGAGTAAATGCGATTAAATTACCGTAAATGGTTTTCTATTTAACTATTTTTGTAACACCACTATCTAACCATTTCAAAAAATCGGACGGTTTTTCTTGGAACTCTAAGAATTTTGTCATCGGTTTTGCATCCGCGTCAAGCATCACATAAAATGGCTGCGCGTTAGCACCAAACTTATGTCTTTGCAGATAACTCCATTTGTCGCCTATGGTTCTTATTTTTCTTATTTTTCCGTTTTCTTCCACTTCATAAGGTTTTTCAAGTGGTTGCTTATCATCCACGTAGAGCGAAATCAGTACAAATTCATTATTCAGTCTATCCGCCACGCGAGGGTCTGTCCACACAGAAGCTTCCATTTTCCGGCAATTCACACATCCAAATCCGGTAAAGTCGATGATGACGGGTTTTCCTTGCTGAGCGGCATATTGCATCCCAAGTTCATATTCTTTGAATTTTGGATGCACTTCGTTGTCGTAAAGATTAAAGTCCTGTGTGTAGAGTGGCGGTGCAAAAGCACTGATGGCTTTCAGTGGCGCGCCCCATAGTCCCGGAATCATATAAACAGCGAACGCCAACGATACAAGTCCCATGAATAAGCCCGATACAGACGTGTGCTTGGTCTCGGAATCGTGCGAAAATCTGATTTTTCCCAGCAAATAAAAACCGAGTAGTGCGAAAATTACAATCCATAAGGCAAGGAAAGTCTCGCGATCCAACAGATGCCATCCGTAAGCTAAGTCGGCGACAGATAAGAACTTAAGTGCCAAAGCAAGTTCGAGAAATGCCAATACCACTTTTACTTTGTTCATCCATCCACCGGATTTGGGCATACTTTTGAGCAACGATGGGAAGAAGGCGAAGAAGCTAAACGGTAATGCCAAGGCTACGGCAAAACCGAGCATCCCAATGGCAGGTCCCAAAAATGACCCCGCTGTGGAAACTTCTACCAGGAGTGTTCCGATGATGGGACCGGTACAGGAAAAAGAGACCAAAACCAACGTGAATGCCATGAAGAGAATACTCACGATACCGCTTGTAGAGTCGGCTTTGGCATCCATCTTATTTGACCAAGACGATGGTAGTGTAATTTCGAATACTCCCAAAAACGAAATCGCGAAAACGACGAGTAAAGCGAAAAATATAAGATTGAAAACGGCATTGGTTGCCAGACTATTCAGTGCACTCGCTCCGAAAATAGCCGTTATGAGTAGTCCGAGAGTAACGTAGATGACGATAATTGCCAATCCGTAGAAAATGGCGTCGCGCCGTCCTTTCGTTTTATCTTTGTTTCGTTTCAGGAAAAAGCTTACAGTCATCGGAATGATGGGCCAAACACAGGGTGTGAATAGTGCGACCAGTCCGCCTAAGAATCCCATGATGAAAATCCAAATTAATGACCGATTGGCGGTACCCTGATTTGCACCAAACGAGCGTAGTTCGCTTATTACGGGAGTCCATAATTTTGCTATCTTTGCGGAGTCCGAAGCTGTAAATGCGGAGACTGCTATGATAGAATCCGCACCGGCAAGAGAATCCACTGCGTCGGCAATCGGTGGTATGGCGAGTGTATTTGTGTTCGCATTCGTTTCTATGTCAGCAGTAGCGACATTGCCGGTCGGTTTAGCGCCGGCTGTACCCACTTCCAACTCTTCTTCCGACGGGGGAAGACAGCGTTCGTCGTCGCAGACCATAAAGTTGACCGCAACTTTGGCATAAATGCTGTTCGGGTCAGTTCCGGATACTTTCTGAATAAAAATTGCTTCATTCGCGTACCAATTCAATGTCATGTTGAAATTGGGATCGAAAGCTTCTATTAGCTTGGATTTTGCCTGAATTCCACCTTCTTTTTTGGCATTTTCAAGCGCGGTAAATGTGATTTTGGTGGGTCTCGGTCCATCGGGCGGAATATTTAATCCGTAAAGATGCCATCCTTTGTCAAGAGTTGCTTTGACGATAATGTCTGCCGTGTTTTTTCCGGTTACTTTTTTTTCGATTGTCCAAGAAACAGGCTCGAAAATCTGGCTTTGAGCACCAAACGTCAACAAAATAAACGAAAAAAGAATCAAAAATTTTGATTTCATCATTCAATAAATTAATGGAATTTATAAAACAGATACAAAAATAGGAAGATTTTCAGGATGAGTTGTCCGAAACTGTTGTCTTTTTGAAAGTTTTAAGAAAAATAGTGATATTTAAATAATAAAAAGACCATCCGAACTTATCTTGATAGCAAGAATTTGAAGCTGATTCCGAAGTTAGTAGATGATACCGGATAGGATGATGAAACTAATGGCGCGGTCATTTGGCGGTCAAAAAACATTTGTAGATTAACCTTTGAGCTGAATACATAATCTGCAGTAAATCTTAATGTAACAACTTTATTCCCGCTGGAAGCCTGTGTGATGTGATCGGTTTCGTTTATTTTGCGGAGCAACGATTTTATATCTTTGTAGGAGAAATCCAGATTCAATTTCAAGTCATTTTTAACGGTTTGACGTTTTGCCGACTTCAGTTTTAGTACAACATCAAAGTCATTTACTACGTACCCGACGCCCACTACAAACTCGTCCGAAAGGGCTTCTATCAACTGGGTACTGTTCAGGTTTAGCGATAGATTTCGCTGCTTGCGGTATTCGGCTTTGGTCGTCATGCTGTTGGTCATGGCTACATTTACGCCTATGAGTGGGCTGAAACTCTCGTTGAGCGATACGGTGGAGATGTCGTAAGCCATGGATGGGATGGGTGAATTGTCACGCTGGTCACGGATAAAGCCGAGCGCGTTGTCGTCGCCATCAGCCGTCACCCACGTAGCAAATGATGTGTAGTTGCCAATGGTGTATCGATTCGAATAGCCGTGAGTCAGCGTAATGGAGCGGAAGCGTTGTTTTACCCACGGGTGGTTGGAGAGCCCGTTGTAGTTGATGTTCCAATTTGGTAACATTTCCAAAATAGACAAGAAAGGATTGGTGTTGACCTTATTGGCATCTCTACCGGTATAGGCAGCCATAAAAGCGGGAATCAATACATCCGGCGAGTTGATATTGAATGTTCCGTTGTCCGGTTTGAAGTTATCGCCACTGTAAGTCGGATAATCTTCAAAGAATCCAGTTCCGGGATAACGCGTGTTCGCGTATTTCCCTTCCAACCGTACTTTTACAATTGCCCGATTGTCAAAAAACTGCTGAAACGCTTTGGAATAATACTCCGTTTTGGCATCGCCGATTTTAGCAAAGGCAGTTCGGATGGCAACTTGGGTAATATTGAAATTACCGTTGAAAGTAGATGGCATTCCGGGATACATGAAATGAATTACGCTGTTGGACTGCAGTTGTCGTTTTCCGGTTAAATCAATTTTCATCCCGGCTAAAGGTTCAATGGTGGCGCGAATATCCAGGTCGGATGTGTTTGCCTGATTGGCTGGGTTAATAACGTCTTGTCCTTTGTAGAGCCAGTTGTTTTCCCATGCGCGATACAAGGTGTTTTCATCGTGAAAACCAAATACGAATCCCCATCCCGGCGCATTTATACCGTTCACAGTGCTCTGACCGAGAAACCCGGGTTCGGGTAGGAAGCCGGACATAGTCAAACTGCTTGACTGATTGTAATTAATTGATATTCTTCTGATTGACCTCGGAAGGCGAATCGCGAAATCGGCGATTTGTTCGCTTAAACTTCTTGCATTTGGATCTTTAGAAATGATAGTTATCGACACGTTTTCAGCGTCTAATGCGGGTGTTAGTGTAATCGATGAAGGATTTACGATCGTGTATTTTATTCGTATGGGTCTTCCGAGCGAATCATTGGCGTTGAACGTAAATTTTTCGCTGTTCAGATTGTGTTTAACGGTAAGTGTATCCCCGACTTTTAGTGTTACCGATTGGTTGTATTTCTTCGGTGTAAAAGGCTGTCTGCGCATGTTTCTTTGTCCGCGGTCAATCACGCTCCGCAGGTATTTGGATTTTTTGTACAGCGATTCGAGATTCAAGTCGGATGTACCCGTAAATCGTCCCATAGACGATGCCATATTGCCTAATTCAACACCACCGACGATGGGTGCGCTCCTATTCCAACTATACGTAGAATTGTATTGGACATTGGCAGTTACCCAATCCATAAAGGGGAATTTGTCGATCGGAATTTTCCACGAAGCGTTGAACAATTGTTGATAAGTATAGGGTGTTCCCATCTTTTTGATGCTACTCCAAACCGTATCCCGCCAGTTTTCGTAATGTTCTTTCCCGATTTCGGGGGTAAAATAACTTTCTTCAATATTCGCGTTCATCGCTGTCTGCAGTCCAAATTCGATACCGCGTGTCAAGCGGTATTTGAAGTCAAATTGGCGGTTCCACATGAAATCTTTACTGAAGGATAGATTGTCCACAAGCCCACCGCCGGCAATTCCGGTAAAATCACGCAGACGAATATGTGAATAGGTTCTATTCAGGCTTGAACTGTAATTTATGACGGAAGGCAGGTAGTAAAAATTAAAATCTTTTATCAGTTTAGTCGTCGGCTTGTCGAGTGCTTTGACTTTCTTGAACGGTTCCCACGGTTCTCCATTGAAACTATAGGTGTAGTTAATCGCGACACGCTGTTGTTTGGTCAGGTTTTCGGCTATTTCGGGCGTATGCTGACTACTTTCGTTGACCGAATAAGTAACGGTAACGTTTGCCGGATCATAAAACATGGGTTTTTTGCTGCGAATGTTGACTTTGGCATTGGTTATATTGAAACTTTTGGTTTCCATTACCGTCTGTGTAATGGATTTTAACGAATCTCTTTGCGATTGCTCTTCGAGATTTGCCAACGCATCCTTCAGTAAAATATCTTCATCCAGTGGATTGTATTTGGGTGAATTGGTCTCGTTGGTGTAGGTAAAATAGGCAGGAACCTGTAATTTCGCTTGTTCCGGCAGAAAACGACCCAAATCCAAAGCCGCGGACAGGCTGAGTTGATGGAAATCTTCCATGTTGCGGTTGGTTACATTGCTTTCTATGCCGCCAAATCCGGCTGTCTCTATTCTTCCGGCGGCGTTCAAGGAGCCCAAATCGGACAAATTTACTGCCAAATTAGCCAATGCCGCCCAGCCACCGTCTTCATCAAACTCGGACATACGTAGCTCATTTACCCAGATTTCGCCTGATTTGACTTCGCCGCTGTTGTTCCGAATCCCGATCATGATATTTTCTACAGTCGATATTGACGGATTTCCGACGATGGTAATCTTATTCTTGGGTTTGGATTCATCGAAACTGACATAGGCTTGCGAATTGTTGTTAGTCGAATTTTGTCTTTCTTTGTTGCGTTTCAGCTTCGTGTCTGTAAGTACCGTAAACGGGAAGTCAAACATATTCTCGGGATTCCAAACTGTTTGCCTATCGGTCAGATTGTTGTTGGAATAAACGTTTTCCGGCGTTAGTACCAACGGAATTTCGTACTCGTAGTAGTTGGATACCATATCCGAACCCAATCGAACGAATACGGAGAGTTCGTGATCGTGCAGGTTCTGATCCGCCTTGGCGAGCATAGCTTCTGCGTGTACAAACATTTGCAACCGTTTGTATTGACGCATGTCAAAAAAAGTTTTTTTGTAAACGGCACGGCTTTCTTTTGCCCCCAAATCGGTTACGCGAAGCACCATCGATTGTTCGTTTTGCTGAAGCAGTTGTGGCTGGCTGGGATCTGTCTCGCGCGTAATTCCGGGCGGAAGCACGTAATTTACCGGTCGTTTTCTGCCGTTTTCTTCGATATTTACCGCCAGCACGTCCAATTTGGCGTTGCTTGCTCCGCTTGTAGTTCCCAAAGGTTTGTTATACGAACGCCATTCGCCACGTACCAAGTCTAATGTGGCAAACCGAAGATGGGTTTCCTGCTCAAATCCGGTCATGAATAGACGGATAAAACGAATGGACTTAAAATTTCGAATATTTCCAATTTTTTCGTCGTATTCCCGAATCGGGATTTTAAACTGATACCACTTGACTTTATCGGTCGTTCCATTCTTTAAGGTAACTTCAGCTTCTACAATGTCCGTGATATAGTTGTCGCCGATATTCATCATACCGGGGCGAAGCTGTACCTTGTATTGGTAGTATTTTTCGTATTCGTTAAGTGTTTTGTCATCGTTAATATCTTCAATATCGGGTAGAGATGTGGCGTTGGTACTGTATTCGGTACCGGTATCGGTCGCGTCGGGCGAGTTTCCTTCCGTACCGTTGTAGTATTTGTACCGTTCCAAAATATTTAATTGTTGCTCATCCAAGTCTTTTCCCAAATAATAGCGGTATTTATCGCCCGATGGGTCGTTTACGGGAGAATATGGGTCATTCTCCATCGTGGAAAGTGTGGAAGGATTCAACTTTGCCCGTATAGCGTCCACATATGTTTTGTAAGTAGGAAAGAGTAACTCATCTTGAGTTGAAAGCCCGTTTAAACCCACGTCTTGTTTCGCACGAGCATTTGGCGAATTGTCAAAAGCGACAATCGTGGATTGCGTTGTCGGTATTCGACCCCAAACCGTCTCTTCAAAGTTTTGGTTCCCATCGTTGATAGGCAATCCATTTTCAAAGGCTTTTTTCCCGTCTTTCAGAATATCTTCGCTGATGTCTCCCAGATTGAAGTAAAGGTCTCCGCCCTTGTTGTAGGGGTCTTCATATACGAATGGGTCGAGCATCCAGAACTCGATGTATTCAATATTGGAAGTCTCAAAATCCAAATAATCAATCTTTCGCATGATACCGCCCCAGCGTTGTGACGGATTGGATAACGTCCCGTCCGGATTCATGCCGTTCACATCTAAGTTATACGGACCGCGTTGTGTTGGGTAGTAAGATAAGTTGAGCAATGTCAGCAAGGATGTTCCTGTCGGATTAATATCCCGATTGGGAAAAATCTCTGTTTCACGTACCTGACGGGTATAGTGATTGGATTGCGATTCGAGATTACCGCGCAGGTTGGATGGTGTACGTCGGCTTTCGTTATTCAACGATTGATCAACGGCGTACCACGACAGCAATGCTCTGTTTTTTCCGTAGTTAACATCGTTGCTCAAAGCTGCTTCCGGAAATAATCCCGAAGGATTAAACGGTGTACTTGCCAAGTACCAGTAGTAGGGATAATGCAGGCCAATGTTTATTTTGGTGGATTCAAAATCGTCTAAATAGGCTAATCCGGCATCGCTGATGACTTTATGGTGTCCGGGTATCAATTGGGCATATTCCGCGTTCAGTGCTATGGAAGATGGCTGTGTGGCATTGACAAAGGGCAGTTTGTCAATCATATTCGTAAGCCATTGCGATTCCTTTCTCCACGAAGTATTGAAGCCGAAAATGGTATTTTTGATGGGTTCGCTACCGGTATTCACTTTTTTGGTCAGGGGCATTTCGGATAGCCGCATGATGGTGCCGCCCAGACTGAAATCCTTGCTGAATTGATATTCCACGTGTGTGCCCATCAGAGACTTTCGTTGCATACTGAACATGGACTGATTTTCTAACTTGACATCCACAGTAGTATTGGATTCGACGATCGAACGGTTCAATATATTGACTGTCCCCATGGTGTAATCCACGGTGTAGTCCACATTCTCTATCAGAGTGCGACCTCCGGCTGTAACTACAACGGAACCGCGCGGAATATTCATCGCGTTGAGCCTGATTTCGTTTCCGGAAGACGAACCTTTGTATCTACCCTGAATGGAGAATTTGTTTTTTTCGCTGAATTCTTGCGCGATTACAAGGGTAGAGTCATACAGCTCTTCGTACACATATCGGTCGGCAATCGCGTCATTACCAATTTTGTCGCGTAAATACTTACCAAAAGGTTCTAACACCGGAAAAATGATTCGACCGGATGATGACAGCGCGGTGTAGCCTTCTACGTAGTCGAAACGCCCGTCCGGATTCAGATTGTCTTTTATGTCCAAGCGGTCTAAGTTCATCACGCGGAGAAGTAGCTGGTTGGCAATACTGCCTTCTTGAATATACTGCAATTCTGTTCCTATCGAATCGTTTCGGTACATGATATTCAACTGAAAATCATCTTCCTGCATTTGCATGGCACCTATGGAATAGACATTTTTCATCATCAAATCCCATGATGCCAATGCCGGTGACTGCGATGTACTTTTCAGAAGTTTAAGAATGAGAGCGTTGGGGGCTTTAACGCCATCGGTCGAGAACTCGCCAACCTGGTAATTTTTCCCATTCAACGTATATTCATAAGCTACCGCCAAGACTTCATCAGAATTTAGCGCGGAACGAAGGGAAATAAAGCCGAGCGAAGAATTAAGGGTGTATTCTGAAGGGTCTAAACGGCGCGCGCTTTCTATTTTTTCATAATCTTCGCCCCCTGCGATATTGTATCCGCTGTACGCTGATGACAATACCGCGTTTGATTGCTGGACATTTCGCACACCTGCTAAATTATTGATTTCTTGATACAGCGAATTGGCTTCATTGGTTGTGATGTTTCCACCGTTGCTGACCCAGTAGGGGTTATCAATACGCTCAGGTTCAGCCAAATCCATAAATGCAATGATGTTTCGGGCTTCATTGAAGTTGCCCCGCTTATTCGTAATCCAAACTTCCGCCCGATTGATGATGATGCCTGATGAGATAAAGGGAAGTGTACTCATTGCCGTTTCGTAATTATTTCGAAACTGGTGTCCGAGAAAGAAGTGGTGGTTGTCGTCGTATTGGTCTATTTTTACTTCAAAAGGCGTGGTCTGAGCCCCCCCCTTTGAGCTTACGGTCTGCGACTGGGATTCCTGCTGAGAAGCAATTGCCGAGATACTTAATCGTCCAAATTGTAATTCTGTTTTAATTCCAAATAAGGCAGTACTTCCGGTAATGAGCGATCCGTTCAGGGGCATACTCACATTTCCCGCTTCGAGAAGCTGAATAATGTCGTCTTCTTTGCCTTTGAATGAAAGTTTGGCAAGCTGCTGGTCAAAATCGAATGAAGCTTCTGTATTGTAGTTCAACCCGAAATTGATTTTGTCTCCGACCGATCCGGTTACGTTCATCTGGATTTTTTGGTCAAAATTAGGAATATTTGACCGGCGGGCGCGCTGTGGGAGAGTAGGGTTATCGGTAAATTGACTCTTAAATCCGAAAATCAGTTCGGCTGAACCTTGTGTGCGTAGCTGTACGCCGCCGGGTCCAAAAATTTTATCCGCAGGTCCAAGGCTGAACTTCATATCCGTAACCGAAAATTTGTCTTCATTGCTTGTTACTCCTTTTACGTTGCGGTCACGCCAGTATTCCTGCATGGATTTTTGCATGGAATATTCGTTGTATTCGGTAGGGGTTAAGGTAAATGGTGTAGCAATCTCTAATTCGCCCACTTTTGTGCAGATGACGTAATTCCCGGATTTTTCATCATATTCTACCGTTGTTTTAATATTCTCCGGATCGTTCAAATCCATCGGATATTGTTTATTTAAATCGTCATAGGTGGAAATATCTTTGTTGGTTACCGGAAAACGAGTGGAAGAATCTTTTGGTGTGGATACTATCGGATTCTGTCCCTGTGAAGACAAGACAGCGTCAGGCATATAATGACGAGTGGAACTTACCAAGCCGTAAGTTCCGCCGATTAGAATTAAAAATAACGTTATAAGGGGAAATTTCTTCACTTTGTTTTTTTAGTTATCCGGAGAGTCGTCTGATTTTGGACGATATATTGATAGGAAATACGATGATTACCGATTCGCATTTAATCCATTTGTGATTTTGAAGTATTAAAGCATTTTCAAAGCCTGTTTAATTGCCTGTTCCACTGTTGCATCCGGATTTCCGCTCAAAATTTTATCCAATACTTTTTGAGAAGAAACCGCCGCAAACCCAAGTGCCGCGAGTGCCGCCAACGTTTCTTCGCGCACGGGATTGAGTTCGAGTGTTGCCGTATTACCGGATTTAGCATCCCCGACACCCAGTTTAAGAATCTTGTCTTTCAAATCAACTATAATTCGTTGGGCCGTTTTAGACCCAATTCCTTTTATTGCGTTCAGGGCGGTAACATTTTCGGTAGCGATGATTTGTTGTAGCTCCGAATCGGAATACGACGACATGATGACACGCGCAGTATTCGCGCCTATTCCCGAAACAGAAATCAACAATAAGAATAACTCTCGTTCAGCACGGGTCATAAATCCAAAAAGCGTATGAGCATCTTCTCGAATGGCTTCGTAGATAAAGAGTTGTGTTTCTTTTTTACCGTTCAACGCGCTGTAAGTCGTCAGCGAGATATTTATGAAATAACCTATTCCGCTTGTTTCGAGTACCGTATGGGCCGGTGTCAGTTCTGTAATTTCGCCTTTTATGTAATCAATCATTTTTTTCGAGTTAAATAAGTCATATACAATAGTTCAATAAAATCTGAATCGTATTTAATACCTACAACAATCAAGTTTGTAACGATCGGGGGTGTCTCTTTGTTGCTCTACGTGTATGAAAGACACACAAACCATCGGAAATAATAACGAGCATTTCACAAGATTAGTACAAAATCAGGCTAAAAAGTTGGGGTAAAACAAATGTCCGTCTCACTTTAGTGGTACGAAACAGCCATGTAAAAATAACTTCGACGCACAAGGAAATGATTAACGGCGTGTTCCATGTGACCATAATGAAAAAAATAAACAAATGAAATATTAATTTGGATACTCAATCCATTCAGCTTTTCGGGGATAAAATAGATTTGAACGGAAAGATAAATTATTTACTTGATTTATATGCGTTTAACATATTCACATTGACTATTTCGGTATTAGTCAATTACTTGAATCTGATTTTAGATAGAGGTTTGTCTTGTGAAGAAGTCGGCGATATTCTTCTCTTATACGAAGATACGATTAGAAGCTATAGAAAACAATTCATTTCAGAAAGGCTTTATTTCTTATTTTCTAACAATAACAAAGGCGACACTCCAAGATTGACCCATGAACAAATCGCAGAATTAGATAAGCATCCAAGCGAAAATGTATATACGAAGTCCAAATTCTTTGAATACAAAACTATTTTCACGTTACGTATTTATTGTCAGGTGTTAACCAACTGCTCAATCGGATGAATTTCGTGTACAAAAAGCCGGTTACGGATGGATTAAACAACCACCTTCTTAGAAAGTGGTTGTTTAATAAAATGTGTATTTTGGAGAGGACTCGACCCTTTATTTTCTACATCACGCATTTCATTTTTGGAAATATTCAGGTAGTATCCTTGCTAAATTTCTCAAAAAAAATCTATCTTTGTAAAAATAAAAAAACAAACATAACATTAAAAAAATGGCTAAAAATCAAGATGAGATAACCAAATCAGCGGCATCCGAAAAACTTAAGGCATTGCAGCTGGCAATGGACAAAATAGACAAAGACTTCGGAAAAGGTGCCATCATGCGTATGGGCGACAGCAAAGTAGAAGAAGTTTCTGTCATTCTATCCGGTTCCATCGGGCTGAATATCGCATTGGGCGTGGGTGGTTATCCCCGCGGACGAGTGATTGAAATTTATGGTCCTGAATCGTCAGGAAAAACGACATTGGCAATACACGCCATAGCGGAAGCTCAAAAAGCCGGCGGCATTGCCGCGTTTATAGACGCGGAACATGCTTTCGACCGTTTTTATGCTGAAAAATTGGGTGTAAATACAGACGAACTTCTCATCTCTCAGCCCGATAACGGCGAGCAAGCCCTTGAAATTGCCGACCAACTAATTCGCTCCGCCGCTGTGGACATCATCGTCATTGACTCGGTAGCGGCTCTGACTCCCAAAAAAGAAATTGAAGGCGATATGGGTGATTCCAACGTCGGGGTACAGGCTCGTCTCATGTCGCAGGCTCTGCGAAAACTGACATCCAACATCAGCAAGACAAATACCACTTGTATCTTTATCAACCAGCTTCGCGAGAAAATCGGTATCATGTTTGGCAATCCGGAAACGACTACCGGCGGTAACGCGCTGAAATTCTATTCGTCTGTACGGTTAGACATACGTCGCATCAGTCAGTTGAAAGACGGTGATGAAGTAATCGGAAATCAAGTTCGCGTTAAAGTTGTAAAAAACAAAGTAGCACCGCCGTTTCGCAAATCCGAATTTGACATCATGTTTGGCGAAGGTATTTCCAAAACCGGTGAAATCGTTGATTTAGGGGTTGAATTCGGTATTGTAAAGAAAAGCGGTTCGTGGTTCAGCTATGGCGAAAGCAAACTGGCTCAAGGACGAGATGCCGTAAAAAATCTACTGAAAGACAATCCCGATTTATGTGCCGAATTGGAAGCAAAAATCATGGAAGCGATGAAGACAAAATAGTGTTTCCGCGTTTTGATTTCATAAAAAATCCCGCTTTCTTCCGATGGCGGGATTTTTTTTTTATTATTTTATGATGTTAAAATAAATAGGTCAACGTTACCGAGAATACTTTTGATGTATTGGTAGCCATTACGTTTGGCGTTCCTCCCGATTCCGTATTTACAATATCGAGGATACTTTTACTTGTATCGCGCTTTTGAAGTCCTTGACTATATTTTGCGCTAATTTGTAGCTTTCTGATCAACTCAACTCCGTATCCGATGCTATACCCATAATCCAATCGTTCCATAAAATTCCCGAAATTTTCTTCCCGACTTATCTCCGCCAACCCTTCATAGACGGTCTTGCCTTGTAACGCGTATGATCCGTAAACACCGGCTGTTCCGAAAACACCAATCACTCCTCCGATATCAATTCTTAGCCTTACACTCATGGGTACATCAATGCAGTTTATTTCTCTGTAACCCTTCACAAATGAATTTACAACTCCCGTGCTATCAAACCTGAATACGCCACCCTTTTGTGAAAGCAAAGCACCTATCTCAAAGCCGAGACCGGATTTTTTGGGATTCATTTGATAAATCAAACCGATTTGATAACCGGTCAGATTATCGCTGTGAAAAGCGGTAGCAATATCTTCCGAGTCAAAAGATTGAATTTCTTGCGCCATATTAACACCGGCTCGAATACCAATCTGCCCGAAAGTAGAAGCACTCATCAGTAGCAACATGCTGAAAATGGTTAGTTTGATTTTCATGCTAAATTCTTATCATATTGAATGTAAGGTATCAATTTTTAGAGAGTCTTTTCCGTTCGTTTTCATCTAAAACAATCTTTCTCAGGCGGATGTTAGACGGTGTAATCTCAACATATTCATCTTCTTTGATATATTCGAGCGCTTCTTCCAAGCTAAAAATAATTGGCGGAGCAATACGTACTTTATCATCCGCGCCGGACGCGCGCATATTCGTTAATTTCTTCGATTTAGTGATATTGACAACTATATCGCCTTCTTTAGAGTGCTCCCCTATTACCTGACCGGCATAAACCGGGTCTTGCGGTTGTATGAAAAACTTACCCCTGTCTTGCAATTTATCGATAGAATAAGCAAAAGCCGTTCCGGTTTCCATGGCAATAATAGAACCATTTGTTCTTCGCTCAATCTCGCCTTTATACGGTTGATACTCAATGAATCGGTGAGACATGATCGCTTCGCCGGCGGAAGCGGTCAAAACGCTGTTTCTCAAACCAATAATTCCACGCGAAGGTATCAAAAACTCCAACTGAATACGGTCTCCGACCACTTCCATGCTGAGCATCTCGCCTTTTCGCATCGCTGTCATCTCAATGATTTTTCCGGAACACGCTTCGGGTAAATTAATGGTTAACTGCTCTACCGGTTCACAACGCACTCCGTTGATTTCTTTGAATATAACCTGTGGTTGTCCAACTTGTAGCTCATATCCCTCGCGACGCATGGTCTCAATCAGCACAGAAAGGTGTAAAACACCCCGTCCAAATACGTTCCACACATCAGAATTGGGATTCTTTTCAACCCGCAACGCCAAATTTTTATCCAACTCCTTTATCAATCGGTCATTGATGTGTCGGGAAGTAACAAATTTACCTTCTTTTCCGAAAAACGGAGAATCGTTGATGGTAAATACCATGCTCATCGTTGGTTCATCAATAGCAATCGGGGGAAGTGGGTCCGGATTCTGAATATCGGAAATGGTGTCTCCGATTTCAAAACCATCTATGCCCACCAACGCGCAAATATCGCCGGAGTGTACTTCAGCAGTTTTAGTCCGTCCCAATCCGGTAAATGTATCCAATTCTTTAATTCTCGATTTCACTACGCGACCATCGCGCTTACAAAGACTTACGTCCATCCCTTCTTTCAGCGTTCCGCGATGAATCCGACCAACAGCAATCCGACCGACATACGACGAATAATCAAGCGATGTTATCAACATTTGCGGCGTTCCTTCAAGTCGAACTGGGGCGGGAATATGTTGAATAATCGCATCCAGCAATGGAGTAATATCTGTCGTTGGATTCTTCCAATCATCAGACATCCAGTTATTTTTTGCCGATCCATAAATCGTTTTGAAATCAAGTTGCTCTTCGGTCGCGTTCAGGTTGTACATCAAATCGAACACCATTTCGTTGACTTCGTCCGGTCGGCAATTGGGTTTATCTACCTTATTTACCACAACTATCGGCTTCAATCCGATAGTTAGTGCTTTTTGAAGTACAAAACGGGTTTGTGGCATCGGACCTTCGAAGGCATCTACAAGCAGTAAAACCCCATCTGCCATATTAAGTACGCGCTCTACTTCCCCTCCAAAATCGGCGTGTCCCGGCGTATCGATGATATTTATCTTGTATCCGTTGTACTGGATGGAAACGTTTTTTGCCAAAATGGTAATCCCCCGCTCGCGCTCCAAGTCGTTATTGTCCATTATCAACTCACCGGCTTGCTCGTTATCCCGAAACAAATGTCCGGCATAGAGCATCTTGTCAACAAGGGTCGTTTTACCGTGATCAACGTGGGCAATGATCGCTATATTTCTAATTTTTTGCATTAAATTCTACTTTTTTCGGAGTGCAAAGGTAGTGAAAAACGATGGAAAATTATGCAAAACGAGTGAGATTGAATTTTCGTACGTACAACAACATACTGCTGTATATTTGCAGACGGATATAGATTTACGGAGTTTACGCCAAAACAAAATCCAACTGTTTTTTATCCAAATTGGCTTTGGCGACTTTCACGGTTACTTCGTCGCCTAATTGGTATTTTTTGTGGTATCGACGACCGATAAGGCAGTAATTTTTTTCGTCCATCGTGTAGTAGTCATCGTCCAAATCGCGAATCGGAATCATCCCTTCGCATTTATTTTCAGTCAGTTCCACGTAAACTCCCCATTCGGTAATTCCGGAAATAACGCCATCAAACACCTGTCCTACTTTATCGGACATGAATTCCACTTGTTTGTATTTAATGGAAGCGCGCTCCGCGTTGGAAGCGACTTGTTCCATATTGGAGCTGTGTTCGCACTTTTGTTCGTACCGGTTTTTATCTACGGACTTTCCACCGGATAAATAGCGTTCAAGCAACCGATGTACCATCATATCCGGATAGCGGCGGATGGGCGAGGTGAAATGCGAATAATAATCGAACGCCAATCCGTAGTGTCCGATATTTTCGGTAGAATAAACGGCTTTTGCCATTGATCGGACAGCAAGGGTTTCAATTAGATTTTGCTCTTTTTTGCCTTCGACCTGATCCAATAACGCGTTGATGGAAGATGAAATCTGAGACTGTTTACCCGAAACTTTCAGGTTGTAGCCAAACTTACGGATGAATTGTGAAAAATTTTCTAACTTGTCCGGATTAGGTGTATCATGAATACGGTAAATAAAGGTTTTGGCTTTCTGTCCCCTACCCGGCTTGCCGATATGTGTCGCGACCGTTCTATTCGCCAATAGCATAAATTCTTCGATCAGTTTATTGGCATCTTTCTGCACCTTGAAATAGACCCGCAATGGTTTCCCTTTCTCATCTATTTCAAAACGGACTTCTTCTCTATCGAAGGCGATAGCGCCTTTGTCAAACCGTTTTTGACGAAGCTGTTTTGCCAATTTGTCTATCGTCAAGATTTCATCTTTGTAGTCGCCTTCGCCGGTTTCTATGATTTGTTGCGCTTCTTCGTACGTGAAACGGCGATTACTACGGGTTACTGTTTTTACGATTTCGTAATTTTTCACTTCTGCGTTGTCGTTCATCCGGAAGACAACCGAATAGGTCAGTTTATCTTCATCGGGACGAAGCGAGCAAATACCGTTTGAAAGATGCTCAGGCAACATCGGTATAGTTCTATCCACGAGATAGACGGACGTAGCGCGCGATTCGCCTTCCCGGTCGATGATGGTGTCGGGACGAACGTAGTGCGTTACATCGGCAATATGTACACCTACTTCCCAAAGTCCATCTGCTATTTTTTGGATAGAGAGTGCGTCGTCAAAGTCTTTGGCGTCGTGCGGGTCTATCGTTATCGTAATCACATCGCGCATATCACGTCGTCTGGCTACTTCTTCCGGTGTAATTCCGGCATCGATTTTTAACGCTTCAGCCTCAACATTTTTCGGGTATTTATAAGGAAGCCCGAATTCGGCGAGAATGGCGTGCATTTCGGCGTTGTTGTCGCCTTTTTCGCCGAGTACATCTATTACCTCTCCTACCGGACTTTTCATCGGATGCTTCCATTCGTTAATTTTTACAAGTGCTTTATCGCCTGTTTTGCCGCCCTTCAATTTTGCCTTGGGTATTAGAATATCACTGTTCAGCACTTTACTCTGCACATTCAGAAACGCAAAGTTTTCAGAAACTTCCAGTACGCCGACAAACGTATCTTGCGCTCTGGAGAGTATTTCCACCACTTCTCCCTCCGGTCCCCTACCCTTGCGTCGCGCGTAGAGAAAGACTTTGACGGTATCGTTGTGCATCGCTGTTCCGGTTTTTTTATCCGGAATAAAAATTGGCTCGCCTTCATCATCCGGCAATACGAACCATTTCACGCCTTCGCGTGTAAATTTACCCGAAACGTATCCGCCTCGCGAGTTGAGCTTGAATTTTCCCCTTGCTATTTCGGTCAAAAAGCCATCGTAACTCAGTTCGTACAAAAGCTCGTTTACGAATCCGCGTTGAGCGTCTGCCGAAATGTCCAACTTGTTGGATATCTGTTTGTAATTGAATGTTTTTTCGGGATTTGCGATGAACGCGTCGGAAATAGCTTTTAGCAGGTCGGATTTGCGTAACCGTGTTGGTCCGCCTCGTCTTTTGTGTTTAGTCATATATCTTGTAGAATATTTCTATTTGTTAAATACAACAATCTTGCCAACGGTTATGTTTTAACTCAAAATTTAATTAATTTTGAAGTCCGATTCCATTATCCGTTCTTTTTTAGTAGAAAATGAGAAAAAATATCGCCTTTGTAGTCAATCCAATATCCGGAACTTCCAACAGCTCCAACATTTCGATTCCTATTCATTCCCTTTTGGATAAAAAGAAGTTTGATGAAATTCGTATTGCTACTACAACTCATCCTGGTCATGGTACTGAACTTGCCCAACAGTTTTTAGCCGAGAAATTTGACATTGTGGTAGCCGTCGGTGGCGATGGAACGGTCAATGAAGTCGGGAAAGTGCTGATTAATTCCAAAACCGCACTCGGTGTAATATCTATGGGATCGGGCAACGGATTAGCAAGACATCTGAATATCCCGATGAATTTCAAGAAAGCCATCGAACAACTCAACTTTTCGGAAACGATCAAAATGGACTACGGACTGGCAAACGACAAACCGTTTTTTTGCACCGCGGGAATCGGATTTGACGCGTACGTGAGCCACAAGTTTGCCGGTGGCAAAAAACGGGGCATGATCGGCTATTTGGAGCAAATGGTAACCGGATTTCTCAACTACGAACCGGCTCATTACCGATTGAGCGGTAATCAAATCGATTTTGAAGGAAAAGCTTTTATCATCACTTTTGCTAACGCATCGCAATGGGGATACAACGCTTACATTGCTCCCAATGCCAGTGTTCAGGATGGTTTGATTGACATTTCAATTATCAGCAAAGTACCTATTACAGCTATCGCATCAATGGCATTTGAACTTTTTACCAAAAAGATAGACAAGGATTTTCAATACAACTCTTTGCAAACAAGAGAAATAACACTCTACCGAGATAATCCGGGTCCTTTCCACCTTGACGGCGACCCTTACGAAGAAGGGAAAGAAATTCGCCTAAAGATTGTACCTGACGGACTTAATGTGGTTGTAAAGAAACGATTTTGAGGTAATTTTGCCAAACAGCCCCTTTTCAAACCATCACTTTGGTTTTTAACAGGGGCTGATTTCTTATTCTTTGGGTGTCCGTTTTTCTACTTGGCGTAGCTTACCGCTCTGGTCTCACGTATTACGGTAATTTTTACCTGTCCGGGATAGGTCATTTCATCCTGAATCTTTTTAGCGATATCAAACGACAGCAGTTCGGTTTCTTTATCGTCCAACTTGTCGGCACCAACAATTACACGCAATTCGCGTCCGGCTTGAATGGCGTAAGTTTTGATAACTCCCGGATAAGATAACGCGAGATTTTCCAAGTCTTTCAGACGTTTGATGTATGCTTCAACGATTTCTCGACGCGCTCCCGGTCGAGCACCGGAAATAGCGTCGCATACCTGAACGATAGGCGCCAGCATCGTTTCCATTTCTACTTCATCGTGGTGCGCGCCGATGGCGTTGGCAATATCCGGTTTCTCCTTGTATTTTTCGGCTAGTCGCATACCGAGCAATGCGTGAGGTAATTCCGGTTCGTCATCCGGCACCTTGCCTATGTCATGGAGCAATCCCGCGCGTTTGGCTTTTTTGGGATTTAAGCCCAATTCTGACGCCATTGTGGCACATAGATTGGCTACTTCACGTGAGTGTTGAAGTAGATTTTGTCCGTAGGACGAACGGTATTTCATTTTACCTACCAATCGGATTAACTCCGGATGTAGTCCGTGGATTCCCAAGTCGATGGTTGTTCGTTTTCCAATTTCGACAATCTCGTCTTCGACTTGCTTACCGACCTTATTTACTACTTCCTCTATGCGTGCCGGATGAATTCTACCGTCAGTAACAAGTTGGTGTAAAGACAAACGAGCTATTTCTCGTCTTACCGGATCAAAACCCGAAAGCACGATAGCTTCAGGAGTGTCGTCCACGATAATTTCAACACCGGTAGCCGCTTCGAGGGCGCGAATGTTTCGTCCTTCGCGACCGATAATCCGACCTTTTACTTCATCGGAATCAATGTGAAATATCGTAACCGAATTTTCAATCGCTGTCTCTGTAGCTATGCGCTGAATGGTATTGATTACGATTCGTTTGGCTTCTTTGTTCGCCGTCATTTTCGCATCATCCATTATCTCATTGATGTAGGAAAGGGCATTTGTTTTCGCTTCTTCTTTCAGGTTTTCTATCAGTCGCTCCTTTGCCTGCTCGGCAGAAAGACCGGATATGGTCTCTAATTGATCGACAGCCTGACGATGAATCGTTTCTGTTTCTTTCTTTTTGTTTTCTACTATGGTAAGTTGCTGATCCAAATTTTCACGAACGGTATCAGTGTCATTTATTTTTCGTTGCAACTCGCCTTGTTTTTGATTGAGTTGAAGTTCACGTTGTTGGAGTTTCGCTTCTACTGCCTGTACTTTGGCGTTTCGTTGCTGCACCTGTTGTTCGTGTTCGGCTTTCAACGCGATGAAACGTTCTTTTGCCTCTATTTCTTTGTTTTTTTTCAGCAATTCCGCTTCCGCCTTCATCTCCTGCTTGGCTTTCTTGTTCAGCACCCCCAAAAGCAGGTAGGCACAAAAAAAACCAACCGCGAGACATACAATCGCTATTATCACAGTGGTAATCATATTTCTATTTGTTAATGTATTTAATTAGTATAATATATTTAAAAAATAAAACGCATTCATTGTGCTGGCATCGTCCAAAAATCAGGACTCGTCAAGGTACAATTCATGCGGGAAAAATAAATGTTTAGTCGGCGGAATGGTCATTTTGTCCCGACCAATTCTTTCAACTCGTTGTTAAGTTCTAAAATTTTCTCAGCCAGTGGTGCCACATCGCTGTTTAAGTCTTGTTTTGAAGCTATAACGGCAATCTGATACGCAATTATGGTAAGAATCTCTTCCATACTGCGCTGGTTGTAATGGTTTCGGTATTTTTCTAAATATTTATTAACAAGTTTTTCGGCGTTTCTGTAAATCTCCTCGTCTTCGCGGCGTATTTTCAAAGGCAACCTTACTCCGTTGAGCAAAATATTTATATTAAAATCTGCCTCATCCATACACTCATTCGTTGAGTAACGCCAAACATTTATCTATTTCCTGCACTATCTTAGTCAAGTGCTTGCGGGAATGCTCGCGGTTTTCTACCGAACTGCTTAACCCGTCTGCTGTGAGTAAAAGATTTAGCTCGTTTCGCAAGTCCAGCACTTCTTTGTGGGCTTTCATCAGATCTTCGTGTTTGCGTTCAAGCTCGGCTTTTAACGTCCTATTTTCTTCTCTGTCCGTTTTCCGATCGGCAACTAATCTTTTGAAATTCCGTTCAAATTCGTTAATCAGACTTTCGTAACGATTTTCCATCTTTTTTCTCAAAAATCTTCACAAAAATACGGTTTTGATTTGAGAAAAAAAACTATTTTTCTGTTTTTTGTTTAAATAACGTCTTAACTATTCTTTCTGTCCGCGACTATCATCTTCGACTTTTCGATAGCTTCGTTGATGTTACCGCAGATATTTTCTCTTTCAACCAAGTCGGCAACTCCGGAGTTTTCGAGCATTTGACGAACAGAGTCGTTCACTCCGGAGAGCAAAATCTTCGTTTTGTCCTTGTGAGCCATTTTCACTAAGTTCTTTAAGTTATTAGCTCCTGTAGCATCCATAAAAGGGACTTTTCGCATTCGAATGATACGCACTTCAGGCGAACCTCCTATCTGTTGGATAGTTTCTTCAAACTTGTTGGCGACACCAAAGAAAAAAGGTCCTTCAATTTCGTACACGGATACTCCCTGTGGTACAGTAAGTTTTTCTCCTTCCATCCCTTCTTCCGTGTATGATGATTCGCTGACCGAATCGTCAAACACTGAAACATTGGATACGGCAGAAATACGGCGTAGGAATAATACTACGGCGAGCAATAAACCTACTTCAATCGCGATGGTCAAATCGAATATCACGGTCAGAAGGAACGTCGTAATCAGCACCAGCACGTCTGATTTTGTGTTTCGCATTAACGATCGGAACGTACGCCATTCGCTCATGTTGTAAGCCACCACGACCAAAACGCCGGCTAAGCAGGGCATCGGGATGTGCTTCGTGAGTCCGCCGAGAAATAGAAGCATTAACAGCAAAACGACGGCATGGATTATTCCCGCGATGGGCGTTCGTCCGCCATTATTAATGTTGGTCATCGTGCGCGCGATGGCACCTGTCGCCGGAATTCCGCCAAAAATGGGCGTTACAATATTGGCTACTCCCTGCGCGATTAACTCGGTATTCGAATTATGCTTACTACCGATTACACCATCGGCGACCGTAGCCGAAAGCAGGGATTCAATCGCTCCGAGCATAGCAATGGAAAAGGCGACCGGAAGCAATGTACGAATTGTATCAAAGTCGATGCGGTACGTTCCTGCCTGCGGAAGCGACGGATTGATTACGAATCGATCCCCAATGGTTTCAATCCCCTGAAATCCGAATGTATTCTTCATAAAATAGACCAAGACCGTCATCAAAATAATCGCCACAAGCGAACCGGGAATTTTCTTGGATATTTTAGGTGTAATGGCAATAATCAATATTGAGAGCACGCCAATCAACGCCGACCACCAATTAATAGACGATATATTTTCCGCGTAAACAAGCCATTTGTTGATAAAATCTGCCGGAACTTTTTCAATTTGCAGTCCGAGTAAGTCTTTTATCTGTGTCGCGAAAATCGTAAGGGCTATACCACTGGTAAAACCGACTACGACCGGATATGGGATAAATTTGATAACTGTTCCCAATTTCAACAATCCCATGGCGACAAGCATAATTCCCGCAATCATCGTGGCGATAGCAAGTCCGGTAACGCCGTATTGCTGTACGATACCGTACACAATGACAATAAAAGCACCGGTGGGACCGCCAATCTGAACCCGACTCCCACCCAAAAATGAAATAATAAATCCGGCAATAATCGCAGTAAACAAGCCTTTTTCGGGCGTTACGCCCGACGCGATACCAAAAGCGATGGCTAACGGTAAGGCTACAATCCCGACAATCACTCCTGCCATCAAATCCGAATAGAATTGCTCCTTGGAGTAATGCTTTAGAGTGTAGAGAATTTTTGGTTCAAAAACTTTCATTGTATAAATTTCTAACGTAAGAGTACGTAAGGAGCTTTTTTAACATAAACCTTTTTTCGTTTAATTGGTTTTATTGTTGAGTATGCTAAAAATTGACCACAAAAGTAGTTAATTTTGTGGTCAAAATAAATCAATTCGTACATACTACTTATCCCAAAAACTTCTACCATCAAATAATCATGTGGAAATCAAATACTTACAATTACAAACGTCGTGCTTCGGATGAAGTACAAATAGGGACATTAAAAATGGGTGGCGAAAATCCCGTCCGCATTCAATCCATGGCGAATACCGATACAAATGATATCGACAATTCCATCGCACAATGTATCCGAATCGTTGATGCTGGTGGCGAGTTGGTTCGCTTTACCACGCAGCGACTAAAAGAAGTCGATAGTTTGCACATCATCCACGATGCAATTCGTCAACAGGGTTACCAAACGCCTATCGTCGCCGATATTCATTTCAACGCCAATGTAGCCGATTATGCCGCTCAATTTATCGAAAAAGTGCGCGTAAACCCTGGAAACTACGTGAACGGTATAAAAACAGCATCGTCAAACGAATATACAGACGAAGAGTACGAGCAAGAATTCAAAAAGATTGAAGCCCGATTTACCGAATTAATTGATATTTGTAAAAAACAGCATACAGCTATACGAATCGGGGTTAACCACGGTTCGCTGAGTGAACGTATGCTTGTCAAATGGGGAAACACGCCGGAAGGCATGGTGGAGTCTTGTATGGAGTTTCTACGAGTTTTCCGAAAAAAAAATTTTGGAAATATTGTTATTTCGATGAAAGCTTCGAACACAGTCATGATGATTCAATCCGTGAGACTGTTAGTTGTTCGGATGGAAGAAGAGAATTTTCACTTTCCGATTCATTTGGGCGTTACGGAAGCCGGCGACGGAGAAGACGGTCGTATAAAATCGGCGGTAGGAATCGGTGGACTATTGGCAGAAGGGATTGGCGATACCATACGCGTATCCTTGAGTGAAGAACCGGAAGCCGAAATTCCGGTCGGAGAATTGCTCCGCGATTATATTACCTCCAGAAGTGTGACGACCGAAGATATTCGACCAAAATCGGATAAAGCGGTTCTCCTTGAAAGATTCAAACATCGGGATACTTACCGTATTCGTAATATCGGCGGGGATAATCTTCCTGTGGTGATTTCCAAATCGAGCAATCATCCGTCATTGCAACCGGACTATATACTCAAAGACGGATGTATTGTAAATTCTAACCAAGAAATATTTCCGATATACACTTTTGAGACTTTTGTTCATTCAACAGATGCCGAATTGAAATTTCTCAGAACAAATTTCAACGAACTCTCGACAACAACGATTCATTTTTTAAAACAGCACTCAAACGTTGTCATATTGCTTGAAGCAAACGTGAACAATCCGGTCGGCGAATACAGGGCATTTATCCATTCTCTTGTGGCAGAAGACATTAAGACACCTGTAATTTTAATCGGAAAGTATCGAGAGAATAACTTGGAAGCATTGCAGGTTAAAGCGGCAGCGGATTTAGGTATAATTTTTGTTGATGGGTTAGCCGATGGCATTCTCATAGAGAACGAAGGAAGCATTTCCGACAAAGATATTCTTTCGCTTTCGTTCGGAATATTACAAGCCACTCGGGTTCGCGTGAGCAAGACCGAATTTATTTCGTGTCCCGGCTGTGGCAGAACCCACTTTATGCTTCAAAAAGTGATCGCGCAAATAAAGGAAAAGACTTCTCATCTTACCGGATTGAAAATTGGTATTATGGGATGTATCGTGAATGGACCGGGAGAGATGGCTGACGCTGATTATGGATATGTTGGCGCAGCGAGAGGCAAAGTAAGTTTGTATAAAAAACACGAATGTGTCGAAAAAAATATCCCGGAAGATGCTGCTGTGGATAAATTAATTGATCTAATCAAAAGAAACGGAGATTGGCAAGAACCATCTGTTTGATATTCTCTAAACAACGCTACAAAAAACAAAAAAACAAATAAATAAAACAAATGAAAAAACTATTCATCGTTGCTGTTCTTGTATTTGGATTTTCAAGTGTAACATTTGCTCAAACTAATGAAAGAGCTATTGGGCTACGTTTTGGAAATGGCGTAGAATTCTCGTATCTTCATCCGCTTACCGATAATCAGCGTGTACAATTTGACGTCGGGTCTCGGGGATTTTTATATCCGAGTTTTATGGGAATAGGCACCTATCAATGGTTGTTCCCTATTGAAAATGGATTTGATTGGTATATTGGCGGTGGAGCACAATTGGGGATTGTTTCTTATGAAAACAGTAATCACGCTTACGCTTACGGGTTAAATCTTGGCATTGCCGGCATTGGAGGGGTTCAGTACAATTTCGACTTTCCACTACAACTTGCTGCAGATTTTCGTCCAAGCTGGTTGTTCTTCAATCCGGGTGTAAGCCGTTACTTCGGTGGACTGTACGACTTCGGGATCAGTGCGAGATACCGCTTCTAATCGAACGAAAGAGCTAAATAAAAACGAGAATCTGAATTCAGATTCTCGTTTTTATTTATGTAATATTTCTTTTATTTGTCTTTGGGTTCTTCT
>JBKEBE010000051.1:0-35302 GCA_047973025.1 Paludibacteraceae bacterium
CAATCCTGTGCAATAGCATAACTCTACTTTATTTGTGATGACTAAACCGAAATCCAATAAACTTATAGATATTCTTTTCAAGATTCTGTTGTCCACCCTCAATCACTTGGGTGAACTACCCGAAATGAATGAATACCGTCTTTTATAACATTTGAAATTCTGTTCAGATGTCATTTTGGACGGAACGGAACGGTTTATTCAACGAACAAAAGATGATGAAGTACAGAAATCCTGTTACAGTGGAAAAAAACTCATTGTGTGAAAAATGACGTTTTATCCATATCCGACAGACGTATTGTTTGGTTAAGCAATACGTATGATGGTAGCACACACGACAAAAAAATATGTGACGCCCCCCTACCTTGCCCCATTCCACCAATTTATGGCAAGATACGGGCTTTTTAGGGCATCTGCCGAAAAACGTGAATGTAATTATGCCGGTAAAGAAACCCAAAGGAAAAGAACTGACAGCGAAACAAAAAAAGCGGAACAAAGGAATATCTTCTTTCAGAGTCATCGTAGAACACGCTATCGGAGGTGTAAAACGATGTCGGATAGTGAAAGACAGGTATAGATGCCATAAGTTATTTTTTGATGATACTGTGATGGTACTTGCCTGCGGGCTGCACAATTTCAGAATTACAATGAATACTAACGCTTTAGTAATCTATATGATATAATGTATAGTATTTAAAAGAACGTTTTGACGCATCTTTTTGGATCGAATTAAATTGTTGTACCCAACAATCTGTGTTTTTTATGGGGCTGAGTAGTTACGAACATAGAATACATGAATGATGAATGCGTGTCTTTCGTCTTTACTCTCGGTTGTTTAGCCCGCTACACACCCTCGAATAAAGACACAAAAAATCACGTGCACGCACACAAGTGAAAAATCTACAATTTAACCCAACGATCTTTTTTTATTTATAATCAATATAAATTTCATTAGACAAAAGGTCATTTATTTGCCCGAGACCGAATATTTATGAAATTTTTATTTTATTTTATTTTATTTTATTTTATTTTAGTTTATTTTATTTTATTTTATTTTATTTTATTTTATTTTATTTTAAAATACAAATAAGTTTTAGCATATTTGCAATCAGGGAATTTTGTAGTTTAATTAGAACGCTTTCTTATATGTTTGGATGTGTGGGTACCAATCCCACCAAAATTCCCTTTATTTTACTTTTCTACTTTACCTTAACCTAATCCATCATGAAAAAAAACTTCAGTCGTCGCGACTTTTTAAAATCATCATTTCAAGGATTAGGAACATTAACACTGCTTGCATCTCCGCTAAACCTATTTGCAAGCAAGATTCCGTCCCAAGCGTCCGATACTTCCGCGAGCAATACAGATTTATTGTACAAACAGGCAAAAGTGTATTTTTACAAAAAAGAATACGCATCGGCAGCGGACATTTACAAGCAGCTGATCTCTAACTTCCCCGGAAGAATCATCTATTACGACGGGTACGCCAAAGTATTGGGCGCACAACAGAATTTGCCGGGGATAGCCGAACTATACCGTTCCGGACTTGAAAAAAAACCCAACAACCCTCATTTCAAGCATCGACTAAGCTTAAGTCTGCGAAACTTATGCACCGGAAATCATAAGGCGGAATTAGTATTTATAAGCAAATACGGACAGGATAACCTGATGGCATTATCCGCTACATTGCTTATGGAAGCGGTTGCCAAAAAGCCAATCAAAGGCTATATGATGGATTTAAGGGATTTTCCCGTTATTTTGGAAAAGACTAACAAACGACTTTCTTCCTATGAAAAACCGATAATTGTTGTTGACAATTCGCTAATTGAAACGATAAACCGTGTTACTTCATCCATTGATATCGATTGGGCTACTACCCGAAAATCAAGACATCCGCTTTTTATTGATGAAGATGAAGAAGTAGATAAAATAACCAAGAAAGTCCGGCGCAATCTATACACGGAAGATGAGAAGAAATCCCGTAAAGAGGAGATTCAGAAAGCCAAAAAAGCGAGGTGGAAATCAAAACTGATTAAAAGTATTGATTTAAACAAAATCAATCAGATTGATAAATACGGTATGCTAATCCTTGCGGAAGATGTGAGCGATCGGGACACCATCGGTCGATTAAGAAAATATTACCGCAAACAAAATGCGTATGACCGTATCATCAGTTTAAATAGAACGCTTTACACACACGATAAGTCCAATATTAATACCTTGGCTTTGGCTTTTTCACTGGTTAAGTATTCAGAATCATTCTCCGTGCTCGATGAAGCCAAGCAATTGCTGAATCGCGTTACCCCGTATGCCCATACGCTTCCTACCGCCAATACCGCTACCTATTACATTACGCTGTCCAATTACTTCTTGAAAATCAGTAAGCCCGTGGAAGCAAGAAATACGCTGCTTGACGGTTTGCGGCTTTTTGATGGGCGTGGCGGACTTTCTTACGCCATGATGGAAAAGTACGCTATGAGTTATTTGGACAACGCTCCGAGAAAAGGAATTGCCGTGATGAAAGCACTGTGTGATAAGAATCACAAAGAGTTGGACGAACACATAACCCCTTTTGTTGCTAATTATTTGAACTCTATTTTGGAAAAACCTTTAAGTGTTCCCGAACAACTCAAAAGTTTGACCGCGCTCGCGAAACTGCAAAAACAAGCCGACGCAGGAGGTTACTCCCATACGAGTGCTAAAATTGAGACGCTGAAAGCGAAGCTAAAAACGAGTTGAGTGATGAATTATGAATGAGCGTCTTTCGCCTTTTCTCTCGGTTGTTTAGCCCACTAAGTGCCTTAAAAAAAAAGACAAAAATTCTCTCAAAAAATTCCAAAAAATCATTAAAATAATTCCTTATCAGACTACAAACAGGCATCTGACCTTAATGAAAAATAAACACATGAAAAAAGCACGAATCCTTTTTATCGCGGTTATTTCCGTCTTTATTTACTCGCTGGAAGCGCAAGAGAGTATTCAATTCGACTACGACGATGCCGGGAATTGCATCGTAAAATACAAAACCGTAGTACTGCCATCTCGCACGAAAAGAAAGGCTAACGACACCACCCAAATAGCGCCACAATCGGAGATTGTATCCGACAGGGAAGTGATTATCTACCCCAATCCCACCCAAGGAGTACTGAAAATAAAAATCAAAGGAGCAAATCCCGAAAGCCCCATTCGGTACGTGCTTACCGATATGGGCGGAAATACGATTGCAAAAGCCGAAAGTAAAGAAATATACTATTCGTTTGACATGACTTCTTTTCCATCCGGCGTATATCTGCTACGGGTAATGATAGACGACAAGTGGAATACGTGGAAAATCATGAAAGAATAAGGCTTATTGGAAAGAACCAACAGGAGGAGGCAACGATTATTTACCTTAAAATTAACCTAAGACATGAAAAACCGCCAAATTTTCCACATACTACTTTTAGTCGCGTTTCTAATCCTTACAGCACAATCTATAAACGCCGCGACATATCCGGTCGTCATTTCGGAGGTATTTTACGACTCGCCTTTAGAAGAAGACATGATTGAGCAGGTACACCACAACGGCGAGTTTATCGAATTCTTTAATCCCAATTCCGAACCGGTCTCGTTGGATGGCTGGAAGATAAGCGACTTTTCCACCACCTACTATTTCCCTGCCAATACGACTATTCCTGCACGTGGTTTACTGATTGTCGCCTATCGGTATCCAAATTCAAATTTCCGACTAAGCGATCTATTTCCTTCCATTGCCTCCGACGACAGCCGTATTTTGTACCAATCCAATATTATTTTATACAATCGGGGAGAAGAAATAACCTTATACGACAACAACGGGATATTGATTGACCGGATGTCCTACAAGGAATCGGGCATTGTCAACACGAAGTCGTACTGGGATTTAGCAGCCGTTAACGGCTCTTATAAGGGTAGTTCTTTCGCGCGTCTGTTTTCCATACAGCGGCATGACATACACGCTACCTTTACCGCCGTTACACCCTTGGCGGCAGACTATGAAACCGCCGACGCCACTCCCCTTCAGACCTTGCGGAATGTGGCGGAGTATCCGGTAATAGGAACCATGCATGATTACAGCGAGCCAAATACAGGCAACGCGGTAGGCGCGCTATCCGGCACATCATCGGTAACACCGTCGGGTGCCGCCGCGTATCAAGTACCCATTGAAGTACCTCCCGGTGCCAACGGCGTGCAACCGAATATTGCCGTAACTTACAACAGTCAAGCCGGCTTTGGCGTATTGGGGCAAGGATGGGATATATCCGGTTTGTCGGTAATAAGCCGAGGTACTCAAAGTTTCTATTACGATGCCACCGCGAGTGGGACGGTGCAGGAGACTTCCATCCAATTTGACGCGCGAGACCGAGTTAACTTGGACGGACAGCGGCTCGTCCTGTTGAATGGTTCCAACGAATTGGTGGTGGGCGCGCAATACGGGACGGAAGTAGAAAACTATTCCCGCGTGGAAGTGAAGAACAGCCCCATAACCGGAAAAATCTACTTTGAATTGACCACCAAGGAAGGACAAACCGTAGAATACGGAAAAACACCAAATTCTTTGGTTACAAATGCTTCCGGAGCTTCCGACGGGAAAATACTGGCTTGGAGGATCAATCAAGTTACCGATGTAAACCTTAACAGCATTGTGTATGAATATAGCGATAACGGACAATATATCCGTAAAATTAACTATATTAACAACAGCATAGAATTTCAGTACGATACCAATACGCTAAATCCGCGTCAACGTTACATTTCCACTTTCTTAACAAAGCAAACTAAACTCTTAAAATCTGTTACCACCTACCAAAACTCCCAAAAGATAAGAACGTATGATTTTGGTTATTTAACTTCCGACAGGGATAAGCGTTTATCCCATATCGCTTTGACCGCTTCTGACGGAAAAAAACTAAATCCCACGCAAATACAATGGGGGGCGGAAGGCAAAATAGAGAAAAAGGAATTGGAAAAAATGCAGGATGGAAATCTAAACAACGTACCCAACGGACATCTCTACGCGGGCGATATAGACGGAGACGGCTATACCGATAAAATAGAGATGTGGGAAGGGAGTCAAGCATCGAATGAGCCGGGTTTTATAGCCGTTACTTTAAATGGCGACAGAAAATTGCCGTTATCCTATTTTTCGGCGACAAACGAAACTTATCCCGACTTTCATCCGTCTTTGGTAATAGGAGATGTGAATAACGACGGGAAAGATGAGATAATGTTGATACGCATATCCCATGTCTCCACCTATAGACTTCGAGGGACATTCTTGGAAAAAAGACACGATTATTCTTCCTACTATGGGTTTTGGAGATGGTATAAATCGTACACGTACACCGCCCTATTAGCGAATGTAAACAACGATAAATACCCGGACTTGCTTATGATCAGTTAGGAGATTACAGGTCATCTCTTTATGACACCGAAATTTTTTATGGAGGCTCTAACGGACTTTCGAATAGCGGCGAAGTATCATGGATTAGTTCTCAGAATAATGTTAAAAATGTTAAGGGCGAACCCATGTTAGGCGATTTTGACGCGAACGGGAAACTCGATATGCTGACACAGACCTGGAACGCCGATTTTATGGAGAATTCGATCAATAATGTAACTATCAAAGAATCATCGATACTGAAAAATAAACTTTTTTTTGACCCTTGGCCCGGGGACCCTACCCGTCTCTTTGCAAATTGTTACGCGGGAGATTACGACAACGACGGACTCACAGACATATTAGTGCAAGCCAATGATCATCGAAAAGTCCACACAAAATGGGGCTGGTACATCTTGAAAAACAGCGGTGCTTTTTTTAGTGATATGGAAAAAATTGACCTAAATCTGAATCGGGCAAATACAGACAATGAAGACGAAGGAAGATACGCGGCATATCCCATAGACTACAACGGCGACGGATACGTCGATATTATTCTCGGGGACGAAACCCACAAGAACAACAAATACAGCTATACTAATTGGTTCTTTTATAAAAATACCGGCGGTGCTTTCAGTTCAGATTACTATATCAAAACGACAGCCCCCCTGTCGAAACTGAATGCCGTAGTGATGGACACCAACGGTGACGGCGTGCAAGACCTGGTGTTTGGCGACGCGCGAGGCTACCGCTACAACCGTTACTTTCACGCGTTTACCATGTTTGGTGCCAACAAACGGAATGTGGTACGCGCCATTACAGACGGGATGGGCGCGAAAGAAGAGTTTACCTACACCTATTTCTCGGATTACAACCAAGAAACAAGAGACGCCGCCGATCCGGTAAAGAACCTGAAAAACCCCATTATGCTGGTGGATACCTATACCGACGCTTTGGGAAGCAAAACCACCTACGCCTACTCCAATCCCAAAGTGCACACCGAGGGGAAAGGATTTCTCGGATTCGAAACCGTAACGGCGACAAACGACGCAACCGCGAGCAAAACCGTATCGACCTACGAATACGACAACGCCTATTACCATGTAAGCCTGAAACGCCGGGAAACAACCGCTACCGACGGACGCTTAATCGCGTGGGTAGAGATGACCAACCAAATCCGGACGATAGTCGGCAACAAAAGATACCTGCCACTGGCTACGGGACAGGTAGCAGTCGATTACCTGAAGGGCATCACGCAAACTACGGATAACGTGTACAATGACGACGGTACACTCCAAAGCCAAAAAGTAACAACGGGAAGCGCGACTGTCTCGACGGTATATGACGACTACAAAACACGCGTCAATAATGGACTCGTATCCTACCTGCCCCAAACTATTTCCGTCATCCGCAAACGCGACGGCGACTCCGATACTACTCGTACCAGATTAACCTACGTCGAAAGAACCGGGCAGATTCACACAAAGACCGAGAACGAAGGTCTGTATGGCGAGACGACGACAACCTACGATTATCATTTCAGAGGAAATGTAAAGACCGTTTTTGTTCGCCCCAAAGGGCTTCTCTCTACCATTACAACCTATCATTATGCCGGCGATGGTTACTACATATTCCCCACGCGGATAGAATCGAAAAAAAATGACGTCGCATTATCCGATGTCTCTTACACCTACGACTATAGCGCCTGCAACGTAAAGACAAAAACAGACAATATCTTACGTCAAACGGTAACTTCCGAGTACAATTCATTTGGACGGAAAACCAAAGAGACACAGCCCAACGGAGCCGAAACTGCGTATAGCGTCTTGTGGGACAACTCCCGAGCAAACGCCGCGTATAAAACCGTTGTCCGGGAGCTATCCGTCAATCGTTTTTCCCTTACCTATTTTGACAAATACGGACGGGAAGTATATACCGAAACGTCCGGGTGGAAGGGGAAACTGCTTACATCGAGCAAGACCTACAACCCTGCTACCGGACTGCTCGAGAAAGCAACGCGTCCGCGCTATGTCGATGAACCGGAGCAATACACCACTTACGCCTACAATGATTTGGCGCGCCGCCTGACGGAAGAGACTTTCTTCGACGGCGTCAATTCGTTGAAGACTACTTATAGCTACGGATACAACAACCGTACTACCTCCGTTGAAACTCCCGACGGACAGACCCGAACCACCGTAACGGACGCGGGAGGGTTGGTCAGCACCATTACCGACGCGGGAGGAACCATATCCTATACTGACTTCACGGCGGACGGACAACCGCGAACCATTAGCTACGGTGGCGCCAATACCACCATCGGGTACGATGAAATGGGACGGAAAGTGAAACTGACCGACCCCAATGCCGGCACGATAACGTATAGCTACACCGCCGACGGACAACTCAAAAGACAGGTATCCGCCAAAGGAGACAGCACCGTGATGGCTTATGACTACGCGGGACGGATAATAACCAAAACCGTAACCAACACCCGCGGAGGAACTCCCGCTACGGACGTAACCACTTACGCCTACGTGCCCGACGACGAAGCCGGAGCAGGACAAATAAAAAGCATAGAGCAAAAGTATGACGGCGCTACAAACCACAAACAGGTATTTACCTACAACAGCCACCACCAAATAGCTACCGCTTCCGATACGTATGAAGGTGTAACCTATACCACCGCCTACGGATACGACCACCTGTGGAGACCCGCCACCACTACCACACCGAGCGGATTGGCAGTAACCGACATGTATGACAGCTATGGCGATGTATATCAGGTAAAAGCCGGCGATAAAGTCGTATGGGAAGGCAAAGACCAAAACAGCAGCGGGCAATGGCTTAAATACAACTTGGGCAACGGACTGCAAACCCGCAAAACCTACTCCGACCGGCAGGAATTGGAGACCATTCAAACCGGGATTGAAAACAACGGCGCGTTCGCCCCCGGCGTACAAAACCTGAAGTATGGCTACCAACCCACTACGGGCAACCTGCTCACGCGAAAGGATATACTCAATAACCGCGATGAGGACTTTAAATACGATGAGTTAGACCGCCTGGAGACCGCCCAACTCACAGGAGCCGCCGCTTACAGCCAAACGATGACCTACCTGCCCAACGGCAATATCGATACCAAAAGCGACGTAGGTACCTACCAATACAACACGCCCCGCCCCAACGCAATGAGCGGCATTACGGGAGTGCAGGCGGGCGTTTCTGCCGACAAGCAGTTTATCGACTACACCACTTTCAACAAAATAAGCGAAATACGCCAAGGAACAGACGAAAACTCCATTACCAAAAAATACGAAATCTACTACGGATTAGACAATCAGCGGATTAAAACTGTATATACCGAAGAAAACGGCATGCTCAAAACCCGCTACTACTTTGGGGCATACGAGCGAACGATCCAAAACAACGTAATCCAAGAAACAGACTACATCTCCACCCCGGCAGGCATTACCGCCATGCGGGGATATAACGATGTGGAAGATCTCGAAAAAATTTACTACCTTCACACCGACAATCTCGGCTCCGTACAGGCTATTACCAATGAAAGCAAAGCCGTAGTAAGCAGTTACTACTACACCCCTTGGGGCGGACGCGTACTGCTCGGCGGAGCAGACATTACAGACCGTGGTTATACATTTCACGAGCATCTGACGGAGTTTGGGCTGATAGATATGAACGGGCGCGTTTACGACCCGGTACTGGCACGCTTCTTATCTCCAGACCCCTATGTGCAGGCGCCGGATTACACGCAGAACTTTAATAGGTATTCGTATTGCTACAATAATCCGTTTAAGTTTACCGATCCGAGTGGGGAACTGCAAATAGGTCCGTTCTATGTTTCACTAAATGTCGGTTGGGGATACGGTAGCGGCTTTTCGTTCGGCATAAGCGCGGGAGTAGGGATTGAAAAAATAGCATCCGCAGGTATTTATGTCGGATACAATACGAGCGGCAGTTTTACATTTTCCGCAAACGCGGGTATCGCCGGGTTTTACGTATCAGGCGGCTACGACACCAAAGGCGGATGGAACGCGAGCGCCGGATGGTCGGCTCCTATCCCGCCCTTGGGTATCGTGAGTTTCAACTCCAATATGCTCGGCATAAGTGCCGGCTACAGCCAGAGCGGTGGCTGGTCCGGCAACTATATGGGGGTGCAGATAACGAAAAACGGAGCGAGTTTTAGTCCGAGTGTGGGAGTGGGGATTAATGCATTTACTCATTATTCTAATGACAATATAGATATGAATAATGAATTATGTTATATGTCAGAATCACGCTTTAAAAATAAACAAGAGATGATGGATTATTTGGAATCAATAAATAGAAATGCTAGTGATATTGATGCTGATCAAATAAGATATGCTGATAATTACCCTGGTAATAAAAAGTTAGGTTCAACCCGTACTACTGTTATTTTTGGTAAAATTTCACACATTGAAATGGTAATGTTTCCACATAAGACATTAGATGGTTTTAATATTACATTTAATCACGAGACAATCCATGTATACCATTATAGGAAATATGGAGAAATGGATAATACTAATGGAGATTATTCAGAAACAGTTGCGTATAGACATGATAATTTGTATGATTCCAATACAAAACTTCCCAAAGACATAGTACCATACACTGGAAACTTAAGTTTATTTGATGTCCCTTGGCCTAAATTAATTCCAATCTATATGAATCAAAAACAATATTATCCAAATATTATATATCCAAAACGTATGAATTTAAAATGAAAAATTTTTTTGTACTTACCATTATTTTAATGCTTTTAGTTAACCTTTATGGGCAAAGAGTAAATTATTATTTTTTTTCTCCGAAACAATTACAAGATAATTTAAAAAACAGAAAATTAAAAGAATGTAACGTAATTACTTTAGATTTTTATAGAGACTATTTTTGTTATGGAGTAAAACAATATAGTGGGCATGATATGGAAAATACAAATTGCATGATCTATAATAAATTCATTAAAAAGAATAATGAAATAATATTAAAAGATAATATATCATGTAATAAAATAATCATGACAATTAATGATTCTAGTATAGTATTTAAGAACAATAGCAAATACTTTAAAAAAGGAGATACATTTTATGTAAGTGAAATCTCAAATGATAGTTCTATTCATCTGTTTGATTATAGATGTTATTATATTATTGAAGATATGCTTTATAATACTTATTGGAAAAATGGCATAAAAAATGGCATACATTTTAAAATATCAAATAACAAAAAAATATATCTCTATTATAAGGATGACATACTTGTAGATTCATTAAAAGTAATCAATGAATTCAATAATGATAGTGTTGATTTATTTATAAAAAGATATTACCTCCGCTCTCGCGGATATTTACCCGTCGTACCGGATATGTAGATAAATGAGCAAAGCATCGTGCTGGTCGGCGGGATTTATAATCCCGCTTTTCAGTACCCCGTCCCATCGGATATGCTGAATAAATGAGCAAATGGTCGAGCTGGTCGGCGGGATTTGTAATCCCGCTTTTCAGTACTATAGGAATTTGTAATTCCGGATTAAAACCCCGTCCTTACGGATATACCCAATAATTGAGCGAATAATCGCGCTGGTCGGCGGGATTTATAATCCCGCCTTTAGTATTATCAGGATTTTTAATCCGGTTCAAATATAAATTCCTATTTTTGCATCATGGATATTCAAAACCGCATAACAGGTGAAGTTTATTTTGTAACCGACACGGTTGTGGATTGGGTGGATATTTTTAGCCGTCCGACATACAAACATATTATACTTGATTCGTTGACATACTGCCAAAAAGAAAAAGGATTGCTTATTTACGCGTGGGTGCTGATGAGCAATCATCTACATGCCATTGCAGGGAGCAACGGAAGAAATGTTTTTTCAGATATTTGGCGGGATTTCAAGAAGTTTACGAGCAAGGAAATACTTAGAACATTGATAAACGATGCACAGGAAAGCAGGCAAGAATGGATGCTGAACCGGTTTGAATATGCCGGCAAGAATGACAAGAAAATAACGAATTACAAATTTTGGCAGGAAGGAAATGATGCACAGCAAATTTTTATGAATGATTATTTCAACCAAAAGTTGAACTATATCCACCAAAATCCTGTAAAAGCAGAACTTGTCAACCGAGCAGAAGACTATCGTTACAGTTCTGCCATTGATTATGCGGGTGGAAAAGGATTGTTGGATGTTGTTGTAGTTTGATTTTTTTCGGATTATAAATCCTGATAATACAAGAGCTGGGATTACAAATCCCGGCAACGCATTGCACAAAATTTATACATTTAAAGAACATATCCGAAAGGACGGGGGACTGTTTACCAAGAATAAATCAAAAATATACATATCACCGGGTATCAAAGGATATATGGATAATGGAACGAGTTTATTTAAACCCGTTGTTGTTCACGAAATGATTCATGCTTTCCATCACAAGTTGGTGTCAGAAAGAAAGATTGACAAATATCAATATGCTAAATACTCTGAGGCTGTAGCTTATTCTTACAATATAGCATACTATAAGTATCATGGGATGACAAGTCAATTGAACAATGCAAGAAGTTACATTACGAACTATCCGGTCGCTATGAGTTGGAAAAATATTTCTAATTTACTTAATCTCTGGTAATTATCATTAACTATGTTTGATTTCTTAAATGATTTAGGATTTCTGTATGGGACAATATGGGATTTGTTGCTAATCCTGTTCTTAATTGTCCTAATAATTTATATTGTTCGTAAATATATTGTTTCAAGTATCCAACAAAGAAAAATTATACGATTTGCTATATCTTCCATTATTATTCTCTTTTTCTCATTTGTATCCATTGTAGTATTAATTGATTATATCACAGCTCGTAAGGACTATAAAGAGTGGCTTAATTATTATATGGAAAAAGCACAAAGAGGTATTAACGAGGACTTGATTGAACTGAAATATTACGGGATGTTTACAATTACGAAAGAAACAAACAAAATCGATAGTATAACAAAAGGTTTTGGGGTAAAACTGATATCAAGTGGGGATGATATGTATGATGGTCCTTTGATAGAAAAAGCCAAAGATAAATACGATGAAATCACAAATTCATATTTGGATAAAAGAAATGGTACCGATTGGAAACAACGGATGGATAAAGAATTGGAACCATATATAAACCGGTGGTAATTCCCTTGCTGGCGCAGACATTAGTCTGTGCATTGCCCGTCCTTACGGATATACCCGTCCCATCGGATATGCTGAATAAATGAGCAAATGGTCGAGCTGGTCGGCGGGATTTGTAATCCCGCTTTTCAGTACTATAGGAATTTGTAATTCCGGATTAAAAATCCTAATAATAAAAGAGCTTCGGATTACAAATCCTCGCGGCGGGCTGCACAGAATTTATACGTTTAAAGGGCATGTCCGGGAGGACGGAAAAACTTCATGGTCTAAGATATAACGAAGGCTATTACCGAGAATTAACTAATCTGAATACGGACTTACATTCGTTATTAACAGGCAGATTTAATTTAATTTCTTTTAGTGTGAATTATCATAAAAAACACAATTTTAATTATAAGATCCAATCTAATAAATGAAAAGAAAACTATATTTCACAATCTTGACAACATCCTTAATTTATTGTTTATCAGGCTGCAACAAGAAGGAAATAGAAATTAAAAACGATAAAACCAACTACGAATTAGTATTTAACAATGAAGTCCTATTATCCCAAAAGGTAGAAACCTTCTTAGATGAATATTTTAACGATACAACATTATTGGATATGCATTATTTCTTTTTAGTAGTTGAGCTAAATACAGATAGTCTATTCTTAGTTATTAATCCTATGTATGTAGACGCCGGCTTTGAAGATGGATTAAAGGATATTGTTCCTGTATCTATAATTAAATACAAAAGCAAAATTATCTTCTTATCCACCCCCTTAGATGTGTTATTTGATAAAACGAACGAAAATAGTATTACAAAAAAAATATATGATGAATCCCTACACAAGGCGTTAATTGAATATCGAGATTATCATAGCTTTAAACGATGGATGTTACTAATAAATAGAAACGATGATAGTTATAATATAATTAAAAGTATAGATGAGTTTCTAAAAATTTACCCTTCTCCAAAAATAGAAAAAGATATTTTAGAATAGTAAATCCCCCATCCCATCGGATATGCTGAACAAATGAGCAAAAAGTCGAGCTGGTCGGCGGGATTTGTAATCCCGCTTTTCAGTACTATAGGAATTTGTAATTCCGGATTAAAAATCCTAATAATAAAAGAGCTTCGGATTACAAATCCTCGCGGCGGGCTGCACAGAATTTATACGGTTAAAGAGCATATCCGGGAGGACGGAGTTATGCGGCAGCTTAAAAGACGACACCGTGAAAATGAAAATTTACATATTGACAATTTTGACCTTGACGTTTTTCGCTTGTTCGACAGACAAAAAACAAACAACAGAAAATTCAAATAGTATGCTTAAACTTTATAAACTAATTGACAACCAACTTCACTATTGGGAGACTTGGGACAAAGACGAAAAAACCGCAATAGTTCATTGGGGAATTGTTGGACAAACTGGACAGGATAAAGAAGTTAAAAGCGGACTATTTTCAAATTTTCGTAAAACTGTTCAAAAAGAAATTGACGAGAAACTAAAAGAAGGTTATGCAGAATTTGACGAAGACAATTACGTGTTTTTAGAAATAGAATACAAGATTGACGGATTTGGAACTGAACAAGACTTAGACAAGCGACACCGACTTGAAGAAAAAATGGACGAAGTTTTAGGTTGGACAGGACTTGGACGTACCGATGGTGGAAGCATCGGAAGTGGAACAATGGAAGTTGGTTGTGTTGTAGTTGACTTTGACATTGCTAAAAAAGTAATTGAAGAAAAACTTAAAGACACCGAATTTGGCGACTATTCAAGAATATTTAAAATGGACAATGAATAAAAGCCGACCGCATAACACGGGTTTTGCGTCAGGCGGGGTGACGTGCAAACTTGAAGCTTTGTGCTTCTAATGAACATTAATAATAAATTGAGACTTTGTGCTCCGAACCCCCCGCTCCCATCGGATATGCTGAACAAATGAGCAAAAAGTCGCGCTGGTCGGCGGGATTTGTAATCCCGCTTTTCAGTACTATAGGAATTTGTAATTCCGGATTAAAGAAACAACTCCTAACCGTTTACTTTTTGCATAAATCGCTCAATTTCGACCGCTACCCGTGTATGGGTAGCCTCTCCTATGCAATCACCCGATGAGTCGGTAGCCGTGATGTCGAAATGATAAATTTTACCTTCTTGCCTGACAAGAATAGCTTCACAGGTTATTTCTTCTCCTACCCTACTCGCCTTGAGATGTTTCACATTAATCTCTACCCCTACGGTAGTATATCCTTCGTCTAAATTACCGATAGCTCTGACGGCAGTATTTTCCATGAATGCAACCAACTCCGGCGTAGCGAACACATTCAGAAAACCGGAACCTACTGTTGACGCAGAGTGATACTCCGTAACCACTAATTTTTGAGAATAGGACTTCATAATTTTATTCATGTAAAATCAAATATAAAACGTCAGTTACCTGATAGATATTACGATTGTATTGCAAACACGTGCCATAATCAACCGAAACAAAAAACTAACAAATCGTATAATAAACTGATATTAATCCAATTGCGGAAACAACATTTATTTATATTTAAAATTGTTGATAACTTATTTATATATAATTAACTAATACCATTCATAGAATCCAATATTAAATTATCTTTGTGAAGGTTTTAAAATTAATCAAGTTATTCATCAAAGAAAATTTTTATGATTGGAAAAGTAAAATTTTATTTTTTGACAGTGCTATTAATGGGTTCTGTCGGATTATTTGCTCAGGTAACAACTTCAAGCATGAGCGGGGTGGTAACCGATGCCGGCGGAGCTGTTATAGGAGCTGCTGTAATTGCTACCCACACGCCTTCAGGAACCACCTACGGCACCGCGACTAACTCGGAAGGTCGTTATAACCTGAACGGTATGCGTGTTGGTGGACCTTACACGGTGGAAGTTTCCTACGTAGGATATGGTAAAAGCACCGCTAACAACATTACGTTGAGTTTGGGAGAAAACTATGCTTTGAATGTAGTACTTTCAGAAGAAACATCAACTTTGGATGAAGTGTTGGTTACTGCTGCTCGTACAAAATTCACTACTGAAAAAACAGGCGCGGTTACGAACATCACAAATAACCAGATAGCAAATTTGCCTACCGTAAGTCGCAACATTACAGACGTAACCCGTCTTTCGCCCTACGGTGGCAATGGAATGAGCTTTGCCGGTGCCGACGGTCGAACGGCTAACTTTACGGTGGACGGTGCCAACTTCAACAACAACTTCGGATTGAGTGACAGGCTCCCCGGTGGAGGAAACCCCATCTCTCTTGAAGCCATTGAAGAATTACAGGTCGTAATCGCCCCTTACGATGTCCGTCAAACGAACTTTATCGGTGGAGGTGTAAACGCGATTACAAAATCCGGTACCAATACTTTCACGGGAAGTGCTTACGTGTATCATAGAAATGAGAATTTACGTGGCGATGCTGTTTATGGCAATCAAATCGCGGGAGCGCGTGATAAAGACCGCAATACTACGTATGGCTTCACTTTTGGCGGACCCATTATCAAAAACAAATTGTTTTTCTTTGTAAACGGCGAAATGGCAAAAACGCCCACCATAGCCAATCGCTGGCGAGCTTCAACAGATGGTGTTGCAGACGCAAACAATTATATCTCTCGCACAACACTCGATGATATGGATAACGTTTCCAAATTTGTGAAGAATAAATATGGATACGAAACGGGTTCTTTCACTCGTTTTCCCGCGGATGAAAGCAACAGCAAACTGCTTGCCCGCTTAGATTGGAACATTACCAACCAGCATCGGCTGGCTTTACGCTACAACTACACGAAAAACCTGTCATGGATATCTCCCAATGCAACTTCCATGGACGGGGGAACCCGTATGTCTGAAGCGCGGATGTCGCAAGCATCCATGGCATTTGCAAACTCGATGTACTCTTTGAACAACCTTGTTCACTCATTCTCTTTTGACTTAAACAGCCGCTTGTCCGACAACCTTTCCAACCAATTTTTGGCAACATTCTCAAAATTGGACGATATTCGCGGAACAAATTCAACCCCGTTTCCATTTATCGATATTTTGAAAGACGGACAATCCTACATGTCTTTGGGATATGAACTTTTTACTTGGAATAACGGGGTACACAACAATGTGTGGAACATCAAGGATGAATTGACTTACTATCTCGGTAATCACAAAATTGTCGGAGGTATCGCCTACGAATATAAAATGGCAGATAATGCTTATATGCGTAACGGGACAGGATACTATCGCTATACAAGTCTTGACGACTTTTTGAACGAAGCTACTCCCGAAATCGTAAACTTAACGTATGGATACGACGGAGAGAGCAATCCGGCGGCTCGCGTAAGAACAAACAAAATCGGAGTTTACGGACAAGACGATTGGAGTATTTCCAAAAATCTCAAACTTTCGTACGGACTTCGTATCGATGGACTCTTTTTCAACAATAACGATTTGATGACAAACCAAGCAATCTACGACATTGATTATAACGGTCGCCATATCGATACCGGAAAATGGCCCGCTACCAATATCATCTTCTCTCCCCGTTTGGGTTTTGTGTGGGATGCTTTTGGCGACAAGAGTCTGAAAGTACGAGGCGGTACAGGACTTTTCTCGGGCAACTTACCGCTTGTATTCTTTACCAATATGCCTACCAATGGCGGAATGGTACAATATCAAGCGCAGATAAATGCAGCAAACGCGGCAAAAAAAGGTTTCTCGATGGATGAATTTGCAGGTGGTATGATAACTGACGTTACCGCTCTGTATGATAAATTAGTCTCCTTGGGATATCCTTCCACCATTTCTCCCGAAGACGGGACGGTACCTTCCGCTATCGCGGCTGTAGATCCGAACTTCAAAATGCCTCAAGTCTGGAAAACATCGATTGCTGTTGATTACGCGTTCGCAACATCTTTCCCATTCTCAGTAACTGCGGAAGGAATTTTCAACAAAACAATCAACGGTGTTTCTATCTCCGATTGGAGTATCCCTTCGGCAGGTGGTTTCGCTCGTTTCAACGGAGCTGACAATCGTCCGATTTACCCTGCCGGCTATCGTAACGGAACAAAAGCATTTGTGCTGGAAAATACTTCTCGTGGATATGGTTGGTCAGCTAACATCACTTTCAATGCGCAACCAACCAAATGGCTCAACATGATGGCTGCCTACACGCACACCGTTGCTAAAGATGTAACCGGTATGCCGGGATCGAACGCGGAATCTGCATTTACTTATGTTCCTACGGTAGAAGGTCCGAATCACATCAAACTGCACAATTCGCAATACAACACACCCGATCGTCTGGTAGCTTCACTTACTGCTCACGATAAGAGTGGCAACCATTATAGCCTTATCTATGAAGGCTGGTATGGTGGAGCCAACTACTCATACATGACCGTAAACGACATTAACGGCGACGGCTATAACTACGATGCAGTCTATGTGCCGACGGATGATGAAGTAACAAACAATCAATTCCGCTTTGTTTCCACGGACGATCAAACTCGTTTTATGGACTATGTACACGCGAACAGTTATCTGAAAAACCAACAAGGCAACTATGCAGAAGCTTATAGCGTTTATTCTCCTTGGGTACATCGCATCGATTTTAGTTACAAGCACGATTTCCAGCTAAATGTAAGCAACAGTAAACATACGCTGCAACTTAGCTTGGATGTCAAAAACGTGATGAACCTGTTCAATTCCGGTTGGGGTGTAGCTAAATATTTGAATCCGGAAATTGGCACCGAAGCACGTATTCTCAAATACGAAGGTGTTGACGCTGAAGGTGTGGCTACATTCTCTACACCCGCTTCTATCCACGCGAATACCCAAACATTCACGCCAAGCTACTCGCTGGGGCAATGCTGGTACGCGTCAATCGGTATTAAGTATATGTTCAACTAATTAAAAGTACTGAAAATTATGAATTTAAAAAAGATATTTCCGTTTCTTATTGCCACGCTTGCTTTGTTGGCAAGTTGCGCAGAAGAAGCAACAGTAACATTGCTTGATGAAATTCAGGTATCGTCGTCATACGTGTCCATTCCCGTAGATGGCGGATCTACATCCATTACCATAACGGCTAAAAACAGCTGGACAGTAAAGAAAGTATTTATAATGAAGAATGATACCGTCGTAAAGGATTCAATCTCGTGGTTGACACTCTCTGCGACTACCGGAAGCGCCGGCGAGACGGAACTTACATTTTCCGCTCCGTCCGCTATAGATGGTCGTACCGCGGAAGTTCTAATTCAAAGTGGCGGTAAAACGCAACGGGTTAACATTATCCAAGGTTTGGCGAAAATCGCAACTGCCACATGTGCGGATGTGATTGCCGGACCGGACAGCAAAACTTATCAGGTAACCGGAGTTTGTACCGCAATAGCCAATACTACTTACGGAAACTGGTATCTTACAGACAAAACCGGTACCATATACATATACGGTACTCTTGACAAAAAGGGCGCTGAGAGAAATTTCCTGAGTTTGGGACTTGAAGTGGGGGACGAAGTAACTGTTCAAGGTCCAAAATTAACCTATGGTTCTACTGTAGAGTTGGTAAATGTAACTGTTATCAGCATTAATAAGTCGTTGGTGAAAGTTGATTCGGTAGAAAACGCGGCACTTCCTATTGAAGGAGGCGAATTTACCGCATACCTTACCTGCAAAGGACAAGGTGTATCGGTAGATATTCCTGCTGACGCAAAATCTTGGTTGTCTATCTCGTCCGTTGAATCGGCAGGAACTAATACCGTCGTAAAATTCAATGCAGCCGCGAATGCAGGCGGAGATCGTGGAACCACGCTTACTTTCCGCACTACGGATGGAACAAAAGATTATAGTGCGCAAACGGCTATTACGCAAAAAGGAGCAATCTTAAACGTAAGTGTCGCGGAATTCCTTGTAGCTCCGATTGGAACTTCACTATATCGCCTGTCAGGTATTATCTCCGGTATTTCCGATGCTACATCCGGTAAATTAAATTTGAAAGATTTCTCCGGTGAAACATACGTTTATAAAATTCAAGATTTTGCATCAAAGGGGTTAAAAGTCGGTGACTTTATCGTAATTGTCGGTCAACGTGCAGCCTATAATGGTTCTCCGCAGGTAAGTGGCGCTTATATTGAAACTTCTATCCCTTTAACCACTGCTACCGTTGCCGAAGCACTAACTAAACCCGATGATGCCAATACCTTCTATATGGTAACCGGTAAAATTACATCAATTTCTAATGCCACATATGGTAATCTTTATTTGAAAGACGGTAACAGTGAGATTTACGTATATGGCTGTTATCCAAAATATGGTGTAACGGGTGATGACAGAAAAGGTTTGGTAGCTGCCAAAGGTCTTAAGGTAGGAGATACACTAACGGTAATCGGACCGAAAGGATCCTATAACGAAGTGGCTCAATTGGCAAATAGTTTTTATTTTAGCCACATAAGTATTCCATAAGCGTAAAGATACCAAGTACTTATAAAAAAACCGCGTTCGAATAGGAAGCGGTTTTTTTTATTTTCCAATAAGAATAAATTCCTGAAACAGACCCAATGCTGTTATCTTTCAACCTACGTATTTTTCTGTACCTTACTCTCAAAGCTTCCATCCGTTAAGTACGTTTGAATAGTGTCTCCTTGTTTGACCTGCATCCTTGACGACAATCGTTTCCCGTTGAGCGTAGTAATGGTATAACCTCGTTCAAGAAGAAATGTAGGAGAATGTGTATCAATCTTGGTTTGAATAAGACTCAGTTTGTTCTTCTCTCCGTTGATTCGGTTTCGAGCAATATTTTTTAACCGGAAAAGATAATTATTGATGCGGTTATTTTCCTCTAAATAACCTGTTTTTACGGCCTGACGAATCTTTATTTTGACGATTTCCATTTTTTTTTGCTCAAACTGAACACGTGAAACTACGATACTATACAAGTCATCAGCCAAGCTATCTAAATTTTCAGCCTCATTTTCTAATTGAAAAATAAGAAATTCAGCAGCCGCGGTGGGAGTTTTTACGCTGGTATGCGTCACCCTATCCAGAATGGAGACATCGCGTAGATGCCCGATTCCGGCGATAATCGGAAGCGGAAATTGAGCGCAATTCAACGCCAGATTGTAGGAGTCGAAACAGGATAAATCGGTTGTAGCCCCACCGCCACGGATAATTACAACAACATCGAACAAGTCGATATGTGCGTAAATTTTCTCCAACGCCTGTATGATGGATGATTCCGCCTGCATGCCCTGCATGATTGCGGGAAATAGTTTGGGGTAAAAAGCATACCCTTGCATGCTGGAGCTAAGCTGATCGCAAAAATCGCCATAACCCGCCGCCGACTCGGAAGATATGACCGCGATACGCTGTGGCAACGTAGGCATGCGATGCTGTTTGTTCATATCCGCAATGCCTTCTTGCTCAAGCCTGTGTATAATCTCCAAACGTCTCGCGGCAAGTTCGCCAATCGTGAAAACCGGATCAACATCCCTAACATTCAGGCTGATACCGTAAACAGGATTAAATTCAACGACAACCAGAACCAATACGTTCAATCCCGCACGTAGCGTTTCTCCCGTAGTAGATTCGAAGTAAGGTTGCAACATACGGAAAGTGTTTGCCCAAATTGTGGCACGGATTTTAGCGGTAATATTATCGCCGGCTTCTTCTTTCTCAATCAGTTCCAAATAACAATGTCCGTTGTTTATCCGCATTTCACTGATCTCGGCGCGTACCCATATAGGACTATTAAATTCAGAATTGATAGTCTGTTGAATTTTACCGGTTAATTCGGATAGTGATAGCGAATTCATTGTCTGTTTGGTATTTCAGAAATTTAGAATCGTCTCCGCAGCTAATCGAGCCGCTCTGCCATCTCCGTAGAGATTCAGACTGAAATCAGATTTCTTCGTGGAGCTATCTTCGTACGCGGTAATAATTTTATCGGGATTACTTCCCACCAATACATTAAATCCGTTTTCAACCAATTCGACCCACTCGGTTTGCTCACGCATGGTTATGCAATGCTTCTGAAAGAAAAAAGATTCTTTTTGCACACCACCACTATCGGTCATGACCAATTCGCAATTTTTCAATAGCATAACCATATCAAAATACCCTACCGGATCAATCAACTTAAATTCGGGCGTGATACTATTTTTATCCAAGATATTACGGGTACGGGGATGTATCGGAACAACAACCCGAGTTTTTAGATTAATCGTATTCAAAGCTTCTATAATCCCCTTAAGGTTATCAAGATTATCCGTATTTTCCTGTCGGTGGATGGTGGCAAGAACAAACTTCGTTAATCCTAATTCTTTTATGATTTGTGATTTTTGTTCTGCTCTTGCTGCGTAAAAGAGTGCCGCGTCCTGCATGACATCGCCGTTCTTCACTATGCTGACATCGAAATGGACAAAACCTTCTTTTTCTAAGTTTTTGACGGCTGTATCTGTCGGGCAGAGCAATAGATTGGACACTCGGTCGGTAAGTACGCGGTTGATTTCTTCCGGCATATCCCTATTGAACGATCGTAAGCCGGCTTCGACGTGTACAACCGGAATATGAAGTTTGGATGCAGTCAACGCACCTGACAACGTAGAATTGGTGTCGCCATAGACTAACACGCCTTCCGGTTTTTCTTGCATCAGTATTTCTTCAATTCCCGCAAGCATACGTCCGGTCATGGCACCGTGTCCGCCGCCATGTATAGACAGGTTGTAAGTAGGACGCGGAATTTCCATTTCGTCAAAAAAAACATCCGACATATTCGTATCGAAATGCTGTCCCGTATGTACTATTCTTTCTTCGATGCCGAGCTCCTGAAATTGGCGACTGAGTGTAGCCGCTTTTACGAATTGGGGACGCGCGCCTACAATGGTTATTATTCTTTTCATGTGTTTATTTTTTATTTTTTTCATTAAGGACACATGGAACACGCCATCAATCATCCCCTTGTGTGGCAAAGTTATTTTTCCATGGCTGTTTCATGTGTTTAGTCTTTTGTAATGCTGTTTAACAAACCAGCCACAATCGCGCATTGATTCTTTCTGGAATACTGTCGATAATCTTTAGACTTGGCTATCAACGTTCCGGCTTTATAATCATTGTACAAATTGGAGATGGTGTTTTTCATTCCCTCCAAATCGTCAAAATCAACAATCTGCCCGCTTTTTGTCTCGTGTAGTAGTTTGGCGGCATCACTCTCAGTCGGCCCTACAACTAATATCGGGCGCTCAGATGCCATGTATTCATAGAATTTTCCCGTAAGAATCCCTTTTGCATTTGGGGTATTGTTAATCAGAAGCAGCAGTATAGGAGCTGTTTGCTGAAATCGGATAGCTTCTTCATGTGGAAGATAACCGACTTGGTCAACAAAACGGGTAAGATGCCGGTCTTCAATTTCCTTTAACACAACGGGTTCAACATTCCCCACGAATCTGATTTTAAGGTCCTTTGCGAACTCCGGATTCTCGGCTACAATTCCCGATAACGCTTGCCATAATATATAGGGGTTGCGTGCCGCGTTTAAGCTGCCAATGTGTACCAATGAGAATTTAGAATCTACCGGTGCGTTGGTCGTTGTAATATCGGCTTCATCGTAGCCGTTGTGTACCAACGCTACTTCTTTTCCGGCTATTCGCGCTAGTTCGTTACAACACGTAGGGGTTACACCGACTACCACATCGGCATTTTGCAGCACACTCTTCTCCAACTTGTGGTGTACCTTGTCGGCAATCCACGTGAGATTAAGTTCCCTGTAAAAATCAATGTTAGTCCACGGGTCCCGAAAGTCTGCTAACCAAGGTATGCCGGTAAGCTTATGTATTTTCTTCCCGATTAAGTGCATGGAATGGGGCGGACCGGTTGTTACAATAGCATCTATTTTGTTTTTCTTCAGGTATTTAGAAAGTAGTTTTACCGATGGTTTTATCCAGAAACAACGTGGATCGGGGATTAGCAAATTGCCTCTCAACGAGAGTGCTATTTTATGAAATCTGTTTTTTTGCTTATTCTCTTCTGCAAAAGAGACGTTTACTTTCCGTCCTTTTTTACCTATTAGCGTTTTGTAAATTTCATACGGCTCCCAGATAGGGCTTTTGATGACTTCTAAATCGTCGGCTATATCTTTTTCCAGACTATGGTCTTCAATACCGAAATCCGGATTTTCGGGCGTGTAAATTACCGGTTGCCAACCAAATTCGGGTAAATACTTCGCAAACTTGAGCCAACGTTGAACACCGGCACCACCGGATGGAGGCCAATAATAGGTAATAATGAGGACTTTCTTCATTCAGTCAACTTTACTGCAATTTTGCTATGGCACTTTCAATTCGCCTTATAGTTTCTTGCTTGCCAATTAGCTCTGTGATATCAAAAAGGTGTATCCCCTTTGATGCTCCAACGAGTGATAAGCGTAAGGCATTCATTATGCCACCTAAATTGTATTCTTTTTCTCCAATCCACTCTTTAACGATGGCTTCTGTGTTGTTTGCAGAAAAATTTTCGATTCCGTTTAGTACAGTAATTAGTTCGTTCATCAGTTGCGGAGTATCTTCTTTCCATCGTTTTTGCACTGTTTTTTCATCGTAGCTTGTAGGGGGGATAAAGAAGTATTCACTCTGCTCCCACAAGTCATTAACGAAGTTAGCTCTTTCTCTTACCAGCCCTATGATTTTATTTAATTTTTCGGAATCTTCAAAAATATCTTTTTCTACCAAAATACGTTGAAATAGATCTGTTATTTCTTCTATAGGCGTTAATTGTAGATAGTTATGATTAAACCATCTGCCTTTTTCAAAATCAAATTTTGCACCACTTTTGCTTACTCTTTCCAGTGAGAATTGTTGGATTAATTCATCCATAGAGAAAATTTCCTGCTCTGTACCGGCGTTCCAGCCCAATAAAGCAAGGAAGTTCACCACTGCATCCGGGAAATAACCGGCTTCCCGATAGCCGGTAGAGGTAATTCTGGTTTTGGGATCTTCCCATTCCAACGGAAACACAGGGAATCCAAGCCTGTCTCCATCGCGTTTACTTAATTTTCCGTTTCCATCAGGCTTCAGTAGCAAAGGCAAATGGGCGAATTGTGGCATCGAATCTTCCCAGCCCAAATAACGGTAAAGAAGCACATGAAGTGGCGCGGACGGTAACCATTCTTCCCCTCGGATGACATGCGTTATTTCCATCAGGTGATCATCCACCACGTTTGCTAAATGGTAGGTTGGCAATTCATCTACGGATTTGAAAAGTACTTTGTCATCGAGAATAGAAGAGTTAATAACCACTTCTCCCCGAATCAAATCGTTGACAACAACATCTTGATTTGGCTCTATTTTTATTCTAACGACATAAACATCGCCTGCATCAATTCTTTTTTTTACTTCATCGGCGGAGAGAGTAAGCGAGTTTCGCATGAGCATACGCGTTGAAGCATCGTATTGAAAATTGGTAATCTCCCCCCTTTTTATATCTAACTCTTGTGGCGTATCAAAGGCGTAATAAGCCAATCCTTGTTCCAACAATTCATCCACGTATTTTTTATAAATATCTTTCCGCTCGCTTTGGCGATAGGGACCATGCGAACCTTCCTTTTCCAATCCGATTCCTTCATCCGGATTTATGCCCAACCATGCCAAGGCTTCCACAATGTATTCTTCTGCACCCGGAACAAAACGTGCCGAATCCGTATCCTCGATCCGAAGTAAAAAATCTCCCTGATGCTGGCGTGCAAACAAATAATTATACAGTGCCGTTCGGACGCCACCTATGTGTAAAGGACCGGTTGGACTGGGTGCAAAACGTACTCTAACTTTCATATCCATGTTGTAATGTATTGATATGCAAAATTAAGGAAATGGATTGAATGCACAAAATATAAAATCGGATTCTCTATCGGTTCAAAATCAAACAGACGGTTCACATCCTATTTAGTCAAACTATTTGATTATCTTTGTTCACTTTTTTTAGAAAAATCTATCAAAACAAATCAAATCGGATGAACAAAGCTACTACTATCATTTTGTTATCAATTTTCTCTTTTTTGTTGATTTCATGCCACAGTAAGCACTCAAATTCCGAGTATGATTCAGAAAAGTCGGACGAACTGAAATTCGACGAAAATCCATACGTTGATTCAACGGTTTATTACTTAAAAATGAAAGAATTAGCCAATGGGGATACTACCGGACTGTGGCCCGTAAAAGATCAGCCATTGCCGCTGGATAATGCTATACTACCCTACAAACGTATTATTGCCTATTACGGCAATTTATATTCTACTAAGATGGGCATACTCGGCGAGTTACCTCCGATACAAATGTGGAAAAGACTGAATGCCGAAATAAAAGCTTGGCAAATCGCGGATCCGAATACGCCGGCAATACCCGCACTTCATTATATTGCCGTTGTAGCACAAGGAGATGGCGGAGATGACGGGAAATATCGCTTCAGAATGCCGAAAGAACAGATCGATTCTGTTTTGACGATTGCTAACATGCAGGAAGGAACACTCGTTTTTTTAGATATACAGGTCGCGTTGAGTACGATAAGGGACGAACTACCAATATTGGTAGAATACTTAAAGCTTCCTCATGTTCATTTGGGGATTGATCCTGAATTTTCAATGAAAGATGGCACAAGACCCGGAAAAAAAATCGGTTCTTTCAATGCCGCCGATATTAATTACTGTTCAAAATTTCTCTCCAAATTAGTAAAAGAGCATAATATACCTCCGAAAGTATTGGTTGTACACCGATTTACACAAGGGATGATAAAAAATTACCAAGACATCAAACTTCGTCCGGAAGTACAGTTTGTCATTGATATGGACGGCTGGGGATCGCCTAAGATGAAATTCGGTACACACCAACAGTTTGTGTACAAAGAGCCTATACAATTTACCGGATTCAAGATTTTCTATAAAAATGATCTGAAGAAACCACCACATCGCTTACTGACGCCACAGGAATTGCTTACATTAAAGCCCAGACCGATTTATATTCAGTATCAGTAACAGAATGGAGAAAAAAAGAAAATTGAACCAAGGGTAGGTAAAAGAATTGTTTTGTACTTGGTGTGATGAATAAGATTCTTTTTATACTATTTACAACACATCAAGATGGACAATACACGCCGAGAAAAACAAGTTTAATCCGACATCGCTACTTAATGTTCGATTTTCGGTCTGGGCACGACATCTTTCTTCAAGCGGGCATTGGATTTGTGAACCGTTATTTCAGCATCTTCTAACAGTACAGATTTCGGATATCGTACCGTTCCGTCGCTTGAAGCGGCTAATTGGTCTTCAACTCCCATCACACGACGCATCGTTTTCATGATTTGTCCCAAGTTGATTGAAGCCGCAAACGGAGTTTCTTCACCCGTTTCCACGTTAAGCTTTCGGTGCAAACGATCATCATTGCTGATGATGTAAGCGTATTCCAATCCTTGAAGCTTAGCCTCGTCGATGAGCATTTTTTTTATTTGCTCAATGCTGTATCGCTCATTTCCGGTAAATGTAATCACGCCGTCCACTCGATTCCCTTTTTTGGCATTTCCGTTTGAATAACGGTGTTTCTGTACCGGCTGACGAGATGTTAGCATATTTTTAAGTATTCCGTTTTCAATCAAGATAATAGAATCCGGAGGGATGACTGCTTGCAGGTCGATTGGCGCGAAATCCCTTTTTACGCCGGGTTTGCCTTGTGCATCTTTGCCGTAGTCAATAGAAAGTGAGAGTTGTTTGGAAAGGATACGTACATTTGGCAGATTTTGATAATGATTTCCATTAGAATAGCGCGTTTTGGGCGATGTGAATAAACTATTTACGATTTGGCGCACAACTTCTTCCACTTGTCCGTCCACTATCAGTACGGGTCCCATATAAGGATCGTTACTTTTCTCGGTGGTAAATTTAAGCCTGTATTCTTTTACAACATCATCAACGGCTTTTTCTAATTCGATCGCCGTAGGAAATTTAGATAAGTCATTCATCCTGAAATTTCGATAGGCACTTACATTTTCTCCTTCAGCGTTCACTCCACTCAATTTCAGATTAAAAGTTCCGCTACCGGATGGGTATTTGTACATGGAACCCTCGGTGTCGTAGTAGCGAATCACTTCGGAGCTAAAGCTGAACATCGTGGAGAGACTTTCAACGATTAGTTTTTCACGCCTTACTTTTTGGGTTAAAAGTTGTCCGATTTGTAGAGAAGCTTTTTTTATTGGCTCAAAGTTCATTTTTTGCTCCTTTGCTTCTTCAATAAGTATTGTAGCGTTTCTTTTTTCAAAATCATTCAAGGCAAGTTCTTCATTAGTCAATTTTTCCTGATGTAGCCAAGCCATCTTATCTACGTAGTTTTTGGCGGCGTTCTTGTACTCGTTGTCCAAATTCAGCCAAATGGCACTTCGTATTGCCCTTTCATCATCCGACACGGGGATAGGAAACCGATTGGATCTTCCTCCGATATTCTGCATGCGGTGGTAGCTTCCTACCAGTATGAGCGGACTTGCATCTCTGGAAATTCGGGTATTTGTCGACTCTTTGTTTGCTTTGCCAAACAAAGTTGTATAGGTATATTCCAGATCAGTTTCATTGACTAACAGACTTATAAAAAAAGGCTTTGCCAAACTGTCTTTTTCAAAACCGACCAGGGACCGATCAATCTCCGACTTCATGGCTTTAAGTACTATGTCATTATCCGCTTGAGCGTTTGCGAAAGTACAAAAACACATCAGAGTAGTAAAAATTAGCATGTATTTTGAAAGTAATTGCTTCATAACCTGTTTTATCTGTCAAAAATAATACGTTGCAACTCGTTTTTTACGAAAAACAAATTACGGTCTTTCTAAAATATAGGGTTCTATTTTTTGATTGTCGCCTGTTTTCTGAAATTCCAACTCTTTCACAAGCATAGCGGGCGCTACGGCAGCAACCGGTACTGATCCGGAAAGCGCACCACACATCCCGTTAAAAACATCCAAGGAGTCTGATTCGGCAATGATCTGCGAAAAAGCCGCAAGTGGTGTTCCCACGATATTGATTCCGCGCACCAACTCATCCGGTCGTCCGTCAGCATAAACCCGATAAACCACCAGTGGATTCAGGTAAAAAGCATTGGCGGAAGCGGTGCTTGTCATGGTAAGTCCACCGCTGACTTTGTCAATCCGGTAACCGAATTTCAGGTCTCGTTTTTTCAACTCCTTCAAAAACATTTTAGTTAACTGCTCGCCGGATACAGGTTTGGAACTTTCAATAAGCATGTTGGATTGGCGGGTTTCCGTTCCGATATGCAAGTTTCCTCTGCCGTGTCCGTTTGATTTAGAAAATCCTTCAATCGGAACGCGACTCATCAAAAAGTTTTTCAGCACACCTTTTTTTATCACTTCCACACGTTGCCCGCGAATACCTTCATCGTCATAGATGTAGCTACCGCTCAGCAAAAAACGGTCATAGCTCGAAATCGTAGGGTCGAAGATAACCGAAAGCCTTTTGGGAAGCACGTATTCTCCTACTTTCTTTTTTAAAGTTTGCGCGTCGCGTCCCGATTTCATACGGGCTCCTTCCACACGGTGTCCTAAAAATTCGTGGAAGAAAACACCACTTACCTCTCCACTCAGCATGACAGGTCCGGTGTAGCTGTCGATTTTTGGCGAAATTTTCAATGCCGAAAGCGTTTTGCTCATTGTTCGTGTATCCGATTCGATTTGTTCAAACGCGGGTAGGTCGCTAACCTTTCTACCGTAGTAAGTTTTGTAATCTTGTAGCGCCATTCCATCGTCAGCCATTACCATCGCACTTGTATAAAGCCTTACGGAAGGATTGTTCTGTTCAATCACTGCACCGTCCGTATCCAGAAAATATTCCCGCGCGAGTACAACCTGGAAATTAACAAAGTTTACCAAAATATCCCGGTTGTCAGCCAAAATTCTAGAAATCTCGTTTATGCTCGAGATTGTATTTTCTTCACTATAACCAAGTGCGTCAAACGGCATTTCCGGTTCGGAATAGGTTGAAACTTCTTCTATTGAAAAATCGGGAGAAGTGTCATCTTCTCGCGGACGGGTGGTGTATTCTGCCCGATTCGAAGTTAGCGCGTCTTTTGCTTCGGCGTAGGCTTCTTGCAGTCCACGCCACAAGGTAAGTTTTATATCTTCCTCGATGTCCTCGTCGGGCAGACTTACCACTACATTGTTATTCATACTCCCTGTATAATGCAGGTTGTCAACATTGCGATTGCCTACACGCATCGTTATCGTCATGTTTCTTCCTTGATAATACGCATTATTGGACACCGCGCCAAAGCTACTCGAGATATTGTGAAGCGTCTGTATGTCAACCCGTAAGCTAATGTAATAGACCGGCACATCCAATCCCTGCATGATTGTATAGTTGCGCGTCAATTCTTCTTGGAGAATTTTTGTAAGCTTATCCTGCGATTTTACCGGACTTACAATTAGGACAAGTAACGATAGGATGATAACTAAAAAAGGATTTCTCATTTTATTTTGTAATCTTTGCCTTTTAAAATTTGATTTGATAAACGTTTGTTTTCCGCTCTACAAATCCTAAGTTTTGATACATTCGATTGGCTTCAACTCTTGACGGACGCGATGTCAGATACAAAGACGTAAATCCCTTACTTCCGGCAAATGCGATGGCATGACGAATCAGTTGTTTCCCGTAACCTTTGCCTCTGACTGATTCGTCTACAATAACATCTTCAATCCATGCCTTTCTTCCGGTCGGAATTTGATGAAGAACCAGCGAAAGTGTTCCCACAATTTTGTCGTTTTCTTCTCCCGCGAATAGAATCGTATTGCTTGAAGAAATAATCGATTCGAGTTCTTGAAACGATAGCAATGCCACTGAAGTATCCAACTGCGGCAATAATTCTTCAAAAGCATCCACAAGTCGTTGCGAAGCAGATTTTACCTGATATATTATCATTCTTTTATTTTTCGTTAGCACAATTCTATTGAGAAAACGTGGCTGTATGTCGGACGAAATTCTTTTTCGTCAGGCTTCGTATTGAAGATGCCGTAAACCGACGAGCCGGAGCCGGACATAGACGCATAGGTTGCTCCCTTGTCATACATTTTCTTTTTCAGTTTCTCTATTTCGGGATATTTCTCGTAAACCGATTGTTCGAAGTCATTGGTAATCGAATCTTTCCACGTTTCAATCGGTTGTCGTATTAATTTTGTAAGCGAATTTTTCGGGAGCGTAGGCGTTACTCCCGCGTAAGCTATGGGGGTTGATACATGGATTTCCGGCTTTACCAGCAAAAGCCAATACCCCTTGAGCGATAGATTTATCGGGGTAAAAATGTTCCCGATGCCGGAAGCGAAAACCGGTTTGTTTTGGATAAAAAAAGGACAGTCGGCTCCAAGTCGCGATGCCAATTTTTCTAAATCTTCAAGAGAAATATTGAGTTGAAACAGTTCATTCAAAGACTTGAGCATAAAAGCCGCATCAGAAGACCCCCCACCCAAACCGGCTCCAAAAGGGATATGCTTCGCGAGTGAAATTTTCACCGACGGAAACGGATAATGTGTTTTTAACAGATTCAATGCTTTTATTATCAGGTTATTTTCCGGATTTTCGCCGATTTTTATTCCGGTCGAAACGAATCGATAGGCAACTTGCATATCAGTCTGTCTGACACTTAATTCATCTTGCAGGTTAATGGGATAAAAGATTGTTTCAATATTGTGGTAACCATCTTGACGGCGTTCTACCACATTTAATCCGATATTTATTTTGGCATTGGGGTAAACAGTCATTTTTCGATTGAAATTCTATCTAATTCTTTAGGCTTGAGATTTTTTTTACGTACCGTTAAAGCGTTTTAGCTACTTTTGTTACAAAAACTCAGTTTCTGATTTGTCCGCCAAAGTTACTAAAATCGGAGAGATTGAAAAAGTTTTCAACAAAACCGTGTTCATATTTTTTTTTGTCAGCGCATCTTTTCTTTTGTAATTTTGAAACGATTTTAAAAATTCACACATGGCAGAAAAAAGAAATAATATGCGACGTAAGGAAACTCCCTCTCCTATTCCGGCTAACGAATTCGGAAAACTCCCGCCTCAAGCGCTCGAATTGGAAGAAGATGTATTGGGTGCTATCATGCTCGAAAAAGATGCTTATACGATGGTATCTGATATTTTGAGAGCCGGGTATTTCTACAAAACAGCACATCAGAAAATATTTGAAGCATTCGTACAGCTTGCGTTGAATCAGAACCCGATCGATATGCACACGGTTACCGAAATGCTTCGCAAGCAGGGGACACTTGAAGAAGTAGGCGGTCCCTATGTCATCACGCTACTCACTTCACGCGTTTCGTCAACTGCCCACTTGGTTTACCATTCTCAGATTATTGTTCAGAAATATTTGGCGCGCGAACTTATCCGTCTTTCCAGTGAAGTACAGACCAAGGCATTTGATGAAAAAATGGATGTCGATGATTTGATGCAGGAAGCCGAATCTAAACTTTTTGAAATAACGCAGCAGAACTTAAAGAAGGACGTAACGCAGATCAATCCTGTGATTGAAGAAGCGCGCGAACGGATGAAGGACGCGTCCAAAAAGCAAGGGGCTAGCGGTATCCACTCCGGTTTTGACACGTTGGATAAAATCACATCCGGCTGGCAGAAATCGGACTTGATCATTATCGCGGCTCGTCCTGCCATGGGGAAGACCGCCTTTGTTCTGTCAATGGCTAAAAATATGGCGTTAGATTACAATACACCCGTAGCTATTTTTTCTCTTGAGATGTCTAATGTCCAATTGGTCAATCGTTTGCTAATGAATGTATGTAGTCTTGATGGAGAAAAAATCAAAAACGGACAATTGACACCGGATGAGTGGCAGAAATTTGACCAAGATGTGAATAAGCTGTATGGAGCACCGATTTATGTGGACGACACACCGAGTCTATCTATTTTGGAATTGCGAAGCAAAGTACGCAGGTTGGTTAAAGAGCATCAAATTCAATGTATTATCATCGATTATCTCCAGTTGATGAATGCCGGGGGAATGAATTTCGGCAGTCGTGAGCAGGAAGTGAGCATGATTTCGCGTTCGCTGAAAGGATTGGCTAAGGAAGTGGATTTACCGATTATCGCCCTTTCGCAGTTGAATCGTGGAGTGGAAGGACGTTCCGGAATCGAAGGAAAGCGTCCTCAGTTGTCCGATTTGCGGGAATCCGGGGCGATAGAGCAAGACGCGGACATGGTATGCTTCATACACCGACCCGAATATTACGGTCTGTTGGCAGACAAAGACGGAAACTCGTACGCCGGAATTGCCGAACTCATTATTTCCAAGCATCGAAACGGAGCCGTGGGAGACGTAAGACTTCGCTTCAAAAATACGTTTGCTAAATTTATGAACCTTGCGGATGATCAACCTTTTGGAACAACTTCCTCTTATACAGTAACCGCCTCCAAGATGAACGCTGATTTCGAATCAGAGATCACTCCGATTCCACCTCCCGAATTTCTTAGAAACGCGCCGCTTGACACCGGAAACAAAAATGATGTCCCTTTTTGATAATGAACTTTCTTTACAAAAATACAAATTCATTCTTATCAAAATACATAAAATACTGTATTCAGTAAAGCCTGCGGACTTCTAATTTTTACATTAAAAACCGAATAATGTTAAAAATACGTTATTCGGTTTTCAATTTCTTAATTCGTTATTGCCATCAACTATATTGTAATGCCCGTTTGATAAGCATTGGAATATCTTCCGGCTTGCGAGCTACGGGAACTCCGGCTGCTTCAAACGCTGCTATTTTTTCTTCAGCTGTACCACTTCCGCTAGAGATGATAGCCCCGGCATGTCCCATCCTTTTTCCGGGAGGCGCGCTTTGTCCGGCAATGAAAGCGACGACAGGTTTCGTCATTTGTTTTTTAATGTACTCAGCCGCTTTTTCCTCCGCGTCGCCACCAATTTCGCCTATCAACACTACTGCTTCTGTTTCGGAATCATTTTGATACATTTCGAGCAGTTCCTGATAATACAATCCCGCAACCGGATCTCCACCGATTCCGACACAAGTACTCTGTCCTATCCCATTAGTTGTTAGCTGATTAACCATTTCGTAGGTCAATGTTCCACTTCGGCTTATCAATCCCACATTTCCTTTTTTGAAAATCATTCCGGGTAAAATACCGATCAATGCTTCGTCCGGCGTGATTAATCCGGGACAGTTTGGACCGATGAGTTTTGTACCTTTCTTATTCAGATAGGGCATTACTCGAACCATGTCTAAGGTAGGAACCCCTTCTGTGATGGCAACGACCAATCTAATACCGGCTTCGGATGCTTCCAAAATGGCATCCGCGGCAAAGGGCGCGGGAACAAAGATTATGGAAGTATCGGCACCTGTTTCATTTACAGCATCAGCTACTGTATTGAAAATGGGAATGTTATCTTCCGTCTTTTGTCCGCCTTTACCGGGAGAAACGCCGGCGACAATATTTGTTCCGTATGATTTCATTTTTTCGGCATGAAAGCCACCGTCTCGACCGGTAATTCCTTGAACTACAAGGCGTGTTTCTTTATTGATTAGAATGCTCATATCTTGTTTTTCCGTTTCCTTAAAAAGAGAGTTTTAGCGTGTAATTTATTGTTTATTTTCTTTTTTCCGACATCTGATTGCCTGAATTGAATCGTCAACATTTTTCCGTTTTGCTCCGAGACTATGATGAAGCACCCAATTCAATTGCTTTTTGCGCGGCGGTACTCATTGACTCTACAACAGTCAGATTAGTTCCTTTTAATATATCAAGTCCTTCTTTGGCATTGGTGCCGGAGAGTCGAACCACAATCGGAACATTCACATCAATTTGCTTCAAAGCGTCGAGAAGTCCCCGCGCAACATCATCACATCGGGTAATACCTCCGAAAATGTTGATCATCACTACTTTTACATTTTCATCCGAAAGGATAAGATTCATCGCGTCAATAACCTTTTGGGGATTGGACGAGCCCCCAATATCCAAGAAATTTGCAGGTTCGCCGCCGTACATCTTTATCATATCCATGGTAGCCATTGCCAATCCGGCTCCATTGACCATATAGCCGATATTTCCATCTAATTTGATGTAACTCAATCCTTTTTCTTTCGCTGCTAATTCTTTCTGTTCATTTTCGTCCGGCTCAAAAAGTTGTTCAATAGCCGGATGGCGAAATAGGGCATTGTCATCAAAATTCATCTTGCCATCCAATGCCAAAAGTTTATTGTCATCTGTAATAACGAGTGGATTTATTTCTACCAAAGAAGCGTCGGTTTCCAAGCAGATTTTATACATTTTTTGGAATAAATCGGCTGCCTGTTTCACCAGGTTATACTCATCAAACAAACGGAAAGCAATCTTTTTGGCTAAAAAGGGTTCCATCCCCAAATCTGATTCTATGGGAACTTTCAGAATAGCGTCCGGATTTACCTTGGCAACTTCTTCGATTTCCACTCCTCCTTCGCGACTTGCCATCAGAATTACCGATTTGGAGTTTCGATCAATAGTCAGACCTACATAAATTTCGGAGTGAAACTTCACGCCTTCCGCCAGCAAAACTTTCTCGACGGTATAGCCTTTGATGTCCATGCCGAGAATTTTATTGGCCGCTTCACGCGCTTCATCGACGTTTTTTACCAACTTTACACCACCTGCTTTCCCGCGTCC
>JBKEBE010000028.1:0-20022 GCA_047973025.1 Paludibacteraceae bacterium
CTGAGCAACTCGAAGAGATTGTTGTTACAGCACTCGGCATTCAGACTGAAAAGAAGAAACTTAATTTTGCTGTACAAAGTGTCAACTCCGACGCACTTACTGACGGTAAATCTCAAAACTTTGTAAACGCTTTGCAGGGAAAAATAGCGGGATTAAGTGTAACGAACTCCAGTGGCTCCCCTAATTCAGGCACACAGATTATTATACGCGGCATTTCTTCTGTCAACAATTCGCAAAACAACGAACCTTTATTCGTGCTGGATGGAATGCCATTAGCCGGAAAAGGAAGTGCTGCTGCTGATATTAATCCGAATGATATAGAAAATGTTACGGTACTGAAAGGTGCTGCTGCTTCTGCCCTCTATGGACAAGATGCCGCCAATGGGGTCATCATGATTACCACCAAACGCGGAGAAGCAGGTAAGATTAGTGTTACGGCGAACACGAGCTTTCAGTATGATGCGCCGACTCGCCTCGTGGAGTTGCAAAATAGTTACGCGCCCGGTTCACAAGGATTCTATCGAGATAAGACAATGGGCGGGTGGGGTCCATTGCTCAATCCGAATGAACAAACCTACAATAACGTCGAGAATTTTTTAAAAAACGGATTTTATCAAAAATACGATGTCAGTCTAACCGGAGGAAGTGAAAAATTTCAAACCTATGCTTCGGCTAATTACTCCAAAAACGATGGTATTGTTCCCAATGATTTTTTAAATAGAATGGGGGTTATGGTCAAAGGAACCTTTCAGCCAACAAAATCACTTTCACTTACTCTATCGGCTAATATCTCCGAAACAACATCTCGTTCGTTTGGATCTACAGGAATGTCGTCGGTGTATTCGTGGCCAATCAACGACGATATAACCAATTATCAACTAACGAACGGCTATCCGCGTTTCTTGTATTATAATGATGTAAACAAATACAACTCGCCGATTAGTCCGCTATATTCACGATACAATGACGATGGAAAGAGTAAACGTACGCGAAATATTATTAACGGAGCCATAAATTGGAAACCGATTAAAAATTTAGAGCTAACCGGTCGTCTAAGTTACGATGTCAGCAATTCAACCAGCAGAAGCTATTCTGTTCCACGCTGGGACGATTCGTATGTGTTGCCGTTCAAATCAATGCCCGGTGAGCTTGGTGAAACGGCTACCGCTACCGAAATAGAAGCCTATGAAAAAGCGTTAGCCGAATACTTTCATTTCGTAGATCAGCACCAGAATACACCATATTTGTCGTCAAAAGATATCGAAGATATGGACAAGGACGCGTTGGGTTCATTCTATTCATCTGCAGGACGAAGTCAGCTTTTTGTGGCATCTGCAATGGCAACATATAAAATAGAACTACCGAAAGAATTTAGTATCGATTTGCTTGCAGGTGCTGAAATGAAGAAAGAAGAGAGCTTTTCGACATCGAATCAAGGTAGAGATTTTATCATACCCGGCACATATAGCCTGAGCAATACCAACCCGGCTTATCTGTACTTAGGAGATCGTACTTCCGGTACGCGCGAAGTAAATAGAGCCGGTGCTTTTGGTGAAATCAGAGGGGATTACAAGGGTTTGGCGTCTTTAAGTGTCTCCGGTAGGTGGGACTGGTCTTCTACAATTATTTATAATCCTTATTTTTATCCGTCGGTTACTGCCGGACTTTTATTCTCCGAGTTATTTAATATCTCGAATGATTTCTTTAGCTACGGGAAGTTAAGGGGTAATTATGCTTTAGTCGGTAAGGATGCGCCTCCCTATTTATACGATCGTCGTTACAAGCAATTTCAGACTTATCCCGATAACGGTTACGGAATTGATCCAACTTTAGCATCGGCTGACAGAAATCTGACGCCAGAACTTTCATATTCCATGGAAATTGGAGCCGATCTGCGTTTCTTTAATAGTAAAACCAGATTAGACATAGCCTATTATTCGGTACAGGTCGATAACCAGATTGTTACCGTGCGCGTATCGCCGGCTTCAGGGTACATCCTGCAAGTACGTAACGAAGGAAATATTCGTAACCAAGGAGTCGAGCTTTCTTTGGAACAAGATATCGTCAAGAACAGAGACTTTTCTTGGGTGGGACTGTTTAATTTCGGATTGAACCGAGGTAAAGTTGTTGGACTTCCTGAAGACGTGGCTGAAATCACGGGTTCACAATATGGCGATATTTTTACCTCGGCATATTTAGGCGAATCTACCACAGCACTTTCAGGGAAAGATTATTTGCGTACGGAAGATGGTAAAATAATTGTTGATGCCAATGGACTGCCTCAAATTGGTTCGGATAAAAATAAACTAATTGGGAATAGAGAACCGCTATTTTCTGCCGGTTTGACGAATACGTTAAGATACAAGGATTTATCACTATCGTTTTTATTCAACGGTCGATTGGGAGGTGATGTTGCCAACATTACCGGACGAGGATTAATTTCGAACGGACAAAATAAAATTTTAGAAACCTATCGTGGAAGACAAGTAGTCGTGGATGGGGTTGTGGAACAGCCGGACGGCAGTTATTTGCCAAACACTACTCCTATAACGCTTGATCATGATAAAATTACGAATTCTTTCGCGGCTGTAAGTTCTAATTTTATTGAAGACGGTTCTTACTTGAAGTTGAGTTACGTAACTTTAGGATACGATTTGTCCAAGCTGGTAAAAGGAACGTCGCTAAATGCGTTGCGATGTACATTTACGGCAAACAACCTGTTTATGCTGACAAGATATACCGGAGCAGATCCTACACTCAACGCTAATACCGGAGCCGGAGGAACCGGATCGGCAGGAATTGACAACTATGCCGTTCCCAACACCACTTCATTTAATTTCAGTATTTCCGCCACATTCTAAAATAATACAATTAAAAGCAAGATGAAACAGCTATGCGAGGTAACTTTGACACACAAGAGTAAGATTAATGGCGTGTTCCATATACCCTTTGTGTAAAAAAAATATTAATCACATGAAAAAAACATTATACATAGTCAGTTTGCCGGTATTTTTATTCTTGATGGGATGTCAAGATTTCTTGGACATCAATACCAGTAAGGACAGTCCAACTACCATCACGGTAGATCAGGCTTTGCCAACAGCGGTTTTTTATGCTTCACAACAGGTGTATGATCACGCCGAATATGGAGTGTATCTTTCACAAGCACTTACAACAGCTTCCAAAAGTCAGACCGGTGTTTATGCTTATAGTCAGGGTTGGGAATTTCTTTCAATGAACAGACACCCTCAGTGGCGCAGACACTACTATGACTTAGGAGCAAACATAAATGAGATGATTGCCACGGCAGAGAAGATAGGGTCCAAAAACTTTGTGCTTATCGGGCGTACTATTATGTTGCAATCAACCATGCTAACAACCGATGTATTTGGGGATATGCCTCGGTCGAACGCTTATACTTCTACATCGCCTACCTACGATACACAGGAAGAAATTTATAACTGGATGTTTGAGGAAGCGGATAAATTAGTGGAACTTTATGATGATCCCGAGTGGATTAACAATCCTAAAAATATTCCTATTACGGAAAAGATGGATCGAATTTATAGTGGCGATATGAAAAAATGGGGATTGTACGCGAAAGCGCTACGTGCCAGATTATGGTTGCGTAAATTACCCAACTTGGAAAACAATCCGACTGTTTGCAATAAAATTATTACAATGGTTGACGATATCTTGAATGATGCCGAGTGGGAAGAGCCGCGTTACAATTATCCCGGTGGCACCAATGAACAAAATGCGCCCTGGGGGTCATCGGCCCCAATCATCAACGCTTGGGAGAGTCGTGGGAACCGATTATCAACATCTATTCCATCCAAATTTTTTGCTTATGGAATCTTAGGGGGCTATGACAATATTATTTCAGAAACAAATCGAAGATACGCTTTAGATCCGCGCACTGAAAAACTAATGACTATGCGAGATGGTACGCCCGGTGGAGTACGCTTGAGGTGGTTAGAAAACAATATAGGTATGGATGTTTCCATGAAGGTTACCAATTATCCCGATTTATTTGCAGAAAGTGGAAGCAATCCTTACACAAGAAACAACGGTTACGTTGCATTAATTACGGATGAAGAACTAATGTTTATCAAAGCCGAAGCACAATACTGGGCAGAAGATAAGATAAGTGCATTCAATACGACAATGAGTGCTGCAAAACACAACATGAATCGCTTAGGGATTATTGAAAGTGAATTAAGTGGTACAGCGCTAACCCGCTATAATCGCTATTTTCAAATTCGCCTACCGGGTGAAAGTATGTTTACTATTGCCGACTTAATGCAACAAAAATACGTAGCAATGTACTTACAACCAGAGCAATGGACGGATATGCGACGGTATAATTACAGTAGTAAAACGAATGGTATTATTTACGATGGAGTTCCCGTTTATACAATAACATCTACACACAATGGTAAAGGGGCGGCTATCGGTTCTACAACAACCTTTGTGTCCGAATATTCGCTACGTCGTCCTTACAACTTGTATGTCGCTTATTGGGTAAATTCAGATTCAGAAGGAATAAATGCGGAACTTTCCCCAAATGCTTGGATCAACCGCTTAAACTATGACCCTGAAACAGAGGATAAATATAATAGAGCGGAATTAGAACGTTTAGGAGCCTATAAAAATCCGGAATGGTTAAAGAAAAGGATGATTTGGCAATACAACGTTAGTGGGAAAGCAGTATCAAGTGATCCTACGGAATGGAAGTAATTAACGTACAGTAAACAAACAAGAACACGATGAAAAAAATAAATATATTGAAAAGAATCACGTTCGTTGCAGCACTTTTGATTGGGTTGGCATCCTGCGAGAAGCATGATTTTTTCGACGAAAAACTGATTACAGGTAAAGTTGGTCCACAAGCTTACTGGGAAGTGGGGAGCTCGACTATCAGCGCAGGCACTCAAGTCCCTTTTGTGGTGCAGTATTACTCCACCGAATCCGAAATTGATTATTCCGAAGTGTGGTACAATATATCGGAAACGGTAAGTAAGTCTGTTTCAAGTCCTTGGATGTCAACTTTTACTTATTCGATAACATCGACCGTAACCGAAGAAAAGCGTATTCCGCAGAAAATAGAAACGTATCCGCACACTTTAGCTGTTTGGTCAGATTCTTTACACGCCTACACATTCAATGGTGAATTTCCGGTAAGTGGTACATTGAGTCCGTTCCAATGGGTAAAACCCGAAATTTTTGAACCTGAAAAAATGGATAATTATTTCGGTGTAGGTTTTATGCAACAATTCAAAGATAGTTTATATACCCTGATGAAATTTGCAGACTTTCAAAAAATGATGCTAGGGATGGGTTTGATAGATGATTTTAAAGTTTATACCGACTCTACTTTCGACGCGAACTCAAACACATATGTTTATCATTTTCCAAAAGATGCTGCAGGAAATACTCCGGTCCCCGACGAATTAAAAACGATGTACAACAGCATAGATTTTGAACAATTAATTGAAAATTCGGCTAACAATAATTACGAAGTAGAATATCGTAGGACTTACTTTATCGATGCTATTTTGCGTGTGTACGATAAAGAAGGAGTGTATGGAACTACGCTATCTAAAACAATCAACATTAATTAATCTGAATAATTTTACGAAACAACCACGTAAAAATCTTGATACCAATGGGATGATAGTTAGTGTGTTCTGTCTGCCGACAGGCATCTATCTTTAACGTAAAAGAATAAATTTTAAACACATGAAACAGTCATGTAAACTATCGGTGACACACAAGGGAATGATTGATGACGTGTTCCATGTGCCCTTAATGAAAAATAAAAAATAAACACATGAAAAGATTGAAAAATAATAAACACTATTTGTTAATTGCTCTTGTAGCAACAATTACCTTTGGATGTGTCGACAACGTACCCGAAATAGAAGATCTTCCGTCTGCAGCAGTCAATTTCAATTATTTGGTAGTTGACGACTCCTATCAGTTGGATTATTATACCGGGGCTAATATCGAATTTACCAATATCTCCGCATTAAATGGCTCTGCAACTTGGGATTTCGGAGACGGAGCTACTTCGGTTGCAGGCAATGTGGTTACTCACAAATTTAGTAAACCGGGTACTTATCAAGTAAAACTTACCGTTGATGGACAATCAACAATAAAACCGATTTTGATTCGTGATATAGTTCCGATAATGTCAGTAGCCCCTATTGAAGGTGGAATTACCGAAGTACTGACTACTCCCATTAGTATTTTAACGGAATTACCCAACCCCGAAGGACTTCAAGAAGAGTATTTGTGGATTTTTCCGCAAGGGACAACTGATGAAGACGGGAACGTAATAACAACTTCTACCGCCAAAGACCCGGGTAAATTGAAATTTAGCAATGTGGGCTCACAGACAGTACGTTTGCAAGTAAAATTAGGTGGTCGATTATTGGAAGAAGGACGTGTCAATGTGCAAGTTGGATACAACGAAGAAGTGCCTACGCTTTATTACGCCGTAGCCGGAGGCAATATTATGGCGTTAAAATTGGCAAACAATGCTCCGTCCGGAATGCTTATTACACCCTTTGATCTGGCTATTGCCTCCGGAAGTCGTCCCTTGAACATTATTTACAAAGATCCTTCGCTTTATATTTTGGACTGTGGTCGTCAGTTTACTTATGTTGACCCACAAACCGGCTTAGGCGACGGAAAAGTTTCCGTAATGGCAAAAGACGGGACAAGGTTGGAAACTTTATTGACCAATGCCGGCGGAAATGCCTACGAAGATCCTTATTTTGGATACATCGAAGGAACGAATTTATTTTTTACAGATAGAAATACCGGTACAAGGAGTATCGGAATACACGAACGCAACCGATCCTTTTCTGCGACAGAGTTTCCATACGTTGTTCAGAATGCTACACTCGGATATTACGGAAACGGTTGGAGTTATGGCTCAATAAGTGCCAACATCGGAAAAATACAAGACACTTGGTACTGGTGCAAGACATACAACGGAACGGGAATGTTCCGGTTTAAAGATAGTGATATACTGAAAAATACGATTACGGGAGGGCAACCTCAGCCTGCAGCAGGGATTGCTCTTTCAGGTATGAGTCCAAAATCATTTATATGGGACGAAACGAATCAAGTTATTTATTTCTCGATATATGATACCGGATACGAAGGACTCTACCGTTGTACTATCGATCAATTAAATGAAATAGGTGGAACTAAAGGCAACTTGGCACCTTATTTACTAAAAACTGCTACTGGAAAAACTGTAACTCCTATAACCGAACCCGGTAAAAACGAAGGTTCCAACGGCGAATTTATCGGTATCAGTCAGTTGACAATTGATAAAGAAACCGGCGATGTGTATTTCGGGCTACGCTCAGGAGACCCTGCTATGAAATCCGGTTTGATGCGTTATAATACTGCAAATAAGGTAATTGAATATGTAATCGAAAATATCGAAGTGTACGGCGTATCTGTTAACAATGCAAAATCAAAACTATTTTAAGTAGAAATTTACCAAATTTTTTCTTCGCGCAGGATAAAAAAATGAGATTACGGAATAAAAAAACGGAAGTAACCAATGAGTTATTATCATGTATTGTATTCAACATTTAACGATAAATCCGGCAAAAATTAATTTATAGAAATACGTATGAAGACTCCGTCTAAAAGTTATATCAAATTGCTATTTTCACTTGTCGTTTGTCTGCTTGTGTCGTTCGGGGCTTATGCGCAAGAGCCTCCCAAACGCGAAATACGCGCAACATGGTTAACAACAGTATGGCGTATAGATTGGCCTAGTACTACCGTTCCGGCAAATGGTACTTCCAGTCAGAGAACAGCCGCCATTAATACGCAAAAAAACGAACTTACAAGTATCCTGGACAAAATGAAACAGTCTAATATGAACGCTGTTTTTTTTCAGGTAAGAAGCATGAGTGATGCCATGTACCAATCATCTTACGAAAACTGGAGTAGCTTTATTTCTTCAGAACGTGGAGTTGACCCTGGATGGGATCCGTTGGCGTTCGCTATCCAAGAAGCTCACACGAGAGGCATGGAACTCCATGCTTGGATTAACCCCTATCGCTATTCTTCGTCCAGCGCGACTCACGGCAATCTTTCTACAGACTACGCCAATTCACATCCTGAATGGTTGATTGCTTACGATAGTTATACTAAAATATTGAATCCGGGAATTCCGGAAGTAACGCAACGTATTGTCGATGTTATTACTGAAATAGTAACAAACTACGATGTGGACGGAATTGTGTTTGACGATTATTTTTACGGAAATGGAGTAACCAATAACACTCACGATCAAGCCCAGTTTGATGCTTACAATCCGGATGGACTTTCTCGCGCCGATTGGAGAAGAGAGAACTGCAACAAAATGATCAAGGCTGTACATAATAAGATTCAGGAGGTTAAACCATATGTTACGTTTGGAGTAAGTCCTGCCGGCGTGGCTGCGTCCAGTGCTACAGTAGCGGCTCAGTATGACGTACCCCCCGCTCCGGTTGGGAGTGACTGGCAATACAACGGAATTTATTCCGACCCTTTAGCTTGGCTTAGTCAAGGATCGATTGACTACATTTCTCCACAGCTCTATTGGACTACAAGCAGTTCTATTCCGTATGATATTTTGGCTCCTTGGTGGTCGATGGTAGCGAACAAATTTGGAAAACATTTTTACGCAAGCCATTCTTTATCGGCAATGACAGGCTCAGATCCCAATGCTGCACCTGCCGGCATACCACAAATTAAATCGTTTTGGATTGAAGGCAATGAAACGAACTTGAATTCACTTTCCTCCATTGAAAAAACAGCACTTGCTCAAAGAGAAGAACTCACGGTAGATACAAGGTCAAAAGCTCCGGCAGCATCTAATTTCTATTTTCAAGAAGTAGGCATACAGGTAGCGGTTAACCGGTCAAGTGATCTAAATGGGGCTCCCGGTAGTGTATTTTACGCAACAGCAAAGGCCGTAGGAACTTCATTTTTAGAATATTTACAGAGCAATGTTTACAACTACCCATCCCTAACACCGTCTATCGGTTGGAAGAAAGCTTCCGAACAGCTCTTAGTTTCTAATCTGGGACAAGAACAAAATGCTATATATTGGACAAACCCCAATGCCAATGTGAGATTTGCCGTTTACGCGGTGCCAAATGCAAACAGATACGACCCCGGCGTATTTTCTTCTTCAAAATATTTACTCGGAATTTCTTATTACAACGCCATCGAATTGCCCGAAAGCATTAGCACGTCAACACATAAAATAGCAGTTGCTGTACTTGATAGATTTGGCAACGAATTTTCTCCTCGAGTTTTTGGGGAAGATGTTGTGCAAAGCATTGCCGCTCAGTTGACTTATCCGGCAAATGGCGCGTCAACAGTTATCCCGACCGTTTTCAAATGGCAACCGGTAGAAGGAGCTGATAGTTATGTCTGGGAAGTAGCAAATGACGCGTCATTCGACGACATGTTTTGTGCCCGTGAAACAACTTCTCCCGAATTCAACTCGGGATTAGAACCAACCATGCAACAAGACGCAACCTATTATTGGCGTGTGAGAACTCGAAAAGCAAATATGCAGGATAGTTATTCACAAGTATTTAGTTTTGTTGGAGAAAAGTTCCAAATTACTTTACCACAGAATGGTGCGACCGAAGTTTCTCTTACCCCTTCTTTTACGTGGATGAATATTAGCTCTACTGCCAACTACGTACTTGAAATTTCGACAACATCTCTATTCGAGAGCAATGATATCGTTTATTCACAATCCACGAACAATACAGCGTACACAATCCCTGAAAATGTACTTCTCGGTGAAACAACTTATTATGCCCGCGTACATTTATCTGATGGCATTCTGGACGCAATTTCCGAAGTGATGAGTTTCAGAACCATGGATGTACCCATCCCTATTCCTGTCATTACTTCACCGGCAAACAACAGTAGTTTGTTTGGTACTGTTGTGGATGTTCAATGGCAAGAACAACCTTCTAAAGGGTTTAGTGTCGAATTATCAAGTGACCCATCGTTTCCTCCACGTAACAAAACGATTAAGAGGACAGATGCCTACGTTTACAGCACTTCCTTCGCCGGATTGCAAGAAGGCACCTATTATATTCAGGTTAAAGCACTGAACAATACCGGAACAACTGAACCATCCGAAAAAGTGAAAATTTACACCACGCTATCATCTATAAATGAACATGGCACTGACGATATCTGTTCTATTTATAAGGATAGTGATGGGCAAATAACTCTTATGGTCAAGGGCTACAACGCCTTAACTGCTCAAATTGAGATTTATACCGTTTCGGGAATACTGATTCATTCGAATAAACAGATGTTGACGGCTGAAAAGAATTATTTCAAGTTAGATTTAAATAACTCAACCGGAGGAGTATATATACTGAGAGTAAACGTAGGAGATCAAAAGAAAACAATCAAAATTGTCATATAATTCATAAGTCTTTATTTATCGTAATCCTTACTTAATACAAAAATAATAATTATCTACTATTAATAACTTTTTAAAAAATGTCATTATGAAGAAATTTACCTTAGTATTGATAGCCTGTTTTATGGCTGTTTTCAGTTATGCGGCCGGGGGGGATATTACCTACGAATTAAATGGTGGGGTAACAAATGCTCACGGATGGACCAATAAGAACGATATGTATCTGGGCTTGAATACATTTTGGAATAATTTTAAAGGCACATCTGCCGTTTGGACTTCCTTGGACGACCTTAACGGGAATGTCGCGGCAGGTATTCCTACACAAGCCTCTGCGATGGATTTAAGTTTTATTACAGACCCAACCGTAGCTGCCGAGTGGCAATGGCTGGTTGACTACATGGACGCAGTAAGTGCGGAGCAAGGAAAAACTTTACCATCTACCAGCGCGTCGTATTTGCGTTATAGTCTTATGGCATTCTTTCTGAATAGTGTGCGTGCTACTTGGCCTGCTTCTGCTGATTATGCAATAGCCGGACAAGTTGAAGCTTTCATGCCGACGTGGAAACACGGTTTCGCAGGTCCTGCATCGTATGATGGCTCTGTAGAAGTGGCTATTCCGGTACCTTACAAAGAAGGGTTTACTTTTGATGGCTGGTATGCTGAATCTGATTTTAGCGGGACGAAGGTAACTGCAATTCCGGTAGGAGCTGAAGGTAATAAAACCCTTTATGCAAAATGGATTGAGTACATTCCTCCTATTGCAGACATCTGGGCGTTGAATAGCAACGGGGTTGCAACAAAAGCAAGCGGTGTCGTTTCGCTCATCGTTGGCAACAATGTTTATATGCAAGACGCTACTGCCGGTATGATGGTCTCTTTCACTTCTATGCCTGATGTAGCGGTCGGCGACCAAATTGTTTTAAGTGCTTATACCGCGCCAAATGGTAGTCTTGTAAAATTAATCAGTGCGACCTTAGAGTCTAAAGAAACCGCTCAAATTCCCGCTATTCAGAATATCAATATTGTGGCTATTAACGCGGATGTCGCTAAAGAATACAAAACATATATGTATGAGTGGGTTCAGTTACTTGGACTTATTGTTCACTCGTACGATGGTAGCGGAAATGTAGTTTTAGCTGACGATGCCGGTAATACACTTTCATTGATACCAAAACTTAGCCAAGGAGCGTATCCCATCGGTACCAAATTAGATATCAAAGGTGTTGTTGATTATAATACGAGCGTCAAATTGAATACAACGCTTGCAAACATCAAGAAATCGCCCGTTCCACAGCCTGATCCTTTTGCTTATCCGGCTATGAATGACGGCAAATATTCACTGACAAGCAAATGGATGATTTCAGCAAACTTAGACAATCTTGGGGCGAATCCAATCGGTACACCTCAGTTTGTACGGGGTATGGCGGCTAAAGATGGAAAAATGTACTTCGTTGACAGGGAGCTTAAGCAATTAACCGTTGTTGATGGAGCCACCGGAGTGAGATTATCCCCAATAAAATTGGCATCAAATATCTTTACGTATGAAAACTCTGAAAATGAAGTTGTTACCGCTGGTGCACTTCCATTTAACGACATTAAATTAGACGCTGTCGGACACGTACTTTTAGGAAACTGTATTACAAGTAATAAAGGAATGTTCCAGATTTGGAACATTGACCTTGCTACCGGTAATGGAACGTTGGTACTTCAAGAGATCTTGTTTGAAAATCCTGAGTTTGAAGAGGCTTCAATTCGTTTTGACGCATTTGGTGTGTACGGCGACGTTACAGGCGATGCGGTTATTTTAGCTTCCAACGCAAGTGCTATGGAAATATACAAATGGACTATCACGGGTGGTGTAGCAGGTCAAGCTGAACTCATCATTCTGGATACAAGTATTGAAGGAACGTATTTGACCGGTTTAGCAAATCCCGGAACAGCTCCTCAAGTTTTCCCGTTAGATGAAAATTTATTTTATCTGGATGGAAATGCAACATTACCAACCTTGATCGATCAAGACGGAAACATATTGGATGGTTTCTACAACAATGTGTTCGCTCAGAAAGATACGCTTACAAATCCAGGAAATTCTTGGACTATAAATCAAGGACATAATGGTTTAATTGAATTTGAAATGGGCGGTGAAGACTTTTTCCTGATTGCCGGAACGAATACAGCGGGTGTACCACCTTCGACATTCCGCTTGTATAAGTGGAAAGACGCTAATAAATTGTTTTCAGAAATGGAAATTCTTTGGACATTCCCAGCTGTAGGTATGGGAAACGTTAGTAACCCTTATCGCACAGCCGTGCCTTCCGTAGAAGTTGACGAAGCTGCCGGTGTAGCCAAAATGTATATTTATACAGGTGAAAATGGCTATGGTATGTACGAATTCAAGGCTACCACAACTGGATTGAATGATCAATATCACAACGATGCCGTCAAACTCTTTGTAAATGACAATAAAATCATTTTCGATAACGAAGTAGCTAATGTATCTGTCTATTCCATCGCGGGTCAATTGATTACTAATAAAGACAATGTTTCATCTATCGAAATAGGTACAAGTGGAATATTCATACTTAAGGCAACAACACGTGATGGCAAAACTGCCGTTCGCAAAGTCATTATCAAATAAATAAAATCGATTTTAGTTATTCCTTTCAATAAGGCGGTGGAATTTCCGCCGCCTTTTTTATTCTACACTTTTACATATTTATTTACAAGATGCAAACAATAGGTTAAAAGCTAAATATTAAAACAAATATTCTTATTTCTATGCTACGATACAATCGTGAATTTTGGGGACTCTCATTTTTTTTTATTCGGTTGTGAATCAATGTGAAGGATGATATGCTAATAACGAAAAAAAATAGGGCGTTAAACAAAGTTTACAAGTTATGTAAAATGAGAGTCTTGTCCTAAAAATCTACAAAAAAACATCAAACGTCAAACATATGAAAAAATTATTATTATTTACCGCAGCATTTATTCTGATTAGTGTCGTATCCAATTCCCAAACACTTAATATAGATGGTGTTACTTATTCGGTTGACACTATCGAGAATCACCAGGTAGGACCAGGTACGCAATATGTCGCACTTCGTTTACAGGCGAGCAGTCGCTTGGATGTGTATTTTTTGAAAACAGATTTAAAAAATGAATATGTACAAATAAGAACGGCCTTAGGACGCGATTCCATTTACAGTGGCGAACGCCCTTCCGAGGTTGCAAAGCGAAAGTCCACCGAAGGAGCTTTCTATTTTGCCGGAACAAATGGAGACTTCTACAATACTTCCGGTTATGTCGGTTATCCGGTCAGTGGTAGTATGGTCGATTCTGAAATCGCCAAAATACCGGGTAACAGAAATACCTTCATTCTGGATGATACCAAAGTTCCCAATATCGGCAAGATCACGTATAACGGCATTGTCAATTTTGAAAATGTGAATTGGACTATTCATACCGTAAACCATCTCCGTGGGGACGACCAACTTGTACTCTACAACCGGCACAACGGAAAATTTACACGAACCAATTCTTACGGCACAGAAGTGTTAATCGAACTGCTCCCAAATAACGAATGGAGTACAAATCGTACCCTGAAAGCTAAAGTGGTAAAGATAGAGCAAGGGGTAGGTAATATGATTATTCCGAAAGGACAAGCTGTATTGTCGGGGCACGGATCGTCAGCCACATTGCTGGATCAATTGGCTGAAAACGATGAAATCGATATAAGATTAGAACTGAGTGTAAATGGAAATAATCAATCCAATTTTACCATAATGAGTGGTGGGGACAATTATGCCACCATGCTGTACAACGGCGTTGTCGAGCAAACAAGTACTTGGGATGCGCTTCATCCTCGCACCGGACTTGGCTACTCTCAAAATCGTGACTCTCTTATATTTTGCGTGGTTGATGGTAGAGGGGTATCAGTCGGAGTCTCAACGAAACAGTTAGCCTATATCATGAAGAGTGCCGGAGCATATACAGCCTTTAACATGGATGGTGGTGGCTCCAGTTCCATGTACGTTGCAGAGTATGGTAAGCCGGTTAATCGTACCAGCGACGGAAATGAACGCGCCGTTTCAAACAGTATCTTTGTTGTTTCGACGGCTCCGACCGATAGTGAAATACGTATTATTAAACCCTATGAATCTACTTATTATTTACCACATTTGGGAGAATATGTTCCGAAATTTTACGCCTACAATCAATATGGAGTTTTAGTGGACTCCGATTTGCAGGGTGTTGTTCTTACCTGTCCCGAAAGTTTAGGTGTGATTCAAGAAAACAAATTCATTGCTACGGGAACTACGACCGGACAAATTACGGCAACGTATAATGACAATGTGGTTACCACAATAAATATTGGGTTGTTACCCGTTTCAGGTATTAAAATACGTCTCGATACCGTATTAGTAGATAAATGTCGCGATTATCCGATTGAAGTATTGGCGCAAACATCGGCGGGTGATGCCCTTATTTCACCGGCAGCTTTTTATTGGAGTGTCGAAAATCCGGAGTATGCAGAAGTTGACGACGGAACAGTAAAGGCACTTAGCAATGGGGTTACAAAGATTACCGGAAGTTTAAATGACGTTACGGATGATATTGTGGTAAAAGTAGAGAACCCCGACTCTCCGACTTTAGTGGGCGATAGTATGTTGCTTACTGACTGGACATTGTCTGCATCTTCGTTTTTGAATGCTCAGATTAATCTGGAAAATCGTCCGGAAAACTGGCAGACCGGAGCTGTTGTAAATCTTGTACATGCTGCCGGACGGGCTCCATTCCTAAAACTATTTAATAAATGTACGTTCTATGGGCTCCCGGATACGGTAAAATTAGTCATGAATATAGGAGACATGGAAATTTCCCGCGCCATAGTAAGTTTGACGCCTAACAACGCCACAACGGTCGCGACCGTAGAATTTAATACATTTGAAAACGGCAAAGATTTTTCGTTAGATATTCCTATCAATGAACTGTTTGATGTAGGCGATCGCGCCATTTATCCAATAAATTTTGACAATGTGAATTTTTATCTGGATGCGGCAAAAATGATACCCGAAAAGACTTATTCGTTAGCAATAAAAGAAATAACGTTGGTTTACAAGGACTTCATTTTTTCGTATCTCGCAACTGAAAAAGAGAAAATGTTTCACGTTTATCCAAGCCTGGCGGAAAACGGGAAAGCGATAACAGTTCGTTTTATAAACTCTTTTTCAAATGAAAGGTTAGACATAAACTGGTATAATTTGAATGGAAAATTGATAAAGACAGACAAGCAAATGCTTTCTGGAAATAGTGCTTCTGTATCTACCAACGGAATGGGTGCGGGTAATTATCTTTTGCAATTGGGACTGAATGGATACACACAAACTGTGAAAATCACTTTAAAATAAGAATTAAAACACAAGCATAACACCATGAAACTCATTATTCTATTTTTTTGTTTGGTACCTGGTTCTATCCTCTCCGCCCAAAACATTCAGGTAAAATCCCGGTATGAAATAACCACAACGGCAAGTAAGGTAGCGCACTATCCGACAATTAATGAAGACGGAAACTTGTTGCTTTACTCCACGAGTAGCTACAAAGGGCTTTACCTGTATGACTTTGAGACAAAGAGCGAAATAACTGTCTCGACGCTACAAAATTCCGGCTACGATCCTATTTTCAGCAACGACAATTCAAAAGTTTTCTTCCGCAGTACAACCTTCGAGAACGGAAGACGCTACGATGCTCTGGAAACCTACGATTTAAACACCGGTAACCAGCAACAGATGATCGCACCGAAGCGAGATTTACATTCCGCCCGAAGTTTTCACAACGGAGTACTTATTCAGGCAGATGATAAGCTCTATAAATCGACATTTGGGAGAGTAAAATCGACTGTCCCTGTGTATATAAGCTCGGGAAATTTGAGAATTTACGTTTACGTAAATGGGAAAAGAATGATCATTAACCCGGTGAAAGGTGAAAATGTCAATTACATTTGGGCATCTCTTTCACCCGATAACACCAAAATTCTTTTTGTGGCTGTCGGCAAAGGTGCATTTGTCTGCGATTTAGGCGGAAAGATAATATCAAGTTTGGGCTATCTAAATGCACCGGTTTGGTACAACGACAATTGGATTGTAGGAATGCAGGATAAAGACAATGGTGAATTTGTAACCTCTTCCGAAATCCTGATGATAACATTGGATGGTAAAGTCAAAACGCAGATCAGCACCAAGAATCATATTGCAATGTATCCAACAGCGTCTTCTAAATCCGGTCGTGTCGTATATGCAACAGCAGACGGAAAATTGGTGGTAACAGAGTTAACCGTTAATTAAAGAAGCAATGAAGAAGATCTATTTTCTTTTTTTGATAGGAATTATTCTAATTTCCGGAAGGATTCAAGCACAAGATTTATCGGGGATTAGAATCTACATAAATCCCGGACATGGCGGGTATGACAGCGATGATCGAAATGTAGTGATTCCGCCATTTACTTCAGGCGATCATAACGGATTTTGGGAATCGGTCAGTAATCTTCACAAAGGAATGTATCTGAAAGCAATGCTTGATTCGAGAGGGGCATCTACCGCGATTTCCCGCATAACCAATACTACGGCGGATGATTTACCCCTTTCGCAGATTGTACGTTCCGCTAACGAATTTAATGCCGATTTCATGCTCTCCATTCACAGCAATGCCGGAACTACCGCAAACAGTGCGGTCTTGATGTTGTTTTCAGGAAGATCTCCCGGCGATACATGGGTGTATCCTTCGCCGACCCCACATGAGGAGACCAGTCGATTAATCAGTACCGAAATTGCTAAAAACTTGTACTCTAATCAAGCAACAAGCTGGTCTTCCGGTTATTCCGTACAAGGGGACAAAACCTTCGGGCGTTTGTCCATGGGCGGCTGGTCTGACGGATACGGCGTGTTGCGCGGATTGACTGTTCCCGGAGTGATCTCGGAAGGATCGCATCATGATTATCTGCCGGAAACGTATCGATTGATGAACCTGGAATACAAATGGCTCGAAGCCTGGCATTTTCTGAAATCATTCGCGACTTATTTTAAATCGGCGACTTTACCGAAAGGAAATATTGCCGGTGTTGTTAAAGACCGCTTTTTGCTCAATGAAGCACCTTACCACAAAATTAACGGGACACATGATGTATATCTGCCGATCAATGGAGCTACCGTAACCTTACTACCAAAAGATACTACTTATATGGTGGATAACATGAATAACGGTTTTTATCTTTTCAAAGACTTAATACCGGGAACTTATACGTTGATAACCCAACATACCGATTATCATAATGATACGACTGAAATAGTCGTAGAAGCAAATAAGACAAGTTACGCCAATATTCGACTTAATAAAATACGAGATACACCACCCGTCGTAGCGGAATATTCCCCACAAGCACTAACGTCAGATACACTGATGTTGGCAAGTTCAGTAATTCGATTCAAATTTAATTGGGATGTCGATCCGGCGAGTGCACAAGAAGCTTTTAGTATTACTCCGGCTGTGCAAGGACAGTTTGTTTTCAAAGATTCCTATTTCATCATGGAATTTGTGCCCGACGCACCACTTGACACATCTACTGTTTATACGGTTAAATTGGATAAAACGTTACGACATTTTGACGGCTTATCAATGGAAAATGACTTCATTTTTCAATTTAAAACAACGAACCGAAATAAACTGACATTACTTGCCGCTTATCCGCTTGTTGACGAAACGAATATCGACTACAAATTACCCACATTCACTTTTGTATTCGATAAAAAACTGAAAACAGCCGAGTTGATAAATGGGGTACAGGTGTATGATATGCAAGGTCAACTTTTAACTAAAAACGTGCGTTCTTTACGTCATAACACGTATCCCGAACCTTTAGGCTCTACTTTATTCACGTTGGCTCAGGACCTAATCCCCGGACAAAACTACGTTGTAAAATTTGCCAAAGGGATAAAGGATGAAGATGGTATTTTTTTACCCGATACGATGGAGTTTCCTTTTACCGCGTCCAATGAACGCATTACCGATAAATTGATTGTTGATGATTTTGAAGCATCCGGAAAGTTGAAAGTAGATACCCTTGCAAGTCCGATGATGTCAACCGCGTCAAGCTCAGCTACAACATCTACAACATTATTTGGGTCGAGAAGTTATAATCTTCGTTATACTTTTTCGGAAAATTCGGGTGGCGAAGTACTTTTCAAAGTAATAAATCCGACTGTGGAAGTTACCAAGGATTCGGTTATGGGATTACACATTTACGGCGATCTGTCCGGCAATGAGTTGTTGCTGATTTTTACTTCTGAAAATGATACAAAAGAAATTCTATTGGATAGTATTCATTACGGTGGTTGGAAGTTCGCTGAAGCTGTTTTAACAGATTTACTTCCATCTAAAACTTATCGGTTTACCGGTTTTAAATTTAAACAAAGGAATAGTCACCTGTCAAAAACCGGAAATGTATTTGTCGATAATCTGTTACTTTATGGCAAGGCACTCACATCCGTATCGACAAACAAAGTGAAAAATGTCAGTATCTATCCAAATCCGGCAAGCGATATTATCTATGTGAAAAAAGGAATTGGACAAACCATAGAAAGTATTGAACTGTTCACGCTTCAGGGGCAGTTGCTCAGAGTTGTTTCAAATGATTATATCAACGTTTCAGGTGTAAATTCGGGAACCTATATCGTCAAAGTAAAATTGAATGAAGGAACGGTTGCATTGCCGGTCATATTGAAGAAGTAACGACACTCAGATTATTAAAGAAAAGGTTAGACGTTTTGTTCTAACCTTTTTTATTCGCAAAATTTCAATTATCCGAAGGTTGTCGAGTAGAGAAAATAATATTAATTTTTTATCGTGAGAAGTAGAAAATGAATTTAATGATTATCTTTGTCATTATCATTAAGTTTAACACCTAATAAGGATAAAAATTATGGAAGAAAAAAAATCGGATTTTCAAGAAAAAATGGATATCCAAATCAGAGAATTAGAGCTGAAGATGGATAAACTCAAACTCAAAGCAAAAGGAGCTTCCGACGATGCAAAAGCGAAATACAAAGAAGTTATTGACGACATCGAACCCAAAATCGAACAGGGAAAAGCGAAACTGAAAGAAATAGCGGACACCGCTGATGACGCATGGGACGATGTGAAAGAAGGAGCTGCTTCAATTTGGCAACAAATGAAAACGACTGTCAAGAATGTGAAAGACCGCTTTGATGGGGATGATGACGACATCGAACCCCTGTTAGAAGAACCCAAAGACAAATAAAAGAAATATTACATAAATAAAAACGAGAATCTGAATTCAGATTCTCGTTTTTATTTAGCTCTTTCGTTCGATTAGAAGCGGTATCTCGCACTGATCCCGAAGTCGTACAGTCCACCGAAGTAACGGCTTACACCCGGATTGAAGAACAACCAGCTTGGACGAAAATCTGCAGCAAGTTGTAGTGGAAAGTCGAAATTGTACTGAACCCCTCCAATGCCGGCAATGCCAA
>JBKEBE010000115.1:0-21373 GCA_047973025.1 Paludibacteraceae bacterium
AAACATCAGTGGTCGCTCCGGAAGAATTGCCAAAAGTCCTTCCTTGGGTCCATACCGCTATCAGCAACGCTAAAAGGCAACTGCTGGGCGTATATTACAAAGTTAACCCCGAATATTTACAATACTACATCAATCAATTCTGTTATAAATTCAACAGGCGATATTTTGGTGAAAAACAGTTTGACAGATTATTAATCACCGCTGTCAGCTATCCGCCTGACTTCAAATCAAGAATTTACAATAGGAAGAATTGCGGATAATCATAAATAATAATTACGGGTGTAATGTCTTAATGAATCTCGAATGCTCGCATCAAGCTCATTTTACGAACATGAAATAAAATAAACGGAAATCCTGCACAAATTTTGAAAAATCTGTGTCAAAGTATGTCAATTCAGATGCCGATACTCACTCGGTGTAACGCCTACTTTTTTTTTGAATAAACGGTTAAAATGCTGCGGATATTTAAACCCCAATTCGTAGGCAATTTGGCTTATTGATTTATCTACATCAAAAATCCTTTCTTTGGCGAGATTAATCACTTTGATTTGGATGTATTCCTGCGCGGAAATGCCGGTTTCTTTTTTGATTAAATCGCCAAAATAATTGGCTGAAAGATGTGATTCATCCGCAAAATACGAAACTGTCGGTAAGCCGATGCTTTCTGGTTTATCCGATGAGAAATAATTGTTCAACACCGTTTCAAATTTCTCTAAAACACCTTTATTAATGTTTGCTCTTGTAATAAATTGACGGTCGTAAAATCGCGTGGCATAATTCAACAGCAATTGTAAATGTGAAATTACCAGCGTTTTACTGTGTTTGTCCAGATTCTGTCGCAATTCGATTTCAATCGTGGCGTACATATTCAGAATCATTTCCCGTTCCTTTTTAGAAAGGTGCAATGCTTCGTTCGAAGAATAGGAGAAGAATGAGTAATCTTCCAAAATATTCCCCAAAGCCGTTCCACGAATAAAGTCGGGATGGAAAATCAAGACTTTTCCTTTGGGTTTCACGTTGGGCAAGTAATTTTCCACAGTCAGGATTTGTCCCGGTGCCACAAATACCAAACTTTCTTCCTGATAGTCGTAGGTTTCCTTGCCATAGCGCAAATCGCCACATTTGGTTTCCTTCAAAAAGATACAATAAAATCCGAGGTTGTAGGTCGCGGGTTCTAAAAATTTCAGGTTATCATAATCCAAAACATTGACCAAAGGATGAAGCGTCTCCGCTCCCCTTAATTCACTATATTCGGTTACACTTTTTACGTGGATGATTTTTTCCATTTCCAATCAATTTAGTATTCAAAAGTATTCAATTATTTTTTCTTCACAAAATTCGGATAACCGAATCAGTAATAATGGTTATCAAATCAGTAATGGATATACGAAAGATTCGGGACAAACCAAATATCTTTGCAATATCATTAAAATCCAAACGAACCATGGACAACACAAATCAATTCAATCGCAGGAAATTTATCAAAAGTACCGCATTAGCCGGAGTCGGATTATCTTTAGGTAGTCCTGCATTGACGGCTGTCAATCGTTCATTCAATCAAGAATTATCGGGTGGAGCCAAAAACTCTTCCGATATAAAAACAAGAAAACTGGGCAATCTCGAAGTTACCGAACTCGGTTTTGGCTGTATGAACATTGCTTGGGCGTATGGTCCGGAAACCCCAAAGAAACAAGCCATTTCATTAATTAGAAAAGCTTACGAACAAGGCATCCGTTTTTTTGACACCGCCGAGGTTTACGGTCCATTTTATAGTGAAGAAGTGATAGGCGAAGCGTTGAAACCTTACCGAAACGATGTGGTAATTGCCACCAAATTCGGTTTCGAAGTTGACCCGGTTACACAGGCAAGAAAAGGATTGAACAGCCAACCCAAATACATTCGTGAAAATGTAGAACGTATGTTGAAACGTTTGCAAACCGATCATATCGACTTACTCTACCAACACCGAGTTGACCCCAATGTGCCGATTGAAGATGTGGCGGGAACAGTAGGCGATTTAATCAAAGAAGGAAAAGTAAAACACTTCGGATTATCGGCTGCAGGCGAAGCTACAATCCGCCGTGCCCACAAGGAATATCCTGTAACTGCCGTGCAAAACGAATACTCGTTTTGGACACGCGACCCCGAACACGAAGTATTGCCCACTTGCGAAGAATTGGGCATTGGTTTGGTGCCTTGGAGTCCGCTCGGAATGGGTTATTTGTCGGGGCAATTTGCACAAGGGTTTCCGTTTCGTGAAAACGATTTACGGGTTACTGCAAGTTTCCCCCGCTTTTCGGATGAGAATATGATTAAAAACCGCCCCATCGTAAACATTCTGCAAAAAATGGCGCACGAAAAAGATGCCACACCCGTACAAATCAATTTGGCTTGGTTGTTGGCAAAAAGTCCACACATCGTCCCCATCCCCGGAACGATTAACCCAAACCATCTTGAAGAAAATATTGCATCGATACATGTAGAATTAACCAACGCCGATATGAAAACTTTGGAAGATGCTTTTGCCCAAGAAACCGTTTATGGGAAACGGGCTCCCGAAGCCTTGAGTGCTGTTCACGACATTGGTGTAAATATTGGTTCAAGCTCGAAAGGCACCTATGGAAAATCACCTTTAAAATAATTACAAACAAGCAATAACGAATGAAAAATTTGTAATTCGTCATTTAACACTAAAAATTGAATAAAATGAAAACAGTAATATTAAGTAACAACGTAAAAATGCCCATTCTCGGCTATGGCGTATATCAAGTACCCGATTATGATGAATGCAAAAAAAGCGTATTGGGCGCTTTGGAAACCGGATATAGAAGTATAGACACCGCTCAAGCCTACCGCAACGAAAAAGCAGTTGGAGATGCCATAAAAGAAAGCAGGATTCCAAGGGAAGAAATATTTATTACCACCAAATTGTGGGTTTCCGATTACGGCTACGAAAAAGCAAAAAAAGCATTTGCCGATTCTATGGAAAAACTGCAATTGGAGTATTTGGATTTGTACCTGTTGCACCAACCGTTTAACGATGTGTATGGTTCTTGGCGGGCATTGGAAGAATTGTATAAAGAAGGGAAAATTCGTGCCATAGGCGTAAGCAATTTTCATCCGGACAGATTGGTGGACTTAATCAGCTTTAACGAAATACCGCCTGCTTTGAACCAAATAGAAACGCATCCGTTTTACCAACGCGACGAGGATAACGAAGTGATGAAACAATACAATGTACAACACGAAAGTTGGGCTCCGTTTGCCGAAGGTCGGGACGACTTTTTTCAAAACGAAACGCTTTCGGAAATCGGAAAAAAATACGGAAAATCCGTAGCACAAGTTACGCTTCGCTGGATGATACAACGCAATATTGTGGTTATTCCCAAATCGGTAACACCATCAAGAATTAAAGAAAATTTTGATGTTTTCGATTTTGAATTAACGCATGATAACATGAACCAAATTGCGCGATTGAACGCCAATACGAGCAATTTTTTTAGCCATCGAGAACCAAAAATGGTAGAGCAGTTTAAAGCTTGGGCAGGGTTTTAAGTAATGATGAGTTATTGAATGAAGTAAATGAAATCACTTTTTATAAGCGCGTTCCTGCTAATTAGTGTAGCAGGATGCGCTCAAAAAAAATGGAAGGAAACAACAAGTATGAAGAAGCCCAAATAATGTCCACCGTAAGACAATTGGCTGATTTGATGATAAAAAGAGATACGGAGGCAATGAATGAAATCTTGGATGAAAACTACACGCTAACGCATATGACAGGTTACGTACAGTCCGGATCCGAATGGTATGTCGAGGTGGAAAAAAAAAGTATGAAATATTATGCTGCGAAAGAAGTAAATTGTACTGTTACTATAAAGGAAAATAACGCGGATGTTACTGTTCAAAATTTGGTAGATGCTAGAATTTGGGGAAGTCGAAACACGTGGCGGTTGCAACAAAAAATACAGTTGGAAAAACAAAATGGCAAGTGGGTTATATTGAAATCTGTGGCTTCTATATTTTAAAACAAAAAGAAATGAACAAAAAAGTACTCATTATTGGAGCAAGCGGAAGTCTTGCCAAAGTAGTCATAGATACGCTTAAAAAGCAAAGCGATATGGAACTAACCTTGTTTGTAAGAAACAAAAATAGGATTTCCAACGCCGGAAATCCAAAAGTAATTGAAGGCGATGCAATGAATTATAGCGATGTAAAAAATGCAATTTCAGGACAAAATATTGTGTATGTAAACCTTGCGGGCGATTTAGACACAATGAGCAAAAACATAGTCAAAGCAATGCAGGAAAAAAATGTAAAACGCATTATTGCCATTAGTTCCATAGGCATTTTCGACACGCCTTTGAAATCCGTTTTAAAACCTTATCGGGCATTGTCGGACAATATCGAAGATTCCGATTTGGATTATACCATTCTCCGCCCCGATTGGTTTACCAACGGCAACGAAGTGGATTATGAAATTACCCACAAGGGTAAACCCGAAATCGGTGGAGCATTATCGCGAAAAAGCATTGCCGATTTTATAGGAAAGTTGGTTAAAAATCCACAGGAACATGTGCGAGAAAATTTAGGAATTAGCAGGGTTTAGTTGCAGGTATAAATGTGAGTAAAATGTTTGAAAGAAATTACGGCTCACACAGATGACACGGAAAAGCACGGAAAAACCCCCGCTTCAAACAAACAGGGGATTTTCAAGTAAGGTTTAGGTGTCGCGAAAAAAACAAATCTAATTTGAAAAAAGTACTTATATTTGTTGCAGATTATTTTCGTGTTAAATAGTTCTTACCGGCTTTTGAGTAAATCTACGTATTCGCTTCGGTAGCCGTTCGGGTCGAACGACAAAGCCCCTTTCGCCAGATCAATAACCATGCCTTTGGATAGGGTGCCTCTGTATTCCGAGTTTTTCATCATCAGGGCAAATCCTGCGACCGAAGCGGCAAATCTTGTGTTTTCAGACGCATCATTCATGTCTTTAGGCAAAAGCATAATTTTGTGTTCAAGGAGCCGACTTTCTGTTTCGTGTGGTTTTTTATACCGAAAGTCAAACTGCGCGTAAGGTTGCAGATGGGGAGCTGCCGATAAATCCGGCGTTAGTGTTACTTCATACAACGCTGTAATCGTTTGTCCGGCACCAATTTCGCCGGCATCAGTCGAGTCGTTTTCAAAATCTTCGGTATTCAGTTTCCGATTTTCGTAACCAATCAATCGGTAAGAAGATACTTTTGTGGGGCTAAACGTTACTTGTATTTTGCAATCTTTCGCTACGGTATAAAACTTTGTAATTTCTTCCGTGAACACTTTCTGTATCTGACTTGCCCGATCAATGTATTCGTAATTTCCATTTCCTTTGTTGGCTATTTGCTCCATCATTTGATCGTTCAGATTGCCGTCCCCTACGCCCAAAACCGTAAGATATACGCCCGATTCGCGTTTTTCTTCAATGAGCTTGACCAATTCGTCTGTTGAGGATATTCCGACGTTGAAATCTCCGTCGGTACCTAAGATTATTCGGTTATTTCCATCTTTTATAAAGTTCTTTTCCGCTATTTTATAAGCGGTTACTATTCCTTCGGCACCTGCAGTAGAGCCTCCGGCGTCCAATCTTTTTATCGCGGTTTTGATTTTCGCTTTTTCACTTCCATTGGTAGATTCAAGCAATACACCCGCGCTTCCGGCATACGTTACAATGGCAATTCTGTCCTTATCACGCAGGTTATCTGCCAATGTGGTAAAACCGGTTTTCAGCACCCCCAATTTATCGGGCGAAGCCATAGAACCGGATACATCAATTAAAAATACGTAGTTGGAATTAGGAAGTTGTTCCGCGGGGATTGTAATCCCTTTCATCCCGATTCTGATCAGATGGTGGGCGTCATTCCAGGGGCAAGTGGCTATTTCCGATTCGAGCGAAACATTTTCATCTTTCTCCGGCTCTTTATAATCATACGTGAAGAAATTCAGATATTCTTCGATACGGACAGATTCAACGGGGGGAAGCTGTCCCAAATGCATAAAACGCCGCATATTGGTGTACGAACCGCCATCCGCGTCAACAGAAAAGGTGGAAATCGGTTCGTCAGTTGTATTTACGAATGGATTTTCGCCATAGTCTTTGTACTTTTCATTGTAAACTCCCGACGGATACATATCCATGTCATGTCCAAATTCATAATTCTTGTCGCTCAACGTACATCCAACGATTGCCAGCGATACAAGCGAAAGAATGATTACGTTGACAGGACTAAAATTACGTTGTATTCTAGTGCCTCCTACATTTGGAGTGTTTGTTCTTTTCATGTGTATGTTCTTTTTTGTGGAGTTATTTCGTAGAATAGATACTGTAATTTTAAAGATGATAAAATGCGCTAAAACGCTACATAGAGAATTGTTAAAAATGTTTAAATAGGTATTTCTTATTCGTTCATATCGAGAAATCTGAGAATGAAATATTTTCAGTATTAAATACTTATGAATTTGAAAGGTATAAATTCGGCTGCAAGAATGCTGCGAGCAACTCAATTTTTGAATAAAAAAACGCTAACTTTGTGAACATTTGTTATACACAAATAAAATAAACACCTAATCAAAATGAAACGGTTAATTAGTATTCTGTCATTTTTCTTTGTTGCATTGTTAGTTATTGCACAAGATGTCAGACCAACCAAAAATCTGATTGTGATGATTCCCGACGGTACGTCGCTGAGTGTTTTATCTGCTTCTCGGTGGTTAAAAGTTTACCGCAACGAGGGTACGAAACTCCACGTTGATCCTTACCTGTCGGGAACGGTAACTACTTTCTCTTCCAACGCCCCAATCGGCGATTCTGCTCCTACCACATCTGCGTTTATGACAGGTATTCCGGCGCAAGCCTCCAACGTCTCTACCTATCCGGTTGCTGACCCTGAAAACGATCTCGTGAAGCTCAATCCGGATAGTGCCTATCAACCCTTAGTTACCATTTTGGAAGCCATGAAGATGGAACAAAACAAAGCTGCGGGATTGGTGGTTACTTGCGAGTTTCCGCATGCTACTCCTGCCGACTGTTCGGCGCATTATTACAACCGGAGTGATTACAAGGCTTTAGCTCCACAGATGGCGTTCAATAATCTTTCGGTCATGTTTGGCGGTGGCAACGAGTTTGTTACGGACGTGATGAAACAACATTTGCAAAACACGGGTACTGCGTTGATTCAAAACGATAAAAATGCCATGCTGAATTTCAAGGGTGAAAAAGTGTGGGCGCTGTTTCGAGATCGGGCGATGACTTATGACTTGGACCGAAATCCGGATGAAGAACCTTCCCTTACCGAAATGACGGAAAAAGCGTTGGAAATTTTGAATAAAAACCGGAATGGTTTTTTCCTGATGGTTGAAGGAAGTCAGATTGATTGGGCTGCGCACGCGAATGATCCTTCAGGAATAATCAGCGAATTTTTAGCCTTTGACGAAGCGGTCGGCAAAGCAATTGAATTTGCCCGAAAGGATGGAAACACGACGGTTGTTATTCTTCCGGATCACGGGAACAGTGGCTTTTCCATCGGTCGAAGCGGACTTAAGAAAAGTTATACCAAACTTACTTTGGAAGACCTTTTTGGAGCGGTTTCCAAGTATAAACGTACTGCCGGTGGTTTGGAAAAGATATTGATGAAAACTAAACCTGAAAATTTCAAAGCTGTTTTCAAACAATATACGGACATTGACATTACGGATGATGAATTTAAAAAATTATTAGGAGCCAAAAACTATCAAGCTGTCGATTACACCAAAGCCTCCGAAGCGCGGAATATGGGACATTACATTGCCGAAATTTACACCGATAGAACCGGTTTTGGTTTTACTACCGGTGGGCATACTGGGGAAGATGTATTTTTGGCGGTATATCATCCGCAGGGCGATGTTCTGAAAGGAAATGTACGGAATTACGAGTTGCACAATTACCTGTATCAAGTAAGCGGACTCAGCGTGCCGATGAAGACACACACGTACAATACGTTCGCAAAACATACCGACGTTTTTGCGGGAATGAAATACAGTATCGTCGAGCAGGATAAATCGTACAAGCTGGTTGTACAATCAAAACGCCAAATATTGGAAATCCCTGCTTTCAGTTCTGTAGCGACATTTAACAGCAAGTCGATTGATTTGGGCTCTGTTGCCGTTTATGTGGATAAAAACAATACATTCTACTTACCCGGAAATCTGAAAGAAAGAACTTTCGGAGTAAAGAAATAAGAGAAAACCCGTCAGACCGACCGATAGTGCAAGATCAGGAATTAGGCGTGGAATATGCAAATTAGTAATTGTTACTGTGAATCTCAGGTTGGTTGAAAGGTGGTATGATAAACGAATCCGTATAAGTAGTGCCTAACGTTTACGGTCCAGTTTTGCATCACTCAATAGGATACTCTTTTTTTTGTTTTTTTTCAGATTGTCAGATGTTTAATACAATAAATGTATTAAAAAAAAGACATTGTCTATCTCGAGACACACTTCAAAAATTATAAAACAATTCTTTTAGACCGGTTACTTTTAGCTTTTACATGTTAGTTAACTCATTAAAAACATTACGGGTAAGAACCTTTTTATTCTATATCTTCTTAGCACTTGGAGTTAGTTTCAATTCTTGCAAAAAAGTTTCTTCCACGGCAAGAATATTTTTTCCGCAGGATACCACGGAAGTGATATTTCCCGCGCCATTAGGTACTATAAGCGATTTTGAAGAAATTTTGACACCCGAGCAGATTCGTTCTTTAGACAGCCTCATCGTAACTCATGAATATAACACAAAAAATAAGATTAGCCTTGTAACCATCTATTCCATCCATCCGTACACAACTTTTAGCGAATACGGTATTGACCTGCACGAAGCGTGGAAAAAAAACGACGATAAAGGAAACAGTGTGTTTATCTTGTATTCCAAAAAAATGGGAGAAATATATATCGTTGCGGGGAAGAACCTCAAAAAACGACTAACGGACAAAGATATCAAGCGGATTTGTACAAAAAATATGGAACCTGAATTTGAGAAAGGGGAATACTATGCCGGTTTAAAAAAGGGCTTGCAAAAAATTATTTCAGAAATAAGATAATTTTAGACTGCTTATGGATCTAAATGTTTTAGAATCAATCCTTTAAAATGAATCTTCGTCCGGCAACAACGTTATGAAACAGCCATGTAAAAATAACTTTGACACACAAGGGAATGATTAATGGCGTGTTCCACGTGTCCTTAATGTAGAAGAATAAATTTAAACACATGAAAATAAATATTATACAACATCTTCTTGTAGTATTAAATCATAGTCAAAATAAACTCCTGATGAATATGAAACGAATGCTTTTTATTGTCATTCTTTTTAGCGTATGTCAATGGACTTTTGCCGATTTGCTGACCGATATCGTTGATGGCAAATACAAAGCGAAGACCATCGCCGGAATGAAATCCATGAGAGACGGAGAACATTTTACTATACTCAAAGAGAATAAATACATCATTCGGTACAGTTATAAAACGGGTAATGTAGTAGATACTGTATTTAATGCTGAAACCACCAAGCTAACCAAGTTGTCGCAAATCAAAGGGTATGATTTCAGCCCCAACGAACAGAAAATATTAGTCTATAACGAACAAAAATACCGGTACCGCCGTACCTTTACTGCCGAATATTACGTCTTTGACACGAAGCGAAATGAACTGAAACCCTTGTCGGAAGAAGGAGCACAAGAAGTGCCGTTATTTTCCCCCGATAGCCGTTACATCGCATTTGCCAGAGAGAATAATTTGTACCTGTACAAGCTCGACTTCGGAACCGAGAGTGCTATAACCAAAGATGGCGAACTTGGGAAAATCATTAACGGCACTCCCGATTGGGTTTACGAAGAAGAGTTTGGCGCGACCCGCTACTTTGTATTCAGCCCCGACAGTAAGCTGTTGGCATTTGTCCGATTTGACGAAACGGATGTCCCCACTTACCGGATGCAACGATACCTACAAAGTTCGATCAGCCAAGACGAAATACCACTATATCCTACATTTCTAGCTTACAAATATCCGAAGCCGGGACAATCCAACTCAAAAGTAAGTGTCTGCGTGTATGACGACTTTTACAAGTCGGTAAAAACGATTAATCCGGTCACTTCGGAAAATGATGTTTACATCCCCCGCATCCGGTGGACAAAGGACCAGGATAAGCTGGCAGTATTCGTACTGAATCGAAATCAAAATCGCTTAGACATGATACTTGCCAATCCGAAGTCGCTTGTCTCAAAATTGATAGTACGCGAAGAAGATAAGTATTACGTAGATTACGATAATATTGATGCTGTTTACTTTACCAAGGATGGACAATTTTTTACTTATCTGAGCGAACGCGACGGGTGGCGGCACGCCTATTTGTACAACATGAACGGCACGTTGAATAAGCAACTGACAAAAGGAAATTTTGATGTTACCCGCGTGTATGGCTACGATGATACGAAGCAAACTCTTTTTTACCAATCTGCCGAGAAGTCGCCTTTGCAACGGGATATTTATGCTATAGATTCGAAAGGAACCAAATCTCGATTAACCGACGGAAAAGGGACACACAACGGTAGCTTTTCAGAGACATACGCCTATTTCGCTGACAATGCGTCTTCCGTAGCAGCTCCCAATGTTTATACCATAAGAAATAGCAAAGGAGCCGCGTTGTACGTATTGGAAAGCAATGCTGATCTGTCAAAGGAGTTTATCAGCTTGAACTTACCCCCCAAAGAGTTCTTTGCGTTTTCCACTTCTGAAGGAGTTACGTTAAACGGCTGGATGGTAAAGCCGTCAGATTTTAATCCTTCTCTCAAATATCCGGTGCTATTGGTTCAATACAGCGGACCAAATTCTCAACAAGTTACCGATACCTGGAATGTCGGATGGGAATATTTTCTGGCATCTCAAGGTTATGTGGTAGCAAGCGTCGATGGACGCGGTACCGGAGCGCGTGGTTCCGAATTTCGAAAGTGTACGTACATGAAATTAGGCGTTTTCGAGACGAAAGATCAGGTAGAAGCCGCCAAATACTTAGGGAAACAATCCTATGTAGATACCGATCGTATCGGAATTTGGGGATGGAGCTATGGTGGTTTTATGACACTCAACGCGATGAGCACCGACAAGCAGATTTTCAAAGCCGGTATCGCCATTGCTCCCGTAACCGACTGGCGCCTATATAACTCGGCTTACACGGAGCGTTTTATGCGGCAACCGAAAGAGAACAACGGTGGGTACGATGCCGGTTCTCCCTTAAAACATGCCGATAAATTCAACGGGAATCTGTTGATCATCCACGGTACGGCTGACGATAATGTACATGTGCAAAACACATATCTCTACCTCGATGCTTTAAATGAAGCAGAAAAGTACGCGAAACTTTATTTATATCCGGATAAAAACCACAGCATTCTCGGTAAAGAAACCCGTCGGCATTTGTACCGGATGAAGTTTGAATTTTTAGAGGATAACCTAAAAAAATAGTACTGTTTCATGTTGCATAACGAGTTCTACACGCACTATTTATTTTTCGCATAATGTGAATATTTTGTCGTATGCCTGATGATTCCAATTGCTCACATTCAAACCGATTTGCCCTGTAAATTCGGCATACCGCGTCAGAGCGGTCTGGTGCCGGAGTTAAAAGGTAAGATTGTGTTTGAATCGGAATATAGAAATGCGGACGCGGTACGCGGATTAGACGGCTTTTCACACGTATGGCTACTTTGGGAGTTTTCTGATGTACAACGAAACAGCTGGTCGCCTACCGTGCGTCCGCCACGTCTCGGGGGTAATAAGCGAATTGGAGTTTTTGCTTCGCGTTCTCCGTTTCGACCGAATCCCATTGGGCTGTCTGTGGTAAGACTGAACGAGATCGAGCAGAATGAAAAATTAGGAGCCATTTTGCACGTCTCCGGCGTGGATTTGATGGATGGTACGCCGATATACGATATCAAACCTTATATTTCTTATACGGATCGTATTTCGGAAGCGTCTGGTGGCTTCACGAGTGATAGTGAATTTGTTCGGTTACATCCGATTTTCCCGGAGGAACTTTTGCGGATGATTCCGAAAGAAAAACATCAGGCACTATTAAAGCTACTGGCATTGGATCCCCGTCCTGCTTATCAGACAGATTCACAGCGGATTTACGGTTTCAGCTTCGCGGGATACGATATTCGCTTTCAGGTCAATGACGATGTACTCACAGTTGTTGATGTCAGCTTATCGTAATTGACTCTACTGTGGGGTATCACAAGTAAGGTAATAAAAAAAAGAGCACCAAAAGATGGAGCTCTTTACTGTATAGCTTGCTTGGATGACAGACTATCCTTCTTGGCTTTGTGCTTCTTGGATCATTTGCTCGCTGGCATACATGAAAACTTCTACGCGACGGTTTTGAGCGCGACCTTCGGAAGTATCGTTGGATGCGACAGGCATGGAGTAATCTTTTCCTTCCACTTCCTTCATTTGGATAGAAGCGGCACCTTGAGCTACCAAATAGTCAGCTACGGACTTCGCGCGATTCAAGGATACTTTTTGATTAGCAGCCAAAGTCCCTACGTTGTCAGTATGACCGTACACCGCGATATCCATGGATGGGTTGTTAACAAGTATTTGTGCAAATTTAGCCAAAGCGTCTTTTGATGAGGCATTAAGGTTACTTGAGTTGAACGCGAATAAGATTCCGGAGTCAAATGTAACTTTGACAGCTTTTAACCCGTTGTTATCTTCAATCGTTTCTACCTGAGCACCCTCTACTTGCGCGGCTTCAGCAGCGGCTTTATCCATCTTTTTACCGATAATTGTACCGGCTGTGGCACCTACCGCGGTACCGATTGCGGCACCGATTGCGGTGCTTTTACCACTTTTCCCGATTAAACCACCAATACCGGCACCAACTGCGGCTCCGGCTCCGGTACCAATAAGCGCACCTTTGGCAGTATTGTTCAAAGAATCGCATCCTGTAAAAATAAGAGATGCGCTAAGTAAAACAGTAACAAATAAATTAAGTTTTTTCATTTTTTTTTGAGAAATTAATTGTGAATAAATTATTTAATTATTTCCATATTAGTGACCCCGGAGGGGCTCGAACCCTCGACCCATTGATTAAGAGTCAATTGCTCTACCAGCTGAGCTACGGAGTCGTTAATTCATTTCGTTGTAAAAACACTTTTTAGTAAAATTTGTTCAAAAATTCCGCAGACACATGGTAGAATTTTTTGGAATTGAGATTTGATGAGCAAAAATCGTGCACAAAGTAACTAAAATGAAAAATAAAATAATAAAGAATACGAGTATTTTTTTTCTGAGTAATTAAAAATCTGATAAAAAGAGTTTTATGATGTTATCGAATGTGTCTTTTTGTTAAAAAAACAAAGTCTTAGTTGTTTGTAAAATAGCAAATCATGCCATTTGAGGCTTCGAAATTCTTCTGACGTATGATTTTGTCTTTTGTTTATTTTGTTGTTCGGGCTTCCACGTTTTTATTGCGGATTCGGACGTAGATGGTTGTGTCCGGCTTGCCATATTCTGATTTTACATATCCCATGCCTATACCGGATTTTGTATTCGGAAGCATCGTGCCTGAAGTAACCTGCCCGATAATGTCGTTTTTTTCATTAACGATTTCATAGCCGTTGCGCGGGATACCGCGCTCAACTAGTTCGAAACACACTAATTTACGGGTTGTGCCTTCCAATTTCTGTTGCGCTAATCTATCTCTATCAAGGAAATCTTTTCCTTCTGCAAATTTGGTTATCCACCCCAATCCGGCTTCAATTGGCGAGGTAGTATCATCAATGTCGTTCCCATACAGGCAATATCCTTTTTCAAGCCTTAATGTATCTCTCGCGCCTAATCCGATCGGTTTTATACCGTGATTTTTACCGGCTTCAAACAAGGCGTCCCAAATTTTCACTCCGTCTTCGGGGTAGAAGTACAATTCAAATCCGCCGGCGCCTGTATAGCCGGTATTGGACAGAATCACTCTTTCGATTCCTGCAAATTCGCCAACTTGGAAATGGTAGAACGGAATTTCGGATAAGTTTACAGAAGTCAATTGTTGAAGGACATCTACCGCCTTTGGTCCTTGCACAGCCAACTGAGCGATATGTCCGGAAGCATTTTCGAGTTCCGCGCCGACTTGATTGTTCGTATTTAGCCAATTCCAGTCTTTATCTATATTGGACGCGTTGACTACCAGCATATATTTCTCAGGCTCAAAATAGTAAAGAATAACATCGTCAACAATTCCGCCTTTTCCGTTGGGGAAGCAGGTGTATTGTGCTTGTCCGAGCGTTAAGTTGGATGCGTCGTTGGAGCATACTTTCTGAAGCAGTTCCAACGCGTGAGTTCCTTTTACCCAGATTTCTCCCATGTGTGAAACATCAAAAACGCCGACATCATTGCGTACAGTTAGATGCTCATCGTTGATGCCGCTGTATTCAATGGGCATGTTGTATCCGGCAAATTCGTGCATTTTGGCACCAAGACCAATATGAATATCGGTGAAAGGAGTTGTTTTCATTTCGATACAATAATAAATTTGTGGGGATTATTCGCTTTTTTCTTCTAACAATTCGGCAATTTTGACAATAACTTTCGATGCCTGTTGCATGGATTGAACGGGTACATATTCAAAACGACCGTGAAAATTGTGTCCGCCGGCAAATATATTTGGACAAGGGAGTCCTTCGAATGAGAGTCTTGAACCGTCAGTTCCACCGCGAATCGGCTTTACAATTGGAGTTACTCCGACGGTTGTCATTGCTTGGTGAGCTAAATCAACAATGTGCATTACGGGTTCAACCTTTTCACGCATGTTGTAGTATTGATCGCGAAGTTCCACAACGGCAGTATTTTCTCCGAATTCGGCGTTGATTTTATTTGCCAAGTGTTGGATTTCTTTTTTGCGTCGTTCGAAGCGGTCGCGGTCGTGGTCACGAATGATGTAGCTTAGTGTCGTTTTTTCGACACTGCCTTCCACATTGGTCAAGTGGTAAAATCCTTCGTAACCTTCGGTGTGTTCGGGAGTTTCATGACGTGGCAACATGGAAACGAATTGGGTGGCAATCCGCATCGAGTTTTTCATTTTGTACTTCGCGTAGCCAGGGTGTACGTTTAGTCCGCTAATAACAACTTTTGCGGAGGCGGCATTGAAGTTTTCATATTCTAATTCGCCTATCTGACTTCCATCCATCGTATAAGCCCATTCCGCTCCAAATTTTGGCACATCAAAATGGTCTGCTCCCTGACCGATTTCTTCATCCGGCGTAAATCCGACTCGAATAGTCCCGTGCTTAATTTCCGGATGTGCAATCAGATATTCCATCGCCGTCATTATTTCGGCAATTCCGGCTTTATCATCAGCGCCAAGCAAGGTTGTGCCATCGGTTACGATAATATCCTGACCTTTGTACTGAAGGATTTCGGGAAATTTTTCGGTTTCGAGTACAATCGCGTCTTTCTCGTTCAATAAAATATCGCCACCGTCATAATTTTCAACGATTTTGGGTCTTATGTTTTTTCCACCCGCATCCGGACTGGTATCCATATGAGCAATGAATCCAATGGTCGGAACGTTCTTTTTGTCCGTATTTGCCGGTAAGGTAGCCATGATATATCCGTTTCTGTCTAACTCCACGTCTTTCAATCCTGTCGATGTAAGCTCATCAACCAAATATTTGGCAAAAATAAGTTGTCCGGGTGTGCTGGGAGTCATTCTGGTATTTTCGTCGGAAGTTGTGTGAAAACTGACGTACTTCAAAAATCTTTCGGTAATATTCATATTCTAATTTAATTGCAATGGTTTGTTCTTAAAACGGTGGTTTTTAGCTATAATCACAGTTGTTGTCGGATAATCTAATTTTGTATAAATAACCGCTTTTTGTGTGATAACCAACTTCATAAACCGACTAAAAATAGGTTTATTATTGTGTAAATGCACATCAACAAAGATACTCAAATAAATCCAACTGACAATATTTTCTTCAGGAAACATATTGACACTTGAAAAATACCATTTGAAATGTAATGAAACTAAACATAGAGCGATATTTCGTATCGATTGGCTTCTATTTTGCAAGCCATGTTCATAAACGAGTTTAGTGTGTCCTATGATTTGTTCCAACTTTACGACATGTACGTACTGGTTTATTTCTTCTTGTTTTGTAATAAAAACAAACTTTTATCGTTGAAAACTTATTTGGTGGTTATTGTATGCAACAAGATTTGAAAAAAGCCGTTGAAGTGCTTCGATTGGGTGGAATAATTCTTTATCCCACAGATACCGTTTGGGGAGTGGGTTGCGATGCTACTAATCCGGAAGCGGTTCAAAAGATTTATAACCTGAAAAGAAGGATAGAAACAAAATCGATGTTGGTGCTGCTTGATTCACAGGCAAAATTACAAACTTACGTAGAAGAGATACCGGACATGGCATGGGATTTGATTGAGCTGACAAACAAGCCTCTGACAATCATTTATCCCGAAGCAAAGAACTTGGCTATTAATTTAGTTGGCGAAGATAATACCATCGGGATACGGGTTTCAGAAGAATCGTTCTCAAAAAAGCTGTGTGAGATGTTTAGAAAACCGATTGTTTCTACTTCCGCCAATGTGAGTGGGGCAAAAGCTCCTTCCTGTTTTTCTGAAATTTCAGAAGAAATCATTGCCGGAGTAGATTATGTAGTTAAATACCGACAGGATGAAAAAATGCCGGCAAAACCAAGTTCAATTATCAAATTAGGGAAAGGAAATTTGATTGAAATAATTCGTGCTTGATCTTTTTTTCTATGAATAAAAATCTACTTCGTTTAAGGTACATATTTTTTGACGCGATAGCCGGCTCTGTTGTCTGGGTACTTTTTTTGGTTTTTAGAAGAGTGGTAAATGATGCCAAAATTTTTGAAGGAATTCAGATTTTTACCCCCAATTTTAACTATTATTCTTCACTGGCAATCTTTCCGATACTTTGTGTTGCCATCCATTTTTTATCTGGATACTATGTGAATCCGATAAAACAGTCGAAGTTAACCGAGTTTTTTACAACGCTGATTGCTTCCGCAATTGTTTCTTTCATCATTTTTTTTGTTTTACTGCTCGATGACGTTGTTATTGATTATACGTTTTACTATAAATCGCTTCTCGTTTTATTTTTACTTTTATTTTTCGTAACGATCGTTGTCAGAATAATTCAAAGTTCAAGTATTCGCAATGATTTCAAAAAAGGAAAGTGGACCATCAATACGTTAATTATCGGTACCGGATCGAATGCCATAAAGATAGCGGAGGATATTAGAAAGAATTCATATTTCAACCGAGTAGTAGGCTTCATTAAAGCCGACACATCCGAAAAAGATGTGGATAAAAATGATGTCGTCGGGACATTGTTTAATATAGAAAAAATAATCACAGACCTGGATGTTAAAGAGGCAATCATCGCGTTGGATGATGCCAACGAGCAACGTATTTTCGAAATAGTAAATAAACTCTTTCAGTCTAATATTGACATTCAATTTACCCCGCGGTTGTTTGAGATATTGACCGGAAGAGTAAAAATCGATAAATTCGGTTTAAATCCATTAGTCAGTATTACCAATCCGACTATGGCAGATTGGCAAATTTGTGTAAAACGCACCATTGATATTGCGTTTTCTTTGTTGGCTCTGACATTGCTTTCGCCACTGATTGTTTATCTTTTTTTTGCTATTAAATTTGATTCAAAAGGTCCTGTGTTTTTTAAGCAAGAGAGAATCGGTAAGCACGGAAAATCATTTTACATGTATAAATTCAGAACAATGCTTCCCAACGCGGAGAATGGATTGCCAAAATTAAGCAGTCCGGATGACGATCGAATTACCAAAGTTGGAAGATTTCTGAGGAAATACCGGTTAGATGAGATTCCACAATTTGCAAATATCATCAAGGGTGAAATGAGTTTGGTAGGACCCCGTCCCGAACGCAAATACTACATTGATCAGATTATTCAACAAGCTCCGTATTACTGCCTGTTGTATCGTATTCAGCCGGGTCTCACATCGTGGGGTCCAATTAAAATCGGCTATTCAGACACGATCGAAAAGATGGTGGAAAGACTGAATCTCGACATTATTTACATGGAGAGTATGAGTCTTTCTACTGATTTGAAGATTTTGTTATCCACGCTTGAGATTTTGTTAAAAGGGAAAGGGGTCTGATTTTATTGCAATTCCAGTCGGTATTCTGTTTACCAATAGTAAAAAAAATCCTATATTTGCAAATCAAATTATCGTAAGAGTAAGAATGATTGAAAAGCCTTGGTACAGCAACCTTATCATGTGGCGCGAAAAACATATTTCGCAACGCAATTTCGTACTAATATTAAGTCTCTTGATTGGGATTCTTGCATCACTGGCCGCCTATGTGCTAAAATCCGCCATACATTTGATTCAGAATCTTCTGACCGGCTGGTTCAATCCGGATGCCGTTAACTTCTGGTACTTGGTGTTCCCCATTGTAGGGATTACGCTGAGTTATCTGTTTGTTCGATACATTGTCAAAGATAATATCAGTCATGGGATTACCCGAATACTCTATGCCATATCTCAGCGCAAATCCATCATTAAACTGCACAACACGTGGACGTCCATAGTCGGAAGTGCGGTAACGATTGGTTTTGGCGGTTCCGTGGGAGCTGAAGCTCCGATCGTACTCACGGGCTCCGCGATAGGCTCTAATTTGGGGAAATTTTTTAAACTCGATCAGAAAACCATGATGCTGATGATCGGGTGTGGCGCTGCCGGGGCTATCGGAGGGATCTTCAAAGCTCCGATTGCCGGCTTTGTTTTTACAATCGAAGTACTGATGCTTGACATGACCATGACGTCTCTTGTGCCCCTTATCATATCGTCCGTTACTGCGACGTCTCTTTCCTATGCGTTGACCGGGAGCGCGTTTATGTTCCAATTTTCTACCTATGAATCTTTTGACGTACAGCGTATTCCTTGGCTCATTTTGTTGGGTGTGGTTTGTGGGTTGGTATCGCTCTATTTCAATAAAGGAATGATGTTTTTGGAAAATTCTTTTCGGAAAATAAAGTCTCCCGTTCATAAATTATTGATTGGCGGTGTAACTTTAAGTATCCTGATATTTATCTTTCCGCCACTTTATGGAGAAGGGTATGAGGTTATTGAAGAACTTTTGAACGGAAATTCGGCAACGGTACTCGAACGAAGTGTTTTTATGAATTTTGGAGATAGTGTTTGGGTGTTGATTAGTTACCTGGTGTTGATTGTTATTTTCAAAATACTGGCATCCACATCGACGACTTCGCCGGGTGGCGTGGGAGGAATATTTGCTCCTTCGTTGTTTATGGGAAGTATTACCGGTTTCGTATTTGCTTTGAGCTTAAACCAGTTTGGACTTACGCTTCCGGTGGAAAATTTTTCGTTGGCAGGTATGTCCGGTCTAATGTCCGGCGTTATGCATGCTCCGCTCACGGGCATTTTTTTGATTGCGGAATTAACGGGGGGGTATAACCTTTTTATGACGCTTATGATTGTTTCTGTGGTTTCTTACATTACGATTTTGATTTTTGAGAAACACAGTCTGTATGCCATGCGATTGGCTCAAAAAGGCGAATTGATTACGCACAACAAGGACCGTGCAGTATTGACATTGCTGAAAATGGAAAACGTAATTGAAACCGACTTGACAGAGCTAAACCCCAACATGGATTTAGGCGAATTGGTAAAGATTATTTCTCGTTCTCATCGAAATATTTTTCCGGTTGTTGATCCGGATACCCGTCGATTAATGGGAGTAGTTATGCTGGATGAAGTGCGAAACATCATGTTTCGCCAAGAATTATATCACCGCTTCACAGTCGGACAATTGATGATTTCATCTCCCGCGGTTTTAGATGTCAGTATGCCGATGGAGAAAGTAATGCAAATCTTCGAAGATAGCGGAGCTTGGAATCTACCCGTGACAGATGAAGAACGAAAATACATCGGATTTGTGTCAAAATCAAAGATATTTAATTCTTATAGACACGTGTTAGTACATTTTTCAGAAGAATAAGATTAATCTGTACCTTGTTAAAAAGGGTAAAAGGGTGCTTTGTCCGTTGTTTTTCTTTAATCTACGCAGTGTACTTTCAAGACATTGCGAATCGACGATATGTACGCGTCAAATCTTTTTACCTGATTATCAAATAAAAAAATGGCAAAATCAAAACAAACATACTCGGAAGTCGTTGTCGAACTCGAAAAGATTCTTTTAGAGCTGGAGAACGATACCAATATCAATATGGAGGTAATTGCCGAAAAGGTAAAACGTGCGTCTGTTTTACTCGAAATGTGCAAAAAACAACTTTATGAGATAGATGTTGATTTGGAGAAGATGTTGGCAGCGTTGGAATGAGTATACTACTCCCCAAAATCAGGACCGTCAGTTAAGATATAAATAGTCGTTCCTTAAATGTCAAGTTTTACTAACAACGTTGTGAAACTTGACATTTATTTTTAGTCAGATTCTCCCAAAAAGGTGAAGTGAAAATCGCAAATTATTGATAATCAATGTGCTATTGGAGCTTGACTTAACAATTAGAGGGTCGAAATCAGGGGTATAAGAGTTTGATTCTGTTCGTTTTACAACCTGTTCATCGAACTTATCTTCGTAATCGCTTTCAAGGGTTATATTTTTTGCGATAATCTTTAGGGGTTAATTCCGTCTCTTTCTTAAACGATTTTGAGAAATGAAAAGGGTCGTAATAGCCTAATTTGTATGCAATTTCTTTAATTTTCAGATTTGAAAACTGGAGGTATGAGCAGGCTTTCTGTACCTTTAGCTGATTGTAGTAGTCGATGGGGGGAAAACCGGTTTTGTTCATAAAGCTACTGCTGAAATGAGAGCTTGAGTAGCCTACGGAGCGGGCAATATCGTCAAGTGTAATCTTATTCTCCAAGTTGTTTTTCATAAACAAAATGCTTTTCTGTATAATGTCAAGTTCCTTGACCGTTCTTATTTCGCGATATTGGTCTAAATATTTGAAGGAGGCTAAAAAATAGGTCAGGCAAAAACTTGTATATTCCAAGTTGTCGGAGCTATATCCCATTTCCAAGTTTTGAAAAATTTCTTCGAACAGCTGCACCCTATCTATATTTCTGCTGTTGTGCGATTCGGAAGTATCAATTATTTTACTGAAAATCTGAGAAAATATTTCTGTGTCGGAACCTGTAAAGTGCATCCAGTAAATACTCCAAGGGTCTTTGTTGTCTGCCCCGTAAGCGTGGGGCTGGTTTGCCGGCAAAATAAACGTTTTGTTGCGCGTGAGCCGAAAAGTTTCAT
>JBKEBE010000032.1:0-36797 GCA_047973025.1 Paludibacteraceae bacterium
AATTTTTTTACCGAAATATGCTTTCGCATTTCCTGTACCAAAACGCCCCCAAACGAAACGCCCAACAGCACGGGATTTTCGTGCTTAACAAACTGCGCCATACGAAGGGCATAAGCCTCTATCGATTCATTTTTCAATGGGGTTAGCCACTCCAAATAATGTAATATGAAACGGTTTTCGGGCAAGGTTATACGCTCGAATATTTTTGGGCTTGCCGCCATGCCCGGCATTAAATAACTGTGTGTTTTTGGGCTGCTCATTTAAACCAAGGTAACTATAAAACCATACACCAAAGCCCTTACCGTACTGCAAATGACAGCCTTGACGTTTATTGGAAGCATATTTTTTTGTAACTTTGCAGGACAAATTTAAAAAATTTTAGTCTCAAACACTTTTAAACTTTCCTTAAAAAAGAACTAAAACCGCAATTATGATTGATGCCGCAGATGTAATAGACAACGATTTTTTACGCCAGTTTGAGTTGAAAGTTGACAAGAAACTTGCCAAAATTGAATACTCGCTACAAGAACGGAAAATTTTCCTTACAAAACTGGTTATCCCCGAGGAAATTAATGATGCCGACTTTAGTAAGGCATTTTTAACCGCCGTTTTTAATTGTATTGAGGATCGTAATTTAAGCGTTGTGCCCACAAGTCCCGAAATAGCCAAGTTTGTTAGGGGCAACCGTCGGTTTAAACGCATGCTGCCCGTTGGGGTGAGGATTTAACCAATAAACTTGCGGGTAATCTCCCTTGAAGCCTGGCCTTAAGGTGTTAAAAACTTTTTGTATAAAGCCTGCGTGTTTTCTTTAAAATACCAGCCTTTACCTTGTTTGTTGTACTCGTCCATATTTATTTCGACAAGCGGACTTAAATGGTATTCTATATTTAAAAATGAATAATGCAGCATATTACTCTTGTTGTTTAGAGCTTCGTTTATGGATGGTAGTTTATGCTTTCCTATTTTTATTTCGGAAATAATTTGCTTAAAGCCGGATTCCAACTGCTTTGTCGTGTTTTGGTTTAAATTGCCGTCGATATTGTCGGGCAGCCTTACCTTGCCATGAAGGGTTAAGGCTATTTTCCCCACGTTTTCTGCCTCTAATGAATACGTGCTGCCTATAAGTGCTTTTTCGGCTTCTATTTTGGATGCGAGCGCTATTGGTCTTTCTTTTTTATAAAGCGCCCTATACACCTGAAACAAGTATTGATATTTCGAATTCGCCACATTGCCTTGGTTTTCAAACATTTTAATTTTAACCAATTCGTTATCGGTAGTGGCAACAAGGGCTTGTAACGACAATTTGGAATTACTTAAAACCGAAATGGTTACGGGCAGTAAACCAATATGGTTAACGACTACCTTTTCTTTTACTTTTTTAAAGAAGACATTGGACAATATATCCAAAAACTTGTTAAGTTTAATAAACAACCGACCCAATAAGCCTTTCATTGCGTTTTTAAAAACTTGAAATAATGTAGCTACATTAAACATACCCTTTAGCATAACCACAAAGCGCTTAACGCTTAGTTTTACCAAGGTATTCTGTACTTCTCGTTGGTAAGTGTTTATGTTTTCGGCCTTAAAAAACCCAACATTATTTATTTCGTTAATAAAGGCTTGCTCCAATTCTGCTTTGTTTTTTAGTGCAATAAAAGGGAACAAAGGCTTATTTTCCTTTTTTTTTCTAAATCCTTCCTGTCCTTCCGACAACGATTTAAACGTACTTAGTTTACCGTAATGAAACGCATATTGCCTTGCTTTTAACGATGCAAAACCACCAAAAGCACTTATCTCCTCGCCCGGTAAACTTATAATATTGTTTTCCGTATTTATGGGAAGGATGGCCACACGGTTGGCCTTATCATTTTTACCATCGGTGTTTAGCGAAAAATCAAATATTATTTTAAATACAGTTCGCGCAAAAAGGTTTTTATCTTCGGGAGTTTCTATTTTAAGAACCTTATAGCCATCGGGTTCAAACTTATCGGAATACATTTTGTTTTCTACCAAACCCCGCAATGCCCTAAACTCGCTATCTCCTATAAACAAACACCTACTGTTGGGTTCGTTTAAGGAAATACATGTTTTTTTTAATTCGTTTTTAAAATAGCTTATTACATCCCGGGTGCCTATTGAAATAATATGCGCCTTTAAGTTGGCTTTTATTTTGTTATAAGCCGTTCTTAAAATTTCGAAATCTAAAGTGTCGCCCAAATGCTCGTTCTTATCCAGATAATTGAATATGGTTTGCCTGAGTTCCAGGTTTTCCTTCATATGCATTATTTTATGTTCTTCTTTTATACGTCCTTGGTTTTTTAGGGTGGTTACCAAACTGGTTGTAACCCCGATAAGTTTAGCAAGTTCGTCCTTACCGTATGCGGTTTTTTCTTTCATTTTTACGGGTACCAGCGCCGATTGCAAAAACGATTGGTATTTTTGTGTTCTTACTATGGGATCCACAAATAAAATAAGCCTATCGGAATTATCGGTATTTTGCCCATAATCTTGAAAAGTACCTATCCTGTATGCTTCTTTAATGGGCTCGTTATTAAAGGTACCACCATCAACATACGGAAAATTAAAGCTATTATAGGTAATTGTATTTGAAGTTTTTTCGTTAAACACACTAGTCCTGCCTTCATTTTCCAACTTGTTGTATTGGGCATTAAGCTTTTTAAACTGTATGGGCCATTGGCTGTCCGGACCATCGCCGCCAAATTCTTCTTTGTATCGTTTTAAAATAACAGGATCGAACGCAATGGGGAAGGCCCCGCATGCCAATGCCGAAGTGCATATTATGGCCCATGCCTTTTCTTTGGTAAGATTGAACTGCCGTTCCGAATCCTCTTCGGGATTGGAACACTCAAGCCAGCAACTGTCGGTTGGTTTATCTTTTAGGGCATTTGGGTTAAACACAAAATCGATAACCCTTAGTTCCGAATGGTTTTGGGCACCAACCGATTGCATTACATTTTGCTCCAATTTAGGCAGATCTGTTTCGTCTTTTTTTATTTCAATGGGCAACAAATTGGTTAGGGAACATGCAAATGGCACCCTTACTTTGTTTAAAATGGTAGTTTTTGTGTTAATTAAATATTGCTTTGCCAAGGTTTCTAACAATTGCCTGTCCAACAAAGAAAAAGACTCGTTTACGTTGGGCTTATAATTGGTAATTTTTTCGGTTCCAAAGAGTTTTTTTGCATCCAGTTCGTTTACCCAAATGGCTTCCTGTATTTTTTGCGCCACTTCCAAGGCTTTTAAATCTTCTATTTTTTTAAACTGGTTTGCTTTTTCGTCATTTCCTTGAAAATAGCGTTTAGAAATGTCTTTAAGCAAACTATCGTGGGTTACGCCGTTTAGGTTTTTCATCATGGTTTCATAATCGATAAGTGTTTTCAACATAATAACAAGAGCAATGGCGCCTGCACTGGCACCGCTCATGCCATCTACAATTACCTCGTCGTAGGCATTGCCCTTATCATCCTGCCCGTAAAGGATTAACAGCTTTAAAGCTTCGGTTAAAGCGGCTCCCGAAAAAGACCCCAGGGAAACCCCTCCCCCCATGGCCAAACAAATTTTTAAAATACGTCCCATAATAGTTGCTTTTTAATGATTGCCGTACAAATAGTTTTTGGTAAAATAACGACTAAGGAAAACCTCGGTGTTTTTGTAAAAAATATTATCTGTAATTTCTTTTACCGATAAGCCTGTATTTAATTCTAAAAGCCGTTCCTTACTTAGTATTGCACGCCCTTCTGCATTTTCATACAGGTCTTTAATTTTAAATCTATCGTCAAGCGTATCGTAGTTTTCCAAATATTGGTAAATATGGTTTCGAAAAGCCATAAGTTTATCCGCACCATCGTAATTATCAAAAGGATTTATCATGCCGTCCATATCCGAACCCAGCGATACAATATCCCATGCACTTTCATTACAGTTTATGTTAACAACATTTATAATATGGTATACGTTTGTTAAAAACAACTGCTGCTGCAATAGCATTTTGTCGGCCACACTTGACGTGTTTTTGAATGTTTTTTTATACACACAGCCCGGCATACGCCCATCGTGCATTAAAACACCTATTAGCCCACCCGATTTATAAATGGCAACAATATCCTGATCGCAAAGGTTAATATCGCCACGGCTTACGTACGCCTTTTTATCGGCTTTGTTTCCGCTGCCCAAGGTTTCAAAATCGGTATATTTTTTCACCCCACTTACGGCAGAATGACTTGATATTATGGGTATAAAATCGTTATCCTGTTTGGCTTTTTCCACAATATCGAAAAACTGTAAACGCGATTTAACCGACATGTGCTTAATATCTATAAGAATGCGCCTTTGGTTTTGCCCCCTGTGCAACAGGAGCTTTAAAAGTTGCTCGCCCTTAACCGTTAAGCCCGTATTTACGCCCCCTTTTTGTTTAAAAAAAAGTTTTAATGCTCCGTTAAAACTTTTTGAATGCCCACAGACCAAATTATTAAAATGGTGCGCCACGGTTATATAAAACGGCGCCATGCTATCGTCTTGTTTAATACGTGTAATATTATTGAACAATGACCGATACAGTATTTCGCCTTCAGAAATCGGTAAAACATCTATATTTTTATTGGAAAACAAATGTTCAACTTTATAGGTACCCAAACCATGAAGGCCTTCTAAAGACAAAATCCCGCATATTACATCCGGATTGGTTATATGGGTTTGTAATTCTTCATAATTTCCAACCAATTTAAACTGCTTTGTTTTATAGTCTTCATTCGGGGACTCTTGCCCGCTTGCCGCCATAAGCACATTAAATTCCTTTAAATAATCCTGAAAATAATCCACTTGCGCTGTCGGTTTTTTTTGTTCGTCCCAAAACCCCGAAGCCCGTTTTTCGGAAACCCCCACAAGTACTTGAATCATCATGGTTAACAGGTTTTTCTTTTTGTTGAAAAACTGTACAAACGGAAATTTTTTGGTGAAAAACGAAAAAGACGACAATAGCCACGTAAACGTATTTTTACGGGCTATGTAAGGGCGCTCTATGGGGTAAATGGAACAAAAAACCAAGCGTACATTACCCTTTGCGCACTTGTCCAAATTACATTGTGTACTGGTGGCATATTCATTATAAAAAGGATCTAAAGCAAGTTGGCGCAAAACATTAAAAAAGAACAAAAACTTTTTGGGCGGCGGGTTTTGCCTTGTTGTCCAAATATTTTTGATAGTTTCGTTGTTGGCCGCTTTTAAGGCTATATGGGTGTGTAAATCCGAAATATAATTCATAGCAACAAGTCCTTTAAGTTATACCACTTTAAACATTGCTATTAATCTATTTCAAAGAAAAGTCCCCATTAATTTAAATAAAAAAAACAGAATATGCAATTTAATTTTTAATTTCCTTCAAGCACGTCTTTTACGTGAACACATCCGTATATTTAAACGCATGCTTAAAAACAGCAAAAAATATATGCTCCGTTATTAAATATATTTTGTGCGATTAATAGTAGTTAGTATCTTTATAAACCCATAAAAAAACAACTAAACCACTATGGACTGGAAGTCCATAGGTTTGGATGAAAGAATGAAATTCTTTCTACTGTGTGGAAATAAGTACTTTTAAAGTATGAAAAACAAACAACGACAATGATAATATTATTCTTTAATAAAAAATTTGTAGAAACTGAAAGTCTTGCACTGAAAGTGCATAGTTTCAACTAACGACTGAGACCAATGAACGAATAAAAATGCGACTCCGATGAATGCCGGAATTATTCCTACGATCAACAGCTGATCTTTATGCACCAGCAACCCCGACAACACCGCTCCCAATCCTACAGCCATCCAAATGGCACCTTTCTGAAGATTGGTCGATTTTGACTTTTCATTCTCCCGATAATAGTTTTCCGGTATGGTCTGCCCGGCTTCTATTGCCTTCATAAATAGTTCGTGTTTGCGAATAGACTCTTTGTTCTTATACCTGCTCGTCATCAGTATGATAAAAACAACCAATAAGAACGTAGCAAAGCAAATAACGACTAACCCAAGCGGATTGAAGGGCATATCGGAAGCCTTTGCGTTTGCTAATCGTTGTTTTTCAAGTTCCATAATTTGATTCGACGTTAATTTTTGAAGCAATACAGCTTCTTTAGGATCCAAATCGTCGCTTAAATACAATTTCGGCAAACTATCGTTACCGATTTCCGTTTTTGATGTGTCTGCTTTTGTAGCGGTTTGATTGGTTTGTTGAGCATTTATTCCCATCCAAAGCATAATTGTACATAAAATAAATCCGATTTTTTTCATCTTTCTTGATTTTAATTGATTTGTAATTACACATACCAATAGTTCGTTATAAAATATTTGAATTTAAGCTGCAATTTTGCCCCAATTCCTAAGTTCTGTGATAATTTTTTTATTTTTCTTGGTGTTCGGGTTTATCCCGAACCTGCGAATAAATGTTTTTAATAGTAACTCGTTGTTATACATTGTTTTGTAATCAGACATTGAAAATTGCTCGTCAGGGCTTTTTCTTGTATTCAACCATTCTATTTTCGCTACATTGACAGCGGTCAATGCAACATTAAAATGAAAATTAAGTTTATTCTCGCTTCGTGCCTGCGAGTGGGTCAAACCGCCGTATTGCTTGGCATCTCTATAGATAAATTCAATCTGAAATCGCGAACGGTAATAACATACAATCTTTTCTCCCGCCATATTTAAGTCGGTTGAGAAATAAAGCTTTCTGGCTATCTCTTCCCCGTTTTTATAGAACACAGCCACAGCCAGATTGATTTCCCGTTCAAATGCCTTACTGTAAACAATGGCAGAATAAACTTTCAATTCATCGGTTGATACGATTTCTGAAAAGTAGTCCATATTCAGATTATAGGGATTTACTTTTCCGTCAAAGATTTTTGGTCTTCCTTTTTTGCCTGTCGGTTCGCCACGATAAATGTACTGCAATACAGCATCGTCGCGGAGTCTGCTGATAAAATGCATGCCCAAAGAGAGTATCGTGTCAACCTCTTTTTTCTTTGAAAAATAAGCATCGGCAACCAGATAGGACGATACTTCCCGGAAATACAAATAGTTTTCTTTGATTATCCGGCAATAATAGTCCAGCAGGTTTTCGTTTCCCAATACAGGGGTTTGAATAGCATTTAAATGGAATGCCGTTTTTTGCAAAACATCTACAACGGCAAAACCGCAAATGTCCAACCCCCATTTGGCTTGTTTGGCACAGCCTGACCAATAACGCCCGATTCCAAAAGTTTGTTTCCCACTCTTGGGAATGTAACTGGGATCAAAGGCAACAATACATTCTTTAATCTTTTGCCCTGCCACAAGCATAAGATTGAAGTTTTGAAAATTGAACTTATTCTCGAAGTTAATCCGGAAATACTGCTCGCAATGTTCGGAAAATCGAGAGAGTTGTAAGAAATTTATTTTACCTTTGATGCTCAAAAAGCACAAAAGGACATTTAAGATAAACTGTTTTCGGACTTCTTTAAGACTTGAAAAGTTGTATGATTTCAATACACTGATAATAAGATATTTAGTATTTGGATATTCGTTGGTTGACATAACTTCTCAGATTGTGGTAAATCCTTAAAGTTGCTGAATATCAGCGAATTATCCAAATTTTTCGACGGTTATTTTCTTGATTATCAGGTATTTATTTTGTTTTATAACGAACCATTGTTACTCTAAGAAATGTTACTATTTACCTGCCTCCAATTAAGCGTAATTTTCTCACGCTGTGTATTTGGATGCTTTCATGTTCAAAATATTTTATGATTATTCGCAATTAACGTATTTTGTCAGTTTTTTTTTCGTATCTTTATAGAGCAATTAAAAACCAAGTGTCATTATTAACCCGACACTAATATAATATGATATTATTCCACACAAATAGCTGTTTATGAATACTTTGACACGTAAAAAATGTCGTTATTAACCCGCCTGGTTAATAAAACGAATAGACTTTGACAAACATTTCCCTACTGAAGTAGTTTGCATGGAGAAATTCAAAGACTTTTTCTTCAATCCGGCATTAGAAATTCACGTCAATTGGGGTACTAACGTTATCAACCTGTTTGGAAGACGTATCATAAGATTCGTAGTGTAATGGGACAATGCGGTGTCGCTTATACCTTATCCGTATATGATAGAAATTGATGAAGGTTATTTATCCGCAGAAAAAGCCGGAATTGCCACAAAAATATCTGAACGAATTTTGTTGTAAATTTAATCGAATTAAAGTTACAATCGACCCTTAGACAGGTTATTGGCTATAACGGTCTCAGGACGGTCGAATTTTAAAAACAAAACATATCAACGGAACAGCTACGTTAATTGCGAATAATCCTATAAAAAAAACAAGGAAACTCTTTTGTGAATTTCCTTGAAACAAGGGTGGATGATGGGGTTCGAACCCACGACCTTCGGAACCACAATCCGACGCTCTAACCAGCTGAGCTACAACCACCATTAATTTTGCGGATGCAAAGATACAGCAGAAATTATAATTTTGCAAGTTTTTATACCATTCAATTTGAATATTTAGATGAGATTTTTTATTGAGAACAAAAAAATTGACGAAGCTGTTCGTGAGATTAGGAGGAAAATAAGTGCTTCCAAAAATGGCGTAGTGGCTGATTCGATGAAGCAGTACGGGGTTATTTACAAAAACAATTTTGGTGTTGATATTCCTCGATTGAAAGAAATCGCTTCGCAATATACTTCGGATCATGATCTTTCACAAAGACTCTGGGCACTAAGAATCCGAGAATCAATGATTTTAGCGATGTGGATTCAACCGGTAGAGAAGATGACGCCTACTATTGCGAACAACTGGTTGGATGACATTCAACAACTTGAGCTTGCTGAACAGGCTGTTATGAATCTTTTTTCGAAGCTTGATTTTGCTACCGAACTGGCTCAGGAATGGATATATTCGACCGATAAGTGGCATCAAACGACCGGTTTATTGCTAATTTCAAGAATTTGGAATAACATTAGCAACGAACAAGCGGAACAAATTATCCATCAATTAATTCAGCTCTCGGATACGGAATCTGTCGAAATCTACGCATCTGTCGCGGTAACGCTTTGTCGTCTTGCAAGACGTGGAAGAGAAGTCAGAGAAGAAATTCTCAGATTAATCTCTCCATTCGAACATTCCAACTCGTTCGGTCAAAAATATATTTTCGTAGAAGTAAACGATGAGTTATCTTTTTCTAATTTTTCATAGGATTCTATTATAATTATTGTACTTTTGTTTGCTTGAAAAATTGATGATAAAGACGGTGATAATTCGGTTTTTAGAACTTATAAACAATTAAAGTAATGACAGATAATCGTTCGTTAGATGGTGTAAAGGAAATTTTCACTCAATATTTGCATAATACGAAACAGAGAAAAACGCCTGAACGATTCGCCATTTTGAACCGGATATACAAACATGAAGGACATTTTAACGCGGAATTGCTCTATAATGCCATGCTGAATGACTACCGTGTCAGTTTAGCAACGGTTTACAACACACTGGAGTTACTACAAGCATGTAACTTAGTGGTAAAACATCAGTTTGGAGACCAAATTGCTCAATACGAGAAGACTTTTGGAGCCTTGCCCCATAGTCATATCGTTTGTACCAATTGTGGAAAAATAAAAGAATTTTCAGATAAAAAACTGAGAACGCATATTCAAAACAAAAAATTTGTACAGTTTGATGTTTCCTACTATTCGCTTTATCTATACGGGATTTGCAAAAAATGTAAAGTCGAAATGACAAAAATCAAGTAGTTTATTCCGACTTGGAATAGTTGAGAATAAAAAAATCAATTGTAAAAATTAAAATAAAAAAATCTAATTGGTAGTTGCATGAAAAAAATAGATGTACTCTTAGGATTACAATGGGGCGATGAAGGAAAAGGCAAAATTGTCGATGTATTAACTCCTAAATACGATGTAGTCGCCCGATTTCAAGGTGGTCCCAATGCCGGACATACACTCGAATTCGAAGGGCAAAAATACATTTTGCGCTCCATTCCTTCCGGAATCTTTCAGGGAGATACGGTAAATGTAATTGGAAATGGTGTCGTAATTGACCCTACATTGTTTAAAGAAGAGGTCGAAGCATTGGAAAAAACAGGACACCCGCTGACCGAACGATTGAAAATTTCTAAAAAAGCACATTTGATTTTGCCGACCCACTGTCTTCTTGACAAAGCGTTGGAATCTGCCAAAGGCGATAAAAAAATTGGAACAACCGGCAAAGGTATCGGACCGGCATATACGGACAAAATCGGACGGAACGGATTGCGAGTCGGAGACATTCTGCATAACTTCGAAGAAAAATACAAAATCGCCGTAGAGAAACACTTGGGGATACTTAGAGCTTATGATATTCCCTACGAGTTGCCCCGGCTCGAAAAAGCGTGGCTTGATGGAATCGAATGCTTGAAACGATTTGAACTTATTGACAGTGAGCATTTTGTAAATCAATCGATGCAAAATGAAAAAGAGATATTGGCAGAAGGAGCGCAAGGCACCATGCTCGATATCGATTTCGGTTCTTATCCTTTCGTAACGTCTTCAAACACCGTTTGCGCCGGTGCTTGTACCGGATTAGGAGTAGCTCCAAGCCGTATTGGCGAAGTATATGGTATTTTCAAAGCCTATTGTACACGCGTAGGAAGCGGTCCTTTCCCTACCGAACTTTTTGACGAGACCGGAGATTTGATGCGAAAAAAAGGATTTGAATTTGGCTCTGTAACCGGCAGACCGCGTCGTTGCGGATGGATTGACTTAGTAGCGTTGAAGTACGCGATAACGATCAACGGCGTTACGCAACTCATTATGATGAAAGGTGACGTTCTGGACTATTTTGATACCATAAAAGCATGCGTAGCTTATAAAATTAATGGAGAAGAAACCGAAGATTTTCCTTTTGAAATTAATGATGATTTGGAACCTGTCTATGTCGAAATGCCGGGTTGGAAATCCGATTTGACCCGGGTTCAGAATGAGAATGAATTTCCCGAAGAACTGAACGCGTATATCGATTTTCTGGAAGATGAATTGCAAATACCGATTAAAATCGTATCTGTGGGACCTGATCGTAAGCAAACTATTTTCAGACATACAGAAAATTGATTTGAATCATACTCACGAATCAATTCTATACGAGCGTGTTTCATGCTAAAATTTGACGCTGTTCGCTCCGACATCAACATCTTTTGGCAATCGAACAAAGAAATATCAAACACGCCACTTGGGTTCACTAATTCAAAAATATAAAAGATGCTTTACGAAGAATACGAAAGATTAAAAAAACTTCAAGAATTGCTTGATAACCGGACTATCTCTGAAGAAGAATATGAGCAAGAAAAAGCAAAATTTATCAACGACGAAAGCCAAAAGCCGGTGTCCGAAGTTGAAGAAAAGCCTGTCGTAACGGATAAAAAGCCACTCTTCGGTTTGGACGAGAGTTTGTACCTCTTGCTGATGCACTTGTCGCAGTTTGTTTCGGCATTTATTGTCCCTTTGGTCATGTGGTTGATCGGAAAAGACGAAAGTAAACGCGTCGATGCACACGGTAAAAACATCATGAATTTTATCATCACATACGCCATCTGGACTGTGGTCGGAATAATAACTATCCCTATTATTGTCGGTATTGTTATCTTATCGGTAATCGGGTTGGTCGTAACAATATCAATTATAGTTGCGTCCGTCAAAGCTTACAATGATGAAGATTGGGGCTATCCGCTGACGATTAAGTTTTTTCGATAAGCACTAAAGTAGATTATTCCACAATACTTTAAACGTGTGAAATCGCATTCGACTTTGCACGTTTATTTTTAGAAATACATTCTTCCACGTGTTGAAACATTGTCATTCGTCGATATACATACTCACAACCATTTTCACTCGGAAGGTATTATTGCCGTCCGGAATTTATCCTTATTCGAGGCAGAACAGGTAAAAGCGTCGAATGAATCAACCTTAGTTTCTGTCGGAGTACACCCGTGGGATGCCGGAAATTTGGATGATGATTGGAACATCCGCCTTGAAAAAATATGCAAAGATAAACAAGTAACGCTGATAGGCGAATGTGGCTTGGATAAGAATGCTGAAGCATCGTTAGACACACAGTTGGACGTTTTTTCAGGGCATATTCAACTCTCCGAAACAATTAAAAAGCCACTGATAATCCACTGTGTAGGATGTTTTAATGAATTGGTCGTATTGAAGAAAAAGTGCAAACCCACCCAACGATGGATTGTACACGGTTTCAGGGGAAAACCGCAGCAGGCGCAGCAACTTTTGAAAACAGGCTTTGATTTGTCTTTTGGCGAAAAATTTAATGCCGAAACTGTTTTGGTAACGCCTGTCGAACATCTTTTGGTAGAAACCGATGAAAGTATGATGCCTATCGGAAAGACATACGAACGAATTGCCGAGATTAAAAAATGTAAAATAGGAGAATTAAATGCCGGAGAAGAACTGCTTCGCGATTGTTTCAGACAATTAAACGGATGATTTTTAAAGTTAATTATCTTTTCCAATTCTATTAAAAACATAAATCAATCGTCAGTTTGAGCAATTATTTCATAGCTTTGCCGTTTATACCCGAATACTACAGAAAAATGAAAAAAATATTTTCCATATTCAGTTTATCGCTTCTTTTTATTACTGCTGTACATTCACAAGGGATATCACCCACTCAGCAACGCAAACTGATGCAGGCACTCAGTGCCATTTCATCGCTTTACGTAGATACGGTAAACGACAAAAAAATCGTTGAGAACACCATTCAAAATGTACTCGAAGAACTTGACCCACATTCTACTTACATTCCAAAGGAAGAGGTACAGCGTATGCACGAACCGCTTGAAGGGAGTTTTGACGGTATCGGCGTACAGTTTCAGATTATAAAAGACACGATTAATGTGGTGCAAATCGTTTCGGGGACGCCTTCCGAAAAGGTCGGCGTATTGCCGGGAGACAAAATCGTGATGATAAACGATACGTTGGTTGCCGGTGTGAAAATCCAAAATTCGGATGTATTAAAAAAACTACGCGGAAAACGGGGAACACCGGTTTGGGTAAAAATGAAACGCGGGGTAAATCCCGATCTACTTGCATTTAAAATAATCCGCGATAAAATCCCGTTGTATAGCGTGGACGCGTCTTACATGGTTACTGACGATATTGGCTACATCCATGTGAATAATTTCGGCGCAACCACAACCGACGAGTTTAACGACGCGCTCAAAAAACTGAAATCCAATGGTTTGAAAGATCTGATTCTGAGTTTGGAACGCAACGGTGGCGGTTATCTGAAAACAGCCATTGAACTGGCTGACGAATTTTTGCCGGCAGATAAATTGATCGTTTATACAAATGGACAGCACGTTCCACGTACAAATGCCAACGCTACTTACAAGGGAAATTTTGAAAAGGGACGTCTCGTAGTCCTTGTTGACGAATATTCAGCGTCAGCCAGCGAGATATTAAGCGGCGCAGTTCAGGACTGGGACAGGGGCGTAGTAATCGGTCGCAGAACATTTGGGAAAGGACTTGTGCAACGAGAACTTCCCCTGAACGATGGCTCTCTCATGCGACTTACCGTAGCCAGATACTACACGCCGACCGGTAGAAGTATCCAAAAGCCTTATGACAAAGGAGTGAAAGATTATCACAAAGATTTGATTGACCGATACAACAACGGCGAATTTCTACACGCTGACAGCATTCATTTTCCGGATTCACTACAGTACACAACATTGAATCTAAAACGAACCGTATATGGCGGTGGCGGGATTATGCCAGATATCTTCGTCCCGATTGACACTACCGACAATACGGCTTACCATCGGGAGCTGGTGGGAAAAGGCATTATCAATAATGTGATCATTCAATATATGAATACGAATCGGGATAAATTGAAATCGGCATACAAGACTTTTGAAAAATTCAACAAAGAATTTGCCGTGGATGATGCATTGCTACAAACGCTTATTGCCGAAGGCGAAAAGGAAAAAATAAAATTCAACCGGGAAGAATACGACCGTTCCAAACGACTTATCAAACTGCAGATGAAAGCCATTATCGCAAATAATCTGTGGGAAGTGAATGAGTATTACCGGATTATCGGGCAAGAAAATAACCTGCTTCAGAAAGCGGTCGAACTGCTTAACACGAAGGGTGCATACGAAAAAGTCTTCCGTAACAACTAAATGCTTTATCTTAAATCCAATTTCTATTTTCAACATAAATGATTGATTGCCAGCAAATATATTTCGATGAAGGTAAGATTTGTATCATAGAAAACCATTATTCGTTGGATAAATTAATAACGGAATTAAACGATGAAGCGTATTATTTGTCCGATCTGGAACGAATCAAACCGGAACATCGAAAAAGGGAATTTTTGGCTATTCGGGTTGCTTTGAAACAGGCACTGGGTGGAATCGAAAAAGAGATTGAATATACCTACGACGGCAAACCGGAATTGAAAGACGGAAGCAACAAGATTAGTTTTTCGCATTGTCAGAACTCAGTCGCCGTAATGGTTCATCCCCGTTCGGAAGTTGGTATAGATATTGAAGTTCCTACACAAAAATTAGAGAAAATTCACACCCGTTTTTTGGGGAAATCAGAACTCGAAGAATACCGTAAAACAAACTCGCTTGACTATCTCAGGGTGGTTTGGTCGGTAAAGGAAGCACTCTATAAGATTATCGGCGAGACAGCCTATAATTTCGCGGAACAGTTACAAATTCTGCCTTTCCATATCAAAAAAAAAGGTCAGTTGGAAGTAGTGCATGTGGACACACAAAAAAAATACCAAGTAAACTACCTGTTGGCAAGTACCTATACATTAGCATATTGCATTGATAATGCCTGAAATCCACCCACATATTTTGTCAAAAAAGGCAATCGGCAAAAAGATGTTAGCCGTGTTGCTCGACCCCGATAAATGTACCGGAGCCTTGCTCGAAAACGTGTTATCTCAGTTTCACAGAGCGTTACCGGATTTTATTTTTATTGGTGGAAGTAGTAAGTCTTGCCGTACAGACGAATTGGTGGAAGCGTTGCAAAATATACCCATACCCAAAATTCTTTTTCCCGGCGATGCTTCGCAATTTACAGAAGGCGCAGACGCGATACTCTTTCTTTCGTTAATCTCCGGTAGAAATCCCGATTATCTGATAGGACAGCATGTAAAATCGGCTCAGATCATCAAAAAATCAACTGTTGAAGTTATTCCTACAGCCTATTTGTTGATAGATGGAGCAACACGTTCGTCCGTACAGCGTGTAAGCGATACGAACCCGATTCATTCCGATAACATTGATTTGTGTATTTCGACGGCTGTCGCGGGAGAGCTACTCGGTATGAAGATGGTCTATTTGGAAGCCGGTAGCGGCGCGAAAAATCCTGTCCCGACCACAATGATTTCTGCCGTAAAGCAGTCGCTTGACATCCCTTTGATAGTGGGTGGCGGTATAAACTCCGTAGAAAAATTGCAACAAGCCTATGAAGCCGGAGCCGACATGGTTGTCGTAGGAAACCTATTTGAGAGCCAACCTGAAAAGATAGCTGATTTTGTGAGAATGCGAAGCTGACCGGCAAAAATATCTTACGTCCATTACTATAAAACAAACAGACAGATTTAACGGTTTATGTGTATATATCAGTAGTGGGTAAGCGAAGTCAAAATGTTCGGCTTGGTACTACCCATAAGCTGCCGGAAAGCTCTTTTGTTAAATTTATGAGAAGCAAATGAGAAGCAACTAAACCACTATGGACTGGAAGTCCATAGGTTTGTTGAAAAGAAAGAATGAAATTCTTTCTACTGTGTGGAAATATGTACTTTTGAAGTATGGAAAACAAACAACGATTTAATGGGCACACAATTTCAAGACTTACAGCTCATATTGTTTGGGTTACAAAATATCGTTATAAAGTATTGGATGGAGATATTAAAGTTAGATGTAGAACATTGATAAAAGAAATTTGTATGACTGAAGATGTTACAATTCTTTCAGGCGTAGTCAGTTCAGACCACATACACCTTCATATCGAGTATCTCCCAAGCAAATCCATAAGTGATTTAGTTAAAAAACTAAAAGGTAGAACTTCAAGAAGAATACAAGAAGAGTTCTCTCACATCAGTAAAAAATACCGGGGACGACATTTTTGGGCAATTGGATACGGAGTTTGGAGTACTGGTAACATTACTGACGAAATGGTACAAAATTATTTGGAACACCATAGAAAACCCGAAAACAATGACAATGACAATATCATACTTGAGTGAAAAATTTGTAGAAACTGAAAGTCTTGCACTGAAAGTGCATAGTTTCAACTAACGACTGAGACCAATGAATTTTTAGAACCCACCTAATTTCATTTTGCTTCAAGTGTTGGGTTAATTAACTCTTTGACGTCCACTACTAACAAATCAGCAATTACCACCTATGTATGCAAAGACAGCTTTACTTCATTGGTACACTATCGAGAAACAGCAACTTCGTTCTTGTCTAATTATTTAGCAAGCCATTTGTCGGTCTTTTCGTATGCTATTAACCCGACACTAATATAACGTGATATTATTCTACACAAATAGCTGTTTATGAATACTTTGACACGTAAAAAATGTCGTTATTAACCCGCCTGGTTAATACTAAAACTACTTTTAATTTGTTAATCGTTTTTTTACTCGTGTTAATTAGTGCAGTATGCAAATATATAGAGTTTTATGAAATCTTGCATATTATAGTTAAGGGAGGAACGAAGCTTTTTTATCTTTTTTGAGGGGGCAGAAGCCAAATTTACTTGACTAAGCGAGGGTTTTAGTGTATCGCACAGCTAAGTAGTGAGAAAGAATTACTTCTTAGTCTGTTAGATTTTTCTTTAGAGTAAATCCTATTTTTTCCGAATCTCTTCCAGTGCTTTCTTCACTGTAGCGTCATCCTTATTTAGCAGTGGGAAAAAGTCACTGTCTCCCAGCACATTGCGAACTATATACGACTTGATCTGATTTTGAATAAGATTTTTCGATACGTTTATTTCACGTTGAACCGGTTGTATGCCTTTTGTGGTCGCAAACGCAACAAAGTCGGGCAGTAAATTTTGAGAAGAAAGGTATTTGTCCATTTCCTGCCACGTCTTGTACTGTTTCAAGTTGTTCCGATTTTTGTCGGTATAGCGGAACGCGTATTGATAAATGTATCCATAGTTGACTACTTTGGTCAGGTAAGGCGAATAGTTCGAAGTATCGCGCGGTACGAATACGTCGGGCATAATTCCGCCACCGCCATAAACTGTCCTGCCCTTTAAAGTCTTATATTTCAATGAATCTGCTACCTGAATGCTGTCTTTGCTATCAAACTCGCCGTGTTCAAAGCGATTGACCAAATCCATTTCATAATCTTTACCATTCCCGATGGTGTAAGGTTTCTGTATGCTTCTTCCCGAAGGAGTATAATACCGGGCTACGGTCAATCTTACGGCAGAGCCGTCCGAAAACGGAATCTGGGTTTGTACCAACCCTTTGCCGAAAGAACGCCGACCGATAATAGCACCACGGTCATTGTCTTGAATGGCTCCCGCGAATATTTCACTGGCTGAAGCGCTAAACTCGTCAATCAGCACAACGACAGGATTGTTTACGCAGGTTCCGGAGCCATCAGCTTTGAATTCTTGACGGGGATAAGCTTTCCCTTCGGAATAGACAATCATCTGTCCTTTCGGTAGAAATTCATTAATCATGCGTATAGCGATGTCCATTAATCCGCCCGTGTTTTCGCGCAAGTCGATGATGTATTTTTTCGCCCCTTTCGCCCTTAGTTCTGCTATCGCGTGCTGAAATTCGTTGTACGTGTTGTTTCCAAAATTGCTGTTCAGACCGATAAATCCTACTCCGGGCTCAATGATATAAGCTACAGTTACGGTATTGACCGGAATCTCTCCGCGTGTTATGATGTATGACAGCATTTCTTGGGTGCCATTTCGTTTAATGCCTATTTTAACATCCGTTCCGTTTGGTCCGCGAAGTTTCCGCATCACTTTTTCGTTGCTGACGACGTTTTTACCAACAAAAGCCGTGTCATTCACTTCAATAATTCTGTCGCCGGCCATTAATCCGATTTTCTCGGACGGTCCGCCACTGATGACCGATACAATCATTACCGTGTCATTCTGGATATTAAACTGTACGCCGATACCGCTAAAACTCCCTTCCAACTCGCTATTGACTGCTTCCAAGTCTTTTGCCGGTATATAAACCGAGTGTGGGTCTAATTTGGAAATAATTTCTGCCATCACTTCATCGGTCAGACTGTCAATGGGGACATCGTCCACGTATTGGGTATTAATCAATGTAAGTAATTCACTCACTTTATTGGAGCCACGAATGGAGAACAGACCCGATAAATCCCTAAGGCTTTGTCCTTTATTTGCCCTGTCTGCCATTCGATTTCCCAATACCAATCCGGCAATCGCCGAAAGAACGATTATCACGATTATCCAGATATTTCTTTTTGTACTCATTCTTTTTTCAATAATTTAGTCCATGTTTTCCAAAAAATCAACGGCAATTCCCGCACGTTTCAAAAGATCAACACCATCCATAATGCGATAGGTTTCGCCATATACTACTCGTTTTATGCCGGCTTGAATAATCAGTTTGCTACACTCTATACACGGAGAAGCTGTTACGTAAAGGGTAGCTCCATCACTGCTGTTGTGTGAGCGGGCAACTTTACTTATCGCGTTGGCTTCGGCATGTAACACGTAAGGCTTTGAAACGTTGTTTTCATCTTCGCAAGTATTTTCAAAACCCGAAGGCGTACCGTTGTAGCCGTCTGAGATTATCATTTTGTTCTTCACGAGAAGCGCGCCGACTTTTCGGCGTTCACAGTACGAATTTTCCGCCCAAATACGCGCCATTCGCATATAACGCTTATCTAACAGAAGTTGTTTGTCTATATTTTCTTTTCCCATTTTCGGAGAAATCTATTTTTCAGATGCAAATGTACTTAAATTTTGTCGGAATTGTAAGTTTTGGAGTCGCAAAGACCAACAAAAAAGACCGTTTGTCAGTCGGTCTTTTTTTATCATTGGTTCGTATGGGATATTACTGTAACAATTCTTCCGCGAATTGAATCAAATTGACACCGGAAAAATTTCCCGAAGTCATCAGCAGTAAAACAGAATTTTTATAATCGAGTTCGTGTAGTTTAGTTTGAAACTCTTCGAAATCGGTAAATACGGTAACGTGCTTTCCACCAAACGCGTCTTTCACATCATCGGTATCAATCGCTTTCAATTGCTTGTGCTTGACCACATCAGGACTGTAATAAACGAAAGCGACGTCCGCGTCCTGCATGCTTCCGTTGTATTGGGGTAGAAATTCTTCCGTCAGACTGCTGAACGTATGCAATTCCATGCAGGCTATGATTTTTCTTTCCGGATATTGATTTCGTACCGCTTTGACGGTTGCTTGCAGTTTGGATGGAGAATGTGCGAAATCCTTAAAAGCTGTCCTATCCTTTTTTTCTACAATTTTCTGCATTCGATTGGAAGCACCCGGAAAATCGGCAATGGCTTCATAAAAAGCGTCTTCCTGTATCCCAACCTGTTTGCAAACCAATTTAGCCGCTTCCATATTTTGAAGATTGTGTTCTCCAAAAATTTTCAAGGCAATTTCTCCTTTTTTTGTTTTTACGTAGGTTATCCCATTCCGGATTTCATACGTGGGCGTATGATAGGGAAAAGTAACGATGTCCGACCGCTTGGTGTGTTGTACGATTTGTTTCAGATTTTCGTCTCCATCGAAATAAATCAGTCTTCCTTGTGTTTCAATCGTTTCCACAAACTTACGGAACTGGTCAAGATAGTTATTGAATGTTGGAAAAACGTTGATATGATCCCACGCGATACCGGTAAGAATGGCGATATGGGCTTTGTATAGGTGGAACTTCGGTCTTGGATCGAGCGAAGAAGTCAGGTATTCATCTCCTTCAAAAACCGCGACACGGGCATCGTCGCTCAGGCTGACCATATTGTCAAATCCTTCAATCTGCGCCCCCACCATATAATCAACTTTCACGTTTAATCTCTTCATTACGTATAGAATCATAGCTGTAGTGGTTGTTTTGCCATGACTTCCACCCACAACGATTCGTGTTTTGGTGCGAGTTTGTTCGTAAAGATATTCAGGGAATGAGTATATTTTGAGTTTAAGTTCTTTCGCGCGGAGCAGTTCCGGATTGTCCGCACGAGCGTGCATGCCGAGTATTACCGCATCTAAATGGTGGTGGATTTTTTCGGGAAACCAACCCATTTCCGAAGGGAGTAATCCGTTTTCTTGTAATTTGCTTAGTGAAGGTTCGAAAATTTCGTCATCTGAACCGGTAACTTCATACGTACCCTTTTGGTGTAGCGCAATTGCCAGATTGTGCATGGCGGCACCACCAATAGCTATAAAATGAACGCGAAACATATCCTGTTTTTTTTTTGTAAATTTGCAGAAGAAAAAGAGTCGGAAGTTTGTGATTTGAATTTCTGAAGAATGATTTTCTTTTTTTTCTTCGGGTAAAGTATTATTCCTTAGAACTTCTTTTTCAGAGATTTCCAATAGCAAATGTACAAACAAATTGTTAAATCAACACATAAAACCTATGAAATTATATAAAATCGAAGCCGGAACCTTTATTGCCGACGGTGGTGCCATGTTTGGCGTAGTACCTAAAAAAGCGTGGGTAAAGCGTTACCCTTGTGACGAAGAGAATTTTTGTACGCTGGCTATGCGGTGTATGCTGGCTGATACCGGCGACAAATTGATACTTGTCGATACCGGTGTGGGCAATAAGCACATGGACAAAACCAAGTACTACCGCATGCAGGATACCGTTGATTTTGAAATCGAACTGAATAAATTGGGATATACCTGTGAAGACGTAACAGATGTTGTGCTGACCCACCTGCATTTTGATCACTGTGGCGGTTGTACCTATTTCGACACGGATGGCGAGTTGGCGTTGACATTTCCCAACGCGGTTCACTGGGTCGGCAAAACGCAATGGGAGAATTTCATCCACCCAAATGTGCGCGAAGGAGAATCTTACTTCCGAGAAAATATGATTCCGGTAGAGAATGCGGGAAAGCTAAAACTTATTTCTGAAGATCAGTGGTTATGCCCCGAAGTGGAGCTTCGAATATACGACGGGCATACCAATGGGCAGATCAGTCCCTATTTCCACTCCAATGGCAAAACCTTGGTTTATGCCGGTGATGTGATACCCGTATTAGCTTCCATACCGATAGCTTGGGTTTCGTCTTACGACACTTACCCAATCACTTCCATGGAAGAGAAGGAACGAATGCTCGGCGAAGCGGTTGAAAAGAATCAAATTCTATTTTTCGAGCATGATAATTACAGCGAATGTTGCTCTGTACATTTAGTCAATGGCAGGTATAAACTGAACGAAGTTTTAAAGCTGGAGAAAGTGAACTTTTAATCGTGCGGAGATAAGTATCTCCGGTTTTTAATGTGTGGTAAGGAAAAGAAAATAATCGGTGATTAGTTCGATTTTTTTTTATAATTTTGGTATTTATATCTGTTTTTTTAAATTTTATATCTCTAATCTATTTTTATTCAAATTATGAAACAGCTATTTAAAAATAATTTTTGCATACAAGAAGATGACTAACAGCGTATTACATACACATTCTTAATGAAAAAACAAACACAAACACATGAAAATTCTAAATTTATTTTTTGTATTGTCTTTTTTCGCGTTACTATCCTTGCCCGCTTGCAAAGATAACGATCCTACGCCTGATCCCGATCCAATCGTCGAGAATCCCAATAAGTATGTTAACGATTGGATATACGAGCAAATGAATATCTACTATTTGTGGAATACTAAAATTCCCAAAAGTCCGGATTATAAGCTGACTCCGGATAAGTTCTTCACTTCATTGCTAAGCACATATAATGCAACGTCTAATCCGGATGGAGACCGATTCTCCTGGATACAGGAAAATTATGTTGATCTGTTAAATTCTTTAGGAGGCGTAGTTTCTCATGACATTGGTTTTGAATATGTTCGTGTAAAACTGTCAGATTCAAGTCCTGTTCAATACTACCTGCTGGTACTTTACCCAAAGTTAGGCTCAGACGCTCAGGCTAAGGGAATAGAAAAAGGACGATGGGTTGTTGCGATAGATGGACAAGATATTACCGAATCAAATTTTAAAACCCTTACGGGTGGAACCGGAACTAAATCTCTAAAAATGGCGGATTGGATTTTCGATTCTACTTCGAACGAATACAAATTGACGTTATCCGGCGATGTGAGCGTGCAGATGCACGAGAATTTCGCGGAAATCCCTGTGTATATGGACAGTGTCTATACCACGCCCAACAATACGAAAGTGGGCTATTTGGTGTATAATTTCTTTGCCAGAGATAAAGGGGATGGCACACATTATTATGACAAACTGCTGATGAACACTTTGTCAGACCTACAAGCTAAAGGGGCAACCGAATTAATTCTTGATTTGCGCTACAATGGTGGGGGAGCACTTTCTACCGCAACAGCGCTTGCCAGTGCCTTGGTGCCGGAGCGTACTACCGATAAAATTTTCTTGACAGTCAATTATAACTCGCTTGTTCAGGGGGAATATATAAAAATGTATGGTAGCGATTTTAACAAGACCACCTTCATTGATCAGATCACCTCAGAAGGATTTAAAATTGCTGATGTGCCCAAGTTGAATTTGCCGCGCTTATACATATTGGTATCCAACTGGACTGCATCCGCGAGCGAAATGATTATTAACGGGTTGAAACCCTATATGGACGTAATTTTAATCGGCGAAACCACAGTTGGTAAAAACGTTGGTTCCGTCAGTCTCTACGAAGAAAACGACGCTAAAAACAAGTGGGGTATGCAGCCTATCATAGCCAAATACTACAACAGTTTGAATCAGTCCGATTTTACATCCGGGTTTATCCCAAATTACGAAGTTGATGAATTAGAAGATCTTCGTATAGTTCCGTTTGGAGATACCAATGACGTAATGTTGAACAAAGCGCTTACGGTAATTGGCGGTTCGTTTAATCCGGTGCTTTCGCGTAGCCCCCGTACGAATATGGCTAACAAAATGCAAAAGGTTGCCAATTCGAGTTCGATATTGGAGAAACCCGGTAGAAATGTTTTGAATGATGATGTACGAGGAGAAGAGATTCGAGATTTGATGAACAGATACAACAACCAATAAGATATTATTTCAATATTAGCAACAAAAGCAACTTGTGTAGAGTTGCTTTTGTTGCTATGTACGAAAATGAGAAGCATCAAAACATTTTCGCTTATAGTCGATTATTATTGAATTAAAAAAGTCTGAAAATCAATAAATTGTCGTTTCTGACAATCGTTTAGTTCCCGCAGATTGTAGCGAATTTAATCCTTAAATCTTTCATGAACATGATTCTCAAATCAACAAAATGTAATCACAGCATGACTTATCTTAGGTAGAGATGATGTGATAAGGGAAAAATATCAATACCCATTTAATCTACACATCGATTCATTTGCTCTTACAGCTCCATACCTACGCCTTTGCGCTTCTCATCTTCAAGTATCTGCTTAAAGAATCGTACCTTCAGGTGGTTCTCTCCGGCTACGTTGTCGTATTCGCCACGGTCGTAGAGGAGATGGTAAAGTTGATCTTCGGGACTATTTCCCATTTCGGTGTTGGTGTACTTGCTGTAAGAGCTACCCTTATTGGGTTCAATATACTTCCATTCCTTCGTGCGAATCATGAGCGAGGAACCGGCACCGACGACATATTCACGCCCTTCATCATCAAGACCGAGCCAAGCGGGAAGTTGATTCCGGCTGTCGCACAATTTTTCTTCATCCGCATTTAGCCCGGTTAGTGCAGCCATGGAACCTAATAAATCAATCTGGGAAACCAGCGCGTCGGAAACACCCGGACGAACCACTTTCTGCCAATGGACGATAAAAGGTACTCGGGTTCCGGCTTCAAACATACTGTATTTGCCACCACGATATGGTCCCCATGGTTTGTGATCCAGTAAGCGTTCTACGGCTTCATCTTGGTAGCCGTCGTCCACCACCGGACCGTTATCGCTGGACAAGATAATCAGCGTGTTTTCAAAGATACCCGCTTCTTTCAACGCGCGAATCACTTCGCCCACCGACCAGTCGAATTGTGCGATAGCGTCGCCGCGGTGTCCCATCTCGGTTTTACCCCGAAATCGTTCATTCGGGTAGCGTGGCACGTGGATGTCGTTAGTGCCGAAATAGAGGAAAAAGGGCTTATCCTTGTTCCGCTCGATAAACCGTACAGCGTGAATAGTGATACTGTCCGCGATTGTTTCATCTTTCCAAAGAGCGGTCTCTCCTCCCTTCATATACCCGATGCGCGAGATACCGTTGACGATACTCTGATCATGCCCGTGGCTCGGACGCAATTTTGTCAGTAATTCGGGATTATCCTTGCCGGTAGGCTCCCCGGAAAAATTTGTTACATAATTTACATAAATCGGATCCGAGTGGTCAAGATTCGCTACTTTCTGGTTCTCTAAATAAACACACGGTACTCTGTCTCCCGTAGCTGCCATCAGGTAGGAGTAATCGAAGCCTATTTCATACGGTCCGGGAGCGATTCTTCCATTCCAATCCTGCGTGCCGGTATTTTCTCCCATACCAAGGTGCCATTTCCCGACTGCTGCGGTGGTAAACCCCGCTTCTTTCATCAGTTTGGCGACAGTATATCGGTGTGGCTTGATGATGAGCCCCGCGTCTCCGCGAGCAACTCCTGTCCCTTTCCTTCTCCATGGATACTCGCCGGTAAACATGCCGTAACGCGAAGGGGTACTGGTAGCTGCCACGGCATGTGCATTCCTGAAACGCAACCCATTATTGGCAAGCATATCCACATTGGGTGTTTCTACACGGTGCGCACCGTAGCACGAAAAGTCTCCATATCCGATATCGTCGGCATAGATCAAGACGACATTGGGTTTCTCTGAAGAAATCGTTTTTGCATCTTTCTGTGCCTGTGTAGGCATAGCAAGGCAAGCTCCAAACGTAAGAATTGAATTAGTTAATAAGTATCTCATAGCAATAATGTTTTATCTGTGAATACATGAATTGTTTTGTGTACATGGAAGCATAGCTTTACTTCTCTGATAAGTCGCGTAAAAAACACTCTTACTGTTTTAAATCCCACTATTCGTATATTCTTTACTTCTCTTGCAAGTCCTCTGACCAGAATTTTTTCGGAGAAAAAGATTTCTCGAAATGGACTTGATTTTAATCTGTAAAAATATCTTTTTTTAAATCTGTTAGCAATTATTTGACCGTTTATTGACTGATTTCAGCCAGAATTTCTACTCTTCGCTCATTGTCGATCGCTTCGTCTGACGCGAATTTACTCCCAAAATATTGTAGCAAAATTTTTTCTTGAGCAATTCCCAATTTTGTCAATTCATCAACCAACTGAACTGCCCGTCGATTGGAGAGTTTTAAGTTTAAGTGTGAAGAACCGGAGCTGTCGGTATAGCTGAGCAGCAAAATTTTTACCACTTTTTTATCGTTGATTTTTACCATTAAATCTTGTAGTTTTTCCTTTTGGTCGATACCAATTGTTTTCCCGGGAGCAAAATAAATCGTTGTTAGAATGGTGTCATTTAGAGGAGAATTTGCTACGAGTTTACTTTCCAAAGAGTCCAGAGTTCTGTTCTTCAAACGGATGTAAGCCTGAAGCTGCGAAATACTGTCTTTAAGCTGCTCGGTCATTACGCTACTTTCTGTTAGTAGCACTTTGGAGATGGTGTCTTGTAGCTGAGTTGTATCCTGTCGTATTTTATAGGTTACAGTGTCATTGGATGGTGTTTGTATTGATTGAGCAAGTGTCGTTGCTTCTACTGCTCTATCTAAAGTCGTCTCAACGTCTGCAATCAGTTGCTCGTTGTTCAGGGTTGGTTCGTGATTTGTTGCACTGTTTATTTCGATACTGCTTTTGGTTGCATCGATAGCATTTTTCAATTCTTGATTTTGGCGTAACAAATTAGCTGCTTCATTTTGCAAAGAAGTAATTTGACTTGAAGTGGCGTAATTGTATTGATTTTCTGAATTACGTTCTTGACTTAAATAATCTTTCGGTTTTGAATTAAGAATCTTAGTGGTGTAGTTTTTACTTTCCGCAATTGAAATTCTATTTTGTTGTTCGTGTTCAAAATCCGGTTGTTTTTGGTTTATTGGTCGATTTAGCGTATCGGTGATTTTGTTGGTATGAGTCGGGATTTGGATATAAACGGTATCGGTAATTATTTTTTTTTCGACCAATTCTTTGTTACTTGCTTCATCCGAATGGAATAATTCTTCGGAGCGAATTAGACTTTTTATGTTTGAAAGCGAGTCTCGATTTTCAGGAGATGCTTCTTTATACGTAGAAACTACGATTGTTTTTTGTAAAATATCGCCCTGCTTTTCATCTGACGTGGTTACAAAACGATCTGTTGCAGCTTGCTGTTTTTCAACAATTGATGTATCTTTCTCGTTGTCCGCGTTCTGTTCGATTGCGAAATCTATATGTTTATTAGCATTCCCGGAATCTACACTCGCGTTCGTAATTCTGATTTTAGTCAAATCCAAGTCGTTAATCGTTTTGGGATTATCGCCGGGAGAAGTATTCGGTAAGCTAAATTTTGGGTTGTCTGACAAAGAAAATGTGTCGAGTTTTACTTTTTGGGTTTGAGAAGACACATTTACAGGATGATTACGAAAGTCACGTTCGGGAACAAAAAGAGCAACACCGCTCCTTTTGGGAGTACTGCAAGCTGTGGCAAATAAAAGGACGATCAAAATGATAAGTCCCGCAAAATTATTTATCTTTTTATTCCTAACCATAAATCCAATTCAAATGCCAACCCAATTGTTGGAACTATTTGCAAATTATTAATATTTCCACTTCCGGTTTCATTTACGAAAAGTACTCCGGCATTTAACCGCGTTACTTTGAAAAGTCGAACGCCAAGCGCTGTATAAACAGGCAGATTAATGCCCGGAGTTGTAAATTTTGTACCATCTTCGTCTGCTATTGGTTTGAAAAGAACACCCAATGAAATTCCGGGCTCGTCGATGACACGACTTCTCCCGGCTTTGGTTGAGTTTCTGTAAAAAGGCAGAGAGATCCCCGCTCCTATGGTAAAGTTGGTTTTATCGTAATTTTTGACATCATCAAAAATATTCATATTCCAGGCATAAGCTCCGACATTGACCGGGAGGGTAAAGGGAGCTTTATCTGTTGATACAGATGGAATAAGCATATTTCGATGTTGTTGTACAAGCTGGCTATTCAGATACGGCATAAGCTCCGACATGACCATATCGGTAATGTGGTTAACCTTGTTTTCAATCAAACTATTCGCAATGCAGTCTCTATCAGCAACGGTGTTTTTCTTCAAATAGGCGTTAAAGTTAAAGTCTTCCGTTTTTTTAAGTTCTTCCAAGATTAAGGTGCTTGGAGCTATTATTGAAACACTGTTTTTAGAAAGTTGAAGCGCTAAGGCTTCATCAATCAACGCTTGTAATCCTTTATACGTTTTGTTCGGGTTTTTGATCGAAACTTTTTTACCATCAAATTGGTAATTATTCAGAAAATAATAGGCAATGCGTTGCCCTAAATTTTCAACTAATTCTTTTTTCTGAAAATCGCTCAATAACTTGTAGGTGATAATCTTAAAATCGTACTTGTTGTTTGCCGCTAAGATTGCCGGAATGGCGATGCTAAAGGTTTCGGACAGGTTCCGTTCATCGCGATTCCAATTGAAAGTATGGAGCGACCTCCGACCTCCCGCATCATAAATCTCTACTTGAACGTATTCGACATCACGATATACCTCACCTTCGATCATAAACGGCTTGTCGTAAGGAATAAGTGGCGAATTCTTGAAAGCATTGGCTTCAAAATCAACTTTTACTACGCGTTCTTGAGCAAGTAAAACAGTTGAAAAAACGAGTAAAATACCTGTAAAGATGTAACTTAATTTCATGTGTTTATTTTTGATTTTTCTTATTAAGGACGCATGCCTGTCTGCAACAGGCAGAGAACACGTCATTAATCATCCCCTTGTGTGTCAAAGTTATTTTCACATGGCTGTTTCATAAAAATGGTCAGGGGAAAATGGTTAAAAAAAATTATATTACTTATTGTTACGAAGTTACAATAAAACACTTGAATTGCAAAGTTTTTCAACTCTTTTTGCTTGTCGTGTGAATTTATTAAACAAAAAAAAACGACTTTACGTAGCAAATCGTATTAAGTCGTTTTTCTATAATCAAAACAAAATGAAGTTTTTATTCCGCTGAAAATTTATAAATACACCATTCGTCGTACTTCTCGTTGGGACGAAGAACCGTGCTTGGGAAATGCGTGAAATTGGGCGATGCGGGGAAACCTTGCGTTTCAAGGCAAACGGCGCATTGCGAATGATAGGTTTTCCCATATTTCCCGATTTGTTCATCCACCCAATTGGCGGTATAAACTTGTACGCCGGGTTGGGTCGTGTGCACTTCCATTTTTCGTCCGCTTTTGGGCTCATAAACATAGCCGGCAAAAGCGCAATCGCCGGGTTGCTCCTTGCGAATAACCCAGTTGTCATCGATTCCCCGGTTTGGTTTATACACGTCGTGGTTCATCCGGTCGTCCAGTAGCGTTGGTTGCCTGAAATCGTAAGGCGTATTATCTACCTTCAATACTACGCCTGTCGGACAAGTGTTATCATCCAACTCCGTATGAAAATCCGCGTTCAGTTGAAGATAATGATTCCCTACGGAACCTTCGCCCGCGCCTTTCAGATTGAAATAGGAGTGATTTGTCAATCCAATGACGGTTGGTCTGTCTGTTGTCGCTTCGTAATGAATTTTCAATTCGTTGTCATCCGTTATTTCATACGTAACGGTAACATCCAAATTGCCGGGATAGCCTTCTTCGCCATGCGGAGAAAGATAATGAAGCGTTATTTTATTTTCAGAAACAGACTTGATGTCCCACACCTTCATGTTAAAACCTTCGATACCGCCGTGTAGCGAGTTTGGACCGTTGTTTACAGGTAAAGCGTATTCTTTCCCGTCAAGAGAAAATTTGCCGTTTTTAATGCGATTGGCATACCGACCACAGGTAGCGTTGAAATAGGTTTCTCGGGTTGTAATTTCTTCCAATGTATCGAAACTTAACACTACGTCTGCAAATTTACCTTTTTTATCCGCCACATTCAGTTTCGTAACTCGCGCGCCGTAATTGCATATCTCGGCGGACATGCCCTTTTTATTTTTTAACGTATATAGAGCTATTTGTGTCATTATTCTACTCTTTTTGCACCGTCGCCGATTTCCGCAATATAAAAATCAGGTTTAATCCCAATTTTCTTTTCGTATTCTGCGCCGACTTTTTCGATAAATTCGTCTATGGCTTCGTCTTTTACAAGCGAAACGGTGCAACCACCAAAGCCGCCGCCGGTCATTCGCGACCCGATAACGCCGTCAATTTTCCAAGCCGCTTCTGCCATAGCATCTAATTCCGGACCGGTAACTTCGTAATCATCACGCAAAGAAACGTGTGAAGCGTTCATTAATTCTCCAAATTTTTTCAAATCGCCGGCTTTCAACGCTTTAACTGCGTCTGTTGTGCGTTGCACTTCTCCGACAACGTGACGGGCACGTTTGTGAGCAACTTCATCTGTAATCGCATTTTCTACGGTTTTGAATTCTTCTTCTGTCAGTTCTGCCAGATATTTAATAGGACGAACTTCGTTGATTTGTTTTACTGCCAATTGACATTGCGCAACACGGTCGTTATACGCACCGCTATCCAATTTGTGGGGGCTATGCGTATTGGAAATCACTACTTTAACGCCGTTTAATTTGACAGGAACCCACTCATAATCAAGTGTGTCGCAATTTAAGAAGATGGCGTTGTCTTTTTTTCCGTGTGCACTGGCAAACTGATCCATAATTCCGCAGTTGACCAAAGCGAATTCGTGCTCCGATTTCTGACCTATTTTAGCCAGTTCGGCACGGTTTAGGGAAGTTCCCAATTGGTCGTTCAATGCATACGCGGTAACGACTTCAAGCGCAGCGGATGATGATAATCCCGCTCCATTTGGCACGTTTCCCCAAATCATAATATCATAACCTTCTCCAATTTTATAGCCACGTTTTACGAATTGAGCAAACACGCCTAACGGATAGTTAGCCCACGATTTATTTTCCAACCGTTCGGTTAATTTATCCAATGAAACGGTTACTTCTTCGGGCAAATTAAGTGAACGGAATCGAACAAATTTTTCTCCATTTTTGCGCAAGAGCAGGTAAGTTCCGAAACTTAGCGCGCAGGGAAATACAAAACCGCCGTTATAGTCTGTGTGTTCGCCGATAAGATTTACACGTCCGGGTGAAAAATATACCGCTTCAGCATCGTGTCCATAAGCTTCTTGGAAAGCTTTTTTCATTTCTTTTACTTCCATGTTTTTTGTATCAAATTTTTGATGAATTATTTCGGATTTGTTATGATGAAACGCGAATGATATAAGAGTAGCTAAAAAAATCGTTGGTATCTTTTATCTATCAAACTGAATCCACAGGCAAATTTAGAATAAATAACAAATAAATTTTGTTAACAAATGTTCTCCAATTGTTAATTAACTCAAGTTGCCCACCTTGTCAGATAAAGATTGTTTGCACCTTCGATTTTACAATCATTTTAAGATTAGCTTATTACACGGACGTCCGGATTTTTGTCAACTCGCTTTTATTGTTTTGATTTACAGCGTTTAGCTTGTATAGAGTTTTTCAGTTGATGGTAATGCTTGATCCGCGTGAAGCCTGCTGTTTAATGGACTTGGGACTTCCACTACAAACGACTTTTGTCGCGCCATTTAACACGGCATCAAAACTATCATCCGCGTAAACTTCGGCTCGGCTGGCGCCATTGAGTTCTACTTTCACATGTTTCGCCAACATGGTATTCCCGTTGTACGACGCGGCGCCATTAGCGGTTATATCAAGATTTTTAGCGGTACCATCTATATCTAACTTGGCGGCTTCCGAAAGTGAAACCGTCAAGTTATTGCCGATGTCGGCTTTTAGCCGGGCTTTGGACGCACCATTGAGTTCCACGTTCAAGTTTGAGACATTCAGCGAACCTGTTGTCTCAATCCGAGACGTGCCTTTGGCTATAATACTTTTCAAGTTGCTTACTCCAACATGGATCTCAATCGGTTGACGTATCAGGTAGTCGTTGTATTTGGCTTTTAGCCCTTCCAGCACGTTGCTACCCTTATCGTTCGATGGCTCAATCATTTGAATCGTCAGTTCGCCATTTCTTACGGTTGTTTCCACCGTTTCCAAAAATTTGTCCGGAACAGTTACTTTGACGCTTTGCTTGGGAGCGTCCGTCAGGACGATCTTAAATCTTCCTGTTACGTGTATGGCATCAAAAGCTGACAGATCGCGGCTTTCGGTAATTAATTCGAACGTATTGTCTGATTGCGAAAATGTCGGGAAGGCGCATACAAGTGCTAACCCCATTATAATTAAAAAATTCTTTTTCATGTGTTTATAATTTATTCTTTTACATTAAGGACACATGGAACATGCCATTAATCATCCCTTTGTGTGTCAAAGTTATTTTTACATGGCTGTTTCATTTCAGCAACGTATTAATTGTTATTCGTATCGGATTGATGAACCGGTATTGCTATCACTTGTACGTTTCGACGGACTTCCTTTGCATGTGATTCTGCTTGCGCCATACGCTTTTCCGTTAAATTCATCTGAAGCATACACTTCGGCTTTCCCTGCACCGCTCATTTTAATATTCAAAACTTTTGCCCGCAAATCATCCATATCTACTTTTGAAGCACCTTCGCCAACGACAATCAGCGTGTCTGCCGCCCCGGACGCTTCTAATTTGCTCGCGCCTTGTAGCGTTATATCCAATTTCTGTGCCGAACTTACATCTAAGTCCAAATTACTCGCGCCTTGTAGCTCAATATTCAATTTTTTAAGATGAAACGCGTTTTCAAAGTCGATGTTGGACGCTCCGCTTGCCGAGATATTTTCGAGCGAATCAATCCCTATTTTAACTTTAATACCCGGACGTATCAAAGCGTCTGTCGAATATATTTTCAATACGCCATTAACCACTTCTGTTTTTACGTTGGGCAGATATTCGCTCAGCGTCCTTACTTCAAGACTTTGGGTAGGTTGTTGTGTCAGTTCAACCGATACGGCTCCTGTAGCTTCAAAGGATTTGAAACGGGGTACTGTTCTAATTTCTGTCTGATAATCGGCTTTGTCGGACTCAGAATCAAAATACCGGTTTTTGGTAATGAAATCACTGTCTTTTAAATTTTTAATAGAACCGGCACCGGCACCGACAAACATAAAAATTCCGGCAAGCCAGAGTACCAGCGACACCCAAAGTGCTGTTGCCGGTCGTTGTTTCTTGGTTTTAGAAACAACCCCGGTACTCCAATATATGAGGGCGAATAACGGACAACCGATAATCAACAGCAAAGAAATAATCAACAATATAATCCGGTCCGGGGAACTGTATTCGAACAAACTAAAAAAATCCGGCGAAATGCTTGTTACCGCTTCCGGTTCAAGCAAGAAGACTATCAGCCCGAATAACAGTCCGGCAATAAGCACGACTCCCACGACACCTACAATCGCGATACAAAGCGTAACGAGTATTTTCAGAAAGATTCGCAACGCGTTCCAAAGTCCATGACCTACTTCTGTCGCTGAACTTTTGAATTGATCGCTTTCAAGATATTCTTTGGCATCCGCCATTTTATTCTTGATAGTTTCGATATTCACGTCTTCGCCGTGCATTTCTAATTTTTGAGCGGTAGTTTCCGCCTTCGGTACAATTAACCACATCAGCAGGTAAATCAACACGAAGGTGCCGCTGGTAACAAATGCCAACACCACAAAAATGATGCGTATCAGCGTCGTATCCCAGTTTAGGTACGCGCCCAATCCGGACGCTACACCGCTCAGCAATTGATTGTCGATGTCTCGGTAGTATTTTTTTGCTCTGTGCTTTTGAGACGAATTTTCAGTCGAAGAAGATTGCTTGTTTTCTTGCTCGCGTTCGGCTTCCTTGTCATCTTCTATCACAAACTGGCTCGGCTTGCCCATGATGGTAATCACAGTATCGACATCGTCAATGGTAACTACGTTTTTTTGTTTGTCCATTTTTTCGTTGAAGAGTTCGGCGATCCGTGCTTCGATATCCGCCATTATTTCGAATTTTTCCTTCTCGTTCATCAAATGATTGCCGACTTCGATAAGATAGGATTGAAGCAATTCGTACGCGTCTTCGTCAATGTGGAAAACGGCGTTGTTCAGATTGATTGTTAAGGTCTTTTTCATCTGTTTGATTTTTTCAATTTTCTTTTAAATTTTTTACCACGTCATTGAGTTCTTGCCAAGCGTTGTCGAGTTCGGATAAGAACACTTCGCCTTTTTCTGTAACGGCATAATACTTCCTGGGTGGTCCTTGTGTGGACTCCTCCCAGCGATAATCGAGTAATTCATTGTTTTTCAGCCGAGTAAGCAGTGGGTATAACGTCCCTTCTACCACGATCATTTTCACAGCTTTGAGTGCCGTGATGATATCGGACGCGTACGCGGGCTTTCCTTTCAGAATCAATAGGATACAGTATTCCAGATAGCCTTTCCGCATTTGAGACTTAATATTTTCAGCATTCATTTTCTCATCAATTAATGGGTTCAGTTGTTTTGTTTTGATTTTCTCCAATACTATTTCAGAAGTTCCAGTATTTTTAATCGGAAAACATATTCGTATTTCGCTTGCGTTCGTTCCGAAATGGATTGAGTTAAGTTGTTTTTTGCCAAATTGACTTCGTATGGATTGGCTCTGCCTACTTCAAATTTTTGGTTGGCGAAGCGATAGGATTCTTCATTCGCTGTTACGGATTTTTCGCTGGCTTCCCAGCGATTCTTTGCCGCGATGGCGTTATAATAGGCTTGTTGTACGTTTTTCTTGATTTCTTTTTTTACATTTTCTATCTCCAACTTACTTGATCGGATGGCCAATTCGGCATTCTTTACCTGATTTTTGGTCTCAAAACGATTGAAAATCGGAATGGAGAGATTCAGTCCAATTCCGGTACTCATGTTGTTTTTGAATTGATCGGTAAAGGGAGAATTTTGGGATAGATTGCTCATTTTGTAGTAACCTGTCCCCCAAGACGCGCCAAGCGATAAAGACGGTAAAACACCGGCTTTGGTAATGTCCAGATTTTTCTCGTTGCTTAGCAAAAGATATTCTGCCGATTTGATTTCGGGTCGGGTTTGTATAGCACTCTCGTAAACGTCGTTCGCGGAAAGCAAGGCTAATTCGTTTTCCAATAAATCCGCCGGTATTACGACATCCAGCCCCGTCGCGTCTTCCAAATCCATTACAAGGGCTAAATCCAGGAGTACAAGCTCCAGATTGTTAAGTGCTTGTACACGATTTAATTCTTCTTTGGCTTGTTGTGCCTTCAGCTCGAAAATTTCGCCTTCCGCCAATTTTCCCGCTTCAATGAGCTGTTCCCTGCGAGCAATATTTTCTCTCGTTATGTTCAGTTGATTTTCGGCATTTCCCAAAAGTTCTTTATTCTGAAGTACTTGTAAAAATACGGTCGAAACATTCATGACAATGTCTTTTTCTACTTTGCGCACATCTGCTCCGGCAGCCAACAATTCGGCGCGACGGGCTTCGATGGTGTTTTTTACCCGAAAGCCGTTGAATAAATTTAGTCCACCCGAAACGCTAAAGCTGGTGTTTTGCGAATTGGATTGCTGATAGGTGTTGTCGACTGCCAGCGAGCGTCCGAAATTGAAATTTTGTCCGACAGAAGCACTAAAGTTGGGCAGTCTGTTGTGTCTCGATTGCCGGTAGGCGACTTCTCGCGTTTCACGATTGATCTTTTGTAATTTCATATTCCGGTTATTCGCCAAAGCCGTATCTATGCACTGTTCGAGTGTCCAAGCGCGTTGAGCGACTGTTTTTCCGTTGAATATTACAAACGAGATTATAGTAAGTATGATTAGTTTTGTTTTCATGCCTATTTTTCGGTTTCGGATTCATTTTTCTTTGTTTCAATAATTTCTGCTCCACGAATCTTCTGAGCATTTTTCAAACCATCTTTTATTTCAAGGTTAATTCCATCGGAAAGCCCGATAACCACCTGTTTTTTCTTGAATTCCTGTGGCTTTTCTTTGATAAGTATTTGGACAAAAGCACTATCGCCACTAAACTCCACACAGCTTTCAGGTACCGTGAGCACATCAACGGCGCTTTCGAGCAAAATTTCCGCGTTAGCACTGTATCCGGCTCGTATGTTGACATCTGAATTGACTTTTACAGCTGCTTTCATCTCGAACATGATGGCACCACTTTCTTCCTTCCCTTTCGGAGAAATGTATTCCAACTGAGCCGGAAATTTGTATTCCTGCAGTGCGCCGACTGTAATGTCCATCGGCATTCCGATGTGAATCCGTCCAATCTCCGTCTCGTCCAATTTTCCGACAAAAAGCATGTCGCTCATATCGGCAACAGAAGCGATAGTCGTTCCTTCGTTGAAGTTGTTGGTTTGAATTACCGAATTTCCTACTTTTACGGGGACGTCAAGAATGGTTCCGGTTACGGTAGAACGTACCAGCGTATTGCTGTAAGCCGCTGTTCGGTTGGAGATACCATCGCGTACCAAACTGAAATTATCCTGAGCAGACTTTAGTTCTTCTTTATTATTCTTCATTTGTAAGGTAGATTTTTCAAATTCTTCTTTTGATATTACCTTTTTTTCAAACAGTTCTTTATCTCGGTTGTAAACCGTAAGTGATTGGTCGAAATTGAGTTGTGCCAATTCTACGCGTGATTCGGCAGAATTTAGATTGACCAGCTCCGGAACAACTTTGATTTTGGCAATCACATCGCCGGCTTGTACTTTATCGCCTGCTTCCTTATAAACATGGGTAATGATTCCGGACATTTGTGGTTTGATGAGAATTTCGTTTCTCGGTTCTACTTTTCCGGTCGCTACGGTTCGTTTCTCGATATTCCCCGTTTTTACTGTTTCAATTTGATATACCGTTACTTTTGGTTTGGATTTTTGATAAAGAAAAACGAGTGTGAAAATAAACACCAAGCCTAATAAAACCCATAGTGCAATTTTTAAAATCTTTTTCATCTATTTCGTATTTTTATTTTTTATGAATTTAATTTTCGTCTCTGATGGCTTCGATCGCCTTTATGTCGATGGCTCGCTTGGCGGGAATAAGTCCTGCCAGACAGCCGATGATTAGGATGACCGCTAACCCGCCGATGGCTATGCCGAAATTGATTTGCGGTTCTTGAAGGAAAAATTCGGTATCGCGTGTTACTATTTCTACGATTTGAAGCAATCCGACACCGAGCAAGAGTCCCAAAATACCGGCAATCAAGGTCAAAATCACGCTTTCGGTCATGATTTGGCTCATGATATTCCCCGGTGTCGCTCCCAATGCCCTTTTGATGCCGATCTCCTTGGTGCGCTCTTTTACGGTAACCAGCATGATGTTGCTTACCCCGATTCCACCGGCTGCCATGGTACCCAATCCCACAATCCAGATTAACATGCTGATTCCGATTCCTAAGTATAAAAACATCGTGAACAT
>JBKEBE010000010.1:0-2542 GCA_047973025.1 Paludibacteraceae bacterium
TCAAACACTTGGGTGAACTCCCCGAAAGGAATGAATACCGTCTTGTCGAACAGTTGAAATTCTGTACAGATGTCATTTTGGACGGAACGGAACGGTATATTCAACGACCAAAAGATGATGAAGTACAGAAATCCTGTTACAGTGGAAAAAAACTCATTGTGTGAAAAATGACGTTTTATCCATATCCGACAGACGTATTGTTTGGTTAAGCAAAACGTATGATGGTAGCACACACGACAAAAAAATATGTGACGAACAACCCCTACACTTGCCCCATTCCACCAATTTACGGCAAGATACGGGCTTTTTAGGGCATCTGCCAAAAAACGTGAATGTAATTATGCCGGTAAAGAAACCCAAAGGAAAAGAACTGACAGCGGAACAAAGAAATATCTTCTTTCAGAGTCATCGTAGAACACGCTATCGGAGGTGTAAAACGATGTCGGATAGTGAAAGACAGGTATAGATGCCATAAGTTATTTTTTGAAGATACTGTGATGGTACTTGCCTGCGGGTTACACAATTTCAGAATTACAATGAATACTAACGCTTTAGTAATCTAAATGATATAATGTCTAATAATTATCAACAGCTATGTCTAAATATTTCTGTAAATTAGTAGTTTAACCTGTTGATAACTCTGTTGAAAAATAGCCTTAAAACTTGTTGATACAAACCGGTAAAAAAATTTGCAAAACGTTTGTCTGATGTTGTATATTTGCTTCACGGAGTTAATACTTTAACTCAACAAGATTTAATAAAATGTTGGTGCGTTCTTTGAAATACTGACACATCTAACCGATGAGGAAAACTTTCGTCCGAAATTAATTTCGGATAGGAAGTAAGTCGAGTGAAATGTTTGGAAATATTGGGTGGAAGATTTTGCCGGTAGCCGTTTTTGGTCTTCGAAGTTAAATTTTTACCGATACATGTTTTTCATGCCGGACACAAATCCCTGCCGGTACTTTCGAGTACGGGTTGGAAAAAAAAAGACGAAACAACAACCATCGGTAAAAGCAGAGTAAACAACCTGAAGGAACCAAGAACCAGACAAGCGGTACATTATCGAATAGGAAACTATACGGTACACGTATCCAATTGGTAAAACCGAGCAATTGGTTTTAACGTCTTAATGAGTTGGTTTGTAGGTATAATTTTCGCCTGTAAATGCGGTAAGAGACAAATTTTTGCACAAAAGGTTTAATCCCCGGACAGACGATGTAAATGTTTAAGTTTGAATATCGAGGCATGTAGCGGTTTTACTGTTCCAACTCTTTTCTTTTACAGGAAATTTCAAACGATGAGATAAGTTGTGTTCGAAGATAGCAAGCAGACAAACGAACCGGAAGGTTCAAAGTTCGAGATGCTAACACGTTACTCTCGGGTAACCGAATCCTAAATTTCTCAATAAACAGCAGATACGTACAAATCATTCGGTAGCTTCGATGAGCGATGAGCGAAACAAAAAACAGGGCAATTCTTTCTTCCCGCACATTGGTTATTTATTAACATGCTTTGAAATCGCAGGTTGACAGATGAGGCAATTCGTTGTCTTTGGATGCAACAGGTGCTCCTTACTTGACGGAAGAGAAGAAATGTTGGACGATGAGCAATTATCTGAAAACGGAACTTCACTATCCTTGTAAACAATTAAAGTGTCTTTGATAAAAAGTCATTTTGTAAACAGAGATTCAGTACAAGTGGGAAGAGATTCAAAACATAGATATAACGGCTAAAGAAAACGAATATGGAACGAAGGATGTCAAAATCCGGAAATTGCGATTGGTTTTTGAAGCCGGGTTGCGAACCGAAAATTTCTAATGATCAGTCTGTAATCATGTATCGAAATCAAACTCTAAGATGTACTCATGTATGACAAAAGCAATCAAAATTTTATTATTGATTAAGGGGGCTACCTTTACCGGAGCCCCCTTTCTTATTTTTAAAATTCCGAGATTGCACACAACGGTCTGCGTGTTTACGAAAGAGCGGTAAAAAAAAAGTTTCAGTTTTGCACTTAACCCGCTCTTTCGCAAGCACGATGTTAGCGGAAGTTATTTTTTTGAAATACAATTCTATTTCTTCATCAGACAAAAGCCCCGATTCTATCAGTGCATTTTGTACGAATTCTAAATCTTGATTATGTATGTTTCCAATAACCTTACAAGTATTATTAACCTGACGTTATAATATCGGAATTATTTTGTATCTTTGTGTATGGAAAAAATAGATTTTCGCACCTTAGATGAATCCACCCGTTTTGTATTTCGCAAGCGATCGATTGAACTGATAAATTCAGGTAAAAAAAGGGAGAAGTAGCACTGTTGGTCGGCGTAAAGCCGGGTACCGTCTCTTCTTGGTGGAAGAGCTATCAACAAGCGGGGCTTAAATGCTTAAAGGCAAAGAAGAAAGGGGCTGTATCCGAAGACAGAAAGTTGTTGAGTCCGTACCAAGAACAAGCCATTCAAAAGATGATAGCCGATAAAATGCCGGAGCAATACAAGTTGGATTTTGCGCTATGGACACGCAAGTGCGTGAGAGA
>JBKEBE010000114.1:0-15167 GCA_047973025.1 Paludibacteraceae bacterium
AACCGGCAATCCATCCGTAATTCTTTCGATTAAAGATTTTGGTCTTTGGGATCGAATCAACAAGAAATTTGAGCAGGAGCTGCATCTGTTTTCAGAGGAAGAACATCTACATTGGCTGTTGTCTCAATACGAAGATTATTTCGGAATCCGAAAAGGGTTTGCCCGCGATATTCTGCTTTCGCTGTACTATAAACAAGCAATCGGTAAAAAGAACAAGAAATTTTGGTCGGAGGAATTTTCGCTGTTGAATAGGTTTATTGATTCTACATTTATCAAACAGTATCTTTATGACGCTGTTCGGTCTGAAGCGGTTGTCGAACGAATGAAGGAAGAAATGTAGGAATGTGGGAATGTAGAAATGTGGGGATACCATGTTATGCACAGTACCTTTTTGTTCGGTCATTTAAATAATTCCATTTGTCCACTTTTTATTGGTGTCATTTCGTTTATGAAGTCGCCCCACAAGTCCAAAGTCAAGCTGAAATTGTATGTTTCGTTTATGTAATTTAGTTCTTTTTGTAATGATGGTTTGTCAATAGTTTGAGCCAATTCTAAAAGGTCAATACGCATTAAAACGTCTTTTGTAAAAGTTCGTTTTGCATCTGCAAAGGTGATGGATTGCAGAAAGTGCATTGTCGTTTCAGAGTTTAACAATATTAATGAATAAACAGCAAATTCCAATTTGTCAAAGCCCAACATATAGCAGGTATCATCAAGCATTACAGGTTTTTCGTTTTGCGGAAGAACAAGCGTAAAATGAAAGGTTTTATAAAGTCCCGAAATAGCAACTTTGTAGGGTTTAAACGAATAATCGCCTACACCAAAAATCGAAAATGGCGGTTTGTTGTTGTAAATACTCGACTTTCTCGAATTAAAAATGTCCTGATGTTCGTTTAAATACTTGTAGGTTTTTGGGAAATCTTGTTTGATGTAATTCGTTTCTTGTCCGACTTTTTTCTGCGTTACAATTGTGTGTTTTCTCGTTTGCTCAATGACTGTATTTTTTAAATCAGAGCTTTTAAGCACACCGTAAACCAAATCATTTTCTAATTCAATTTCTTCTTTTAGTCCGTTTACAAAATGTCCGTTCACTTTGTTCAATTCCATAATAGACGAACAATCGTGTTTTATACCTTGTCGCCACTCGAACTGGCATTTTCCGTCAATTTGTTCAGCGTTGGAATAAGTGTCAAGATTAGAAACAAATTTGTCGGACAGCCAACCAAAATTAAGTTTTGCATTTGAATTATTGTAAAAATCGAACTCCGCACAATCGAATGTCGAATTTGAATTTAAGCGACAGTAAAACAGCGAAGCCTCAACAGAAACATTAAATTCCCTTTTGCTGTCAATGCAATGTTTTTCTAAATTAGAAATGGCGTATTTCTTTGCAAATTGGTCAAAGACGATATTTTTAATTACCGTGTTTTTAACCAATAAAGCAATGTTCCCTTTTTGATGTTGAAATGTTTCAATCATCATTAAGGTAATGTATTCAGCAATGTCAAAATTACCTTTGCCTGTCATTGCATCTAATCCGTTATGGTTTTTAAAATTCGTTTTTTTTGGAAGATTAGACGAATTTAAGCTGCCTAATTTTGAATTTGTTACCCAAGGCGGATTGCCGATAATTAAAATTTCCTTCGTGTTGTTTTCTTTGGCAATAGTCTTAAAGTCAAAGTCAAAAACGCTACTGTGAATAATTGAAATTTCGGGTTTGTTTTCGGTTGGATTACTCAAATAAAAATCAATAATATTAAATTTACTTTCCCAAACGTATGGTTTATAAATTTCAATTCCGAAAACTCTCTTTAGGTCTGTGAATTTTCTTAATGAAGCAATAATGAAATTGCCTTTCCCACAAGTTGGCTCAATTACGATTTCTGGTGATACGTTTTTTGTAGTCAGGTGCAAAGTAGCTTTGTTTGCTAACTTTGTATTGGTCTGAAAGTCGCCATACTCGGCTCTGTCAGGTTCCGAAACGACATTTTTAGAAATCGAAATTGCTTCTTTAAGTATTTGCAAATCTTCTGCATTATCAAAAAAATGTAGGAAGCCGAAAGCTTCATACATTTTTTGATTAGCCTTTTCAATAGCTACAATGTTTTTTAGATTATCGTTCAAATAATCCGAAACCTGATGAGTTATATTTGCTTCAAACACTTTCATCATTGGGGTTTATTGTAGCTTACAATTTTTTCAATACCCTGTACATTGTCCGTCAATGCAACAATTCGCTGATACTGTAATCGCCATTGTAAAGCATTTGAAATTGTCAAATAGCCTTGTTCGGGTGGTGTTTGTAATATTTGTTCAGCAACTTTAGCTAATGTAATTTCATCCGCAGGAATATTCTTGTCTTGTAAATAAGCAACAATATCGGCTTCATTTGCACCGTCTTTAACCATTTCACGCAAACGGAAAGTTGTTGTGTAATCAGCTGTTCGTTCTTTATGAACAAACGAACAACTTACAAAATTTAAGATTGCTGTTTGGGTTGCAGGGTTGTCTGTTTTGTCGTAAACAAAAACAAGTAAATTATAGCCTAATCCGAAAATTTTTTGCTTAGCGTCTTTGAAAGGACAAGATGACTGCGGTTGCTTTATCGAAGTTACTTTTATGTCTGTCTGAATGTCGTCAGATGGTAGGTCTATTCCTTTGGCAGAAGAGCCTACCAAAACTTCATATTTTTCGTTTAAATGTGATTGAAATTTATGTTCAATAAGTGTTCCTACTGCTTTTCCATCCGTTACTCCATAAAGTTCAAGGTGTTGAATTTTTGATTGTTCAGCACAGAATATTTGGGCTGCTTCAACAAGTCTTTTTATCGTCAGTTTCTTCTTTTTATCCATCCGGCAAAGTTACACATTTTATTTTGGGTCAAGTTTAGCTTGTCGCTTGTTTTCTGTCAGTCCGTTGAGATAGCACAGCCGCCGGTGGCATTGTGTAACCTATGTAATAATAAGTACAAAATCGCAAAGAAGATGGTTTCTACATCTCTTTATTGAATGCTTGGAGCGTCGCTATTTGATTTTGTTATAGCAATCTCTGCAAATCGGCTCATATTCGTTCATTTCGCCTACGAGTACCTGTTTTTCACCGGCTACAAGCCGGTGAGAAACGTAAGCCAATGAACCGCATCGAACGCAGATGGCATGAACTTTATAAACATCATCCGCGATAGCCATCAAATCCGGCATCGGACCGAAAGGTCTGCATCGAAAATCCATATCTAATCCGGCAACAATTACACGTACCCCGTTATCTGCCAGTTGCTTGCATACATCTATCAACCCTTCGTCAAAAAATTGGGCTTCATCAATTCCGACTACATCCACTTCTGTAGCCATCAGCAAAATACTACCCGAAGACTCTACGGGAGTAGAAGTGATGGACGTGCGGTCGTGAGAGACTACATCTTCCTCCGAATACCGGTTGTCAATTTTCGGTTTGTAAATTTCCACACGTTGTTTGGCGAAATTAGCTCTTTTTAATCTTCGAATTAACTCTTCCGTTTTGCCGGAAAACATGGAGCCGCAAATAACTTCAATGCTCCCTTTCCGAAGTTGATTGGGATGATTTTGTTCTGAAAAAATCATTATTTTTATGAAAAGTTCGTTTAACTCGTTATTTTTCGGGTGTTTAATTTGTATCTTTACACCTTTGATTGCTTGGTACTACTTTCTATTCAAATCAAAAATCATTCGCATAGAAATACGTACAAAAATAAAGAAAATACTTAAAAACAACTTACATTAGCTAAAAAAGATATGAACAAAAACATTATAGTGCTTCTCTTACAGAAGGATATCAAAGAGTTGAGTCAGTTGACAGATGGATTTGATGAGTTGGATGAATTTCCGGAACCTTTGTTGCGATTAGCTAAAGACAAAGCAGAAAATATAACGCAGGCATTAAAAAAACTCGGAAATTTATCTTCGGCACAATTGGGGACGATTCATTCTTCTTCACTTGATGAGAATAAAGCAGATGAAGATGTAAAAAATGAACTATATTTTGGGGGTAAAAATAATTTTGATATTCCTTTGGATTCTTCGCTGATGGAACAAGATGAGCCTTGCGAAACTGAAATTCAAAATGCGGACGCTTTTCTCGGCACAACCGATTTGGATGATACAAAATCGGATGAAGTAAAAGAGCGTGTGATAGATACGAATTTGACTGAATCGAATGGGGTGGCTGAAGATTCAACTGCTGAAATGGAAGGTGTAGAACAGGAGGATACGGATAAAACATCACATAAAGTCGATACTTATGACAATGATAATCACGAAAGAAATGATGTCCTTGGTATAGAAATCTCAGATGTCAATACTGAAAACGAAAGGATTGGAATTTCTGAAATAACAGTCAATACAATCCTTTACGATACCTTGGTGGATGAAGATAATTCCATCAGTTCGAATTTGGCGAACAAAAAAATAGGGGATATCCGTCAAGCCATCAACGTCGGCGACCGATTCCGCTTCCAGCGTGAATTGTTTGGAGGTAACGGCGAAGTGCTAAATAAAACAATAGCGTATCTGAATCAATTAGCCCATTTTTCTGAAGCAGAGAAATTTTTGAACACGAAATTCAACTGGACAAAAGACAATGTGCATGCTCAAGAGTTTCTTCAGATTGTAAAAAGAAGGTATTTGTAAAAAAAACAAAAGGAAAAAAACAGATATAAGTCGATATAAACCAATCTTATAAAAAGGAAAAGTGAAACTTTACGTCGTTCCGACTCCCATAGGGAATTTAGAAGATATGACTTACCGCGCTGTAAAGGTACTGAATGAGGTAGATATTATTTTAGCGGAGGATACCCGTACCAGTAGTATCTTGTTAAAGTGCTACGGAATAAAAACACCGATGCAGTCGCATCACAAGTTTAACGAACATAAAACGGTTCAACAAATCGTAGAACGCATAAAAGGCAATCAAACCATCGCGTTAATTTCGGACGCGGGGACGCCGGCTATTTCAGATCCCGGTTTTATGTTGGTCAGAGCCTGTGTAGAACAGGGAATAGATGTGGAGTGCTTACCGGGAGCAACCGCGTTTATACCGGCATTGGTAGTATCGGGATTACCCAATGATCGATTTTGTTTTGAAGGCTTTTTGCCCCAGAAAAAAGGAAGGCAGACCAAGCTCCAAATCCTTGCGCAAGAACAACGGACGATCGTCTTTTACGAATCCCCTTACCGCGTGTTGAAAACACTCACTCAGTTAGCCGAATTTTTTGGGGAGACGAGACCTGCATCTGTTTCCCGCGAAATTTCCAAGATTCATGAAGAGACAGTACGCGGTTCTTTGGCGGAATTAATACAGCATTTTACCACACATCCACCCAAAGGCGAATTTGTAATAGTTGTTGCAGGATTGCAGTAATTCGATTAAATTTGTCAATTACCGGTAGCATGTAAGAAATTTTTCACATCTGCTCGACATACTTTCATCATTTTCTTTAGGACTTTCATAAATGTATTTTTTCGCAAAACCAATACCACAAATCAACTTCACATGAAAAGAATAATTTATATCCTGCTTGCCGTTGCTTTACTCACATCCTGTAGCGGATTTGGAAACAAAAAGACCGAAGTGGAAAAATTGAAAGCGGAGAATGATTCGCTTCAAAATGCAAAGGTATTATTGGAACAAGAAGTCAATGATTATTTCGCAACGTTGAATGATGTGCAATTAAACATCGAAAAGATTAAAAATGCTCAAAATGTACTGTCGTTTAATCCGTTGAGTGAAAATTCCCCACAGGATGTACGCAAAAAAGTGAATGAGGATATGGCTTATATCCATGAATTGATTCGCGCCAATCAAGAAGAACTCGAAAATTTACGTGGTCGATTGAAAAGAAGTTCGTTCAAATTGGGCGATGTGGAAAAAACACTTGCCACGCTCACGAAACAATTAAATGAAGAATCGGCTAAAGTAGCACGTTTACAAAAACAATTGGTACGAAAAGATTCCGTAATAACGACACTTGGAACACAGGTAGATTCGTTGGGAAAAAATGTGGAAGAACTTGCGCAACAAAATGAGACGAAAAAACAAGTCATCCAAGAACAAGACCAAACCATCCACTCCGCTTGGTACGCAGTTGGATCTAAAAGAGAGCTGAAAGACAATAAAATCGTCTCGTCAGATGGATTATTTAGTGCTCAAAAGATATTGCAGTCCGACTTTAATAAAAATTACTTTGTGAAAGTGGATGCTCGAAATACGCGTACCATACCACTTTATTCGACATCGAAAGCTCGAATTCTTACCAATCATCCAAAGAACAGTTATACCATCGAAAAGGAGGAAGACGACTATGTAGTGGTCATTAACAATCCATCTCAATTTTGGAGCATTAGTAAATATTTGGTAGTGGAAGTGGAATAATTTTTTGCGAAAACCCTAAGTAGTTGAAATTTTTGTAGTACTGAAAAACTCGGTTTTGACAAGACCATATTTACTTAGTATTGAAAAAAATGAAATACAAATACATCTTTATCGACTTAGACGACACAATCTGGGATTTTCATGCCAATGCCAAAGAAGCCATTCGCGATATTTATCATCAAGAAAAATTAGATAACCGTTTTGATGATTTTGATGTCTTTTATCACAAATACGCGGTAAAAAATGTAGAGCTTTGGACGAAGTACGGACAAGGACTGATTGATAAGGATTTTTTAGTCAAGGAACGTTTCAGACATCTGTTGCTCGAAGCCGGAATAAACGATGACTCACTGGCGTTGAAAATGAACAGCGATTATCTGGATATGCTTGCTACGAAGAAAGAACTTAAATCTTACGCTATTGAATTTCTAAATTTCTGTCGAGAACACAACTTGTCCATGACGATTGTTTCCAATGGTTTTACCGAAGTGCAGTATCGAAAGTTAAAAAACGCGGGAATCGAACATTACTTTGACCACGTCGTACTCTCCGAAGAAGCCGGTGCTTTGAAGCCCGATCCGATCATTTTCCAATATGCCATGAACTTAAACAAAAGTAAACCCGAAGAAATCCTGATGATTGGAGATAGTTTTGATGCGGATATCGTAGGTGCTGTGGGAGTGGGAATTGATGCATTATTTCTGAATGACAGGGGAATAAATATTGATATTCCCGAAGGGGTAAAAGAAATCAAATCCTTAAAAGAAGCGCAGGAGATTATCATCGCAACGACATAAAAATGGAGTATTTCTGCTTCAAAACGCTACAATCCGGCTATATTACTTACATGTAGATACAATTCCTTCCGCTGCCTGTTTCGCCGCACCAGGAGTACCCAATCTATTTTTTACAATTTGATATCCTTCTAATAGGTTATCGAGATAATTTTTGTCATTTAGCAGTTTCTCGACTTCTTCTTTTACGTTTTCCTGCGTAAAATGATGACCCAGTAGCTCTCGTACTACTTCCCGGTCGGCTATCAAATTAACTAACGAAACGTATTTTACCTTAATAAATAATTTTTTCAGGACCATGGCTATTCGACCGAAAGCTACATGGTAAACAACCACCTGCGGGGTTCCTATTAGAGCCGTCTCAAGCGTGGCGGTACCGGAATTTACAACTGCCGCATCAGCGTGTGCCACCAATTCATAGGCTTGATTGAAAACAACGTGAATGTCATTTTTCTTAATAAATCTCAGGTAATAATCGCTCGGAATTCCCGGTGCTCCACTCACGACTATTTGGTGCGTAGAAAAGTCTTTTAGTGCTTCCAGCATGATGGGAAGACATTTGTCGATTTCCTGTTTTCGACTTCCCGGTAAAACGGCAATGATCGATTTATTAATCAAGTCGTTGGATAGGCAAAATTCTTCAAAAGTCTGATTCTGATTCGGTCTTTCGGCAATGCTGTCAACTGTAGGATTGCCCACGTAATTAACTTTATAATTGTGTTTTTTGTAAAATTCGGTTTCAAAAGGCAGAATGGTAAACATTTTGTCAATGTACTTTTTTATCTGCCTGATTCTAAATTTTTTCCAAGCCCAGATTTTTGGCGCGATGTAATAATATACCGGTGTTTGAAGTTCTTTTTTGACGAATTTGGCTATACGCAGGTTAAACGACGGATAATCGATTAAAATCACTACATCAGGTCGAAAGTCCTGAATAGCTTGTTTACATTCCTTCAGATTATTCAGTACGGTCGGGGCATTTTTTAGTACATTAACAAACCCCATAAACGCCATTTCACGGTAGTGTTTTATCAACTTACCACCTTGCGCCAGCATCAAATCGCCGCCAAGAAAATAAAATTCGGCGTTTGCATCAAGTTTTTTTATCTCGCGCATCAAGTTGGACGCGTGTAAATCGCCCGAAGCTTCGCCGGCTATCAAGAAATAGTGTGTTCCTTTTCCCTTTGTTGTCTCTCGAACGGAAGTATTGGTCATAAGTAGTCTAAATATTTTTTTTACCGAAAATCTCCTGTTATTCCGCGCGCATGGCTGACAGACACAGACATTTACATCATAAACATGGCGCAAACCAAATAAGGCAATGCTCCTACCATCATCCCGATACCCAATTTGAAGTTATCCTGTTTGTAGAAAATAAACACGCCTACCAAATTGGGCATGATAGAAAGCAATAGCAATTTACCCATCATAACGCTTGGAAACAACCGGCGGATAATTTCAAAAAATGACGCGTCAATCGGGTAAAATCGGCTTAAATAAATCCAAAGAAACAATATCGGAATTAATATTCCCGGTATAAAACCATATAAAAATCGATTGAAACGTTGCATGGTTAATTTAGTAAGCTACCTACCTACCTATCTTTGAATCAAGACTATTCTATTTCCCACTTTTTCAACTCCGAAATAAATCCGTGTGCAGTCAAATCGATTGTCGTGGGAACGATGGAGACGTATCCATTTGCCAAAGCCCACTCATCAGTTTCGGGATTCTGCGGTTCAAAATTATCAAAATATCCGGTCAACCAAAAATAATCTCTCCCCTGCGGATCCGTACGCTTTGCGTATTCCTTGACCCATTGTCCGTTGCATTGGCGTGCAACACGAGTGCCTTTAATTTGTCCCGAAGGTGCGTTCACATTCAAACACACGTTCGCGGCGAGACCATTTTTGAGTGTTTTCATCGCAATCTGCTTAATAAATGGTTCGAACGCACTGAAATCGGCATTGTAGCTGTGATTGCAGAGAGAAAAACCGATGGAAGGCACACCGTTTTCACACCCTTCCAATACAGCGCCCATTGTACCTGAGTAGATGACGTTAATCGCGGCATTCGAACCGTGATTGATGCCCGAAACAATCAAATTGGGCTTTCGTTCGTTGAGTTCGTTGAAAGCTAATTTCACACAGTCAGTAGGTGTGCCGGTACACGAGTATCGTTTTAGTCCGTCACTTTCTTCGACTAACCGATAGCGGATGGGATGATTAACCGTAATGGCATTGGACTGTCCGGAACGTGCCCCGTCCGGCGCGACAACTATCACATCGCCCAAAGATTTCATCATTTCAACTAAGGCTAATATTCCCGGCGCATCAATGCCGTCGTCGTTGGTTATAAGTATGTAGGGATTCATGTTTGCGAGAGGAGAGTTTATATTTTTTATTTTTTTGAATGGTTTAATTTCCGGACTGTTAAATAAAGAAAGAGTGTACAAAGCACGACGAAATACACCACATCCCGACTATCAATTATACCGCGGCTCAACGAATAGTAATGTGAACGAATTCCGAGATTATCAACAAATTGAATGATCTTTCCATTTGAAAAGAAAGAAGATATCAAATCAAATCCGTAGTAAAAGAAAAAGCTGAGTGCCAAGCCGGTAATAAACGCGATGATTTGATTCTTTGAAAGCACTGAAGCAAATGTGCCGATAGCAATGTAAACGGCGGTCAGGAAAAAAAGTCCGATAAACGAACCCCAAAATTGTCCGGAATCTACATTGCCGACAGGTTCGGCAAGATATGAGACCGAAAAATAGTAGATAATAGTCGGTATGAGCGCTAAAAGGACTAATACGGTGCCGGCAAAATATTTTCCGAGTACCATCTGCCATTCGGAGACTGGCTTTGTGGCCAAAATTTCCCATGTTCCGGTCTGTTTTTCTTCGGCGAAGAAACGCATGCTTACGGCAGTACAAAGAAATAAAAAGAGCCGGGGAGCCAAGTAAAATAAACCGTCAACGTTGGCATACCCCGCATCCAATACGTTGAACTGACCCGGGATAACCCACAAAAATAATCCGGTCAGCGACAAGAAAACCGCTATTACCACATATCCGGTGGCACTACTGAAAAATGTATGAAGTTCTTTTTTTAATATGGAAAACATTTTGTTTGCTGAAGTTTCACATTTTTTTAATTCATATCATACAAAACAATTGAAGAAGAGTTCTTTTACGAATCGAGTATTCGGAAAAGAACTGTTCGATTATACCCAAATCGTATCTGTGGCTTGATTGTATTTTATAGCATCCAATAGCAGAGAGATATCTTGTTCGTTTACTTCGTTAATTAGTAGCAATTCATTGTTCAGCTCGAATAAATCGACAAATTGTTCCCAATGGTTGTCAAGTAGTTTTAGCGCCCGATTATACAGTTGCTTAGCCTCCTCATTTTTGCCCATAATCCAACTCGCGTGTCCGGCAATGATGGTATCATTGGGTGTCGGGTCAGCGGATTCGAGCAGTAACGAAGCAAAATAATTAGCCTGTGAAGCGTTTTTTGCCGCGAGCGAATTCATTACCATCGCCCGTAGAACACGTTGGTTATCCGGATATTCTTTCTGGATTTTCGTCAGGTTTTTTAGTGCTTCATCGTATTTTTTCAGTTCCATCAGGCAGTTGACGATTTGAAGTTGCACCGACAGATTTCCCGGTTTTATGTAGCTCGCGTGCCGGTAGGTTCTCAAGGCGTTTTCAGTATCGCCGAGAAGCATGTAGCACAACGCCATCTTACGATTTGTCCAAAAATCATCGGGCTGGATTAAATCAGCTTTTTTATAGGCATCCAACGCTTTTGAAAGTTGCGAAACCTGTTGGTAAGAATAAGCGATTTTCTGATACAGCACAGCTGATGTTTCACCTTCTTTCACTAATTCTTCAAATAACTCCAACGCCTGTGGATAAAGTTTTTTCGAAAAATAGTATTCGGCAATATTCGTTTTCAATTCATCATCGGCAGACAACAGATCGAAAAGGTACGTTTTGTGCATGACCAGCGATGTAGAAAAAACATCCGTGAAATCGTTTCTGTAGGGATTCAGTTTGAAGAAGCGAAATAAATCTTGAATATAATGCTTTGCTATAGCCTTAGCTTGTACCTGTGGCGAGTACAGGGCTTCTTCTTGCTTCATCTCTTCCATTTGTTCCGCGGCTTCGCCAAACGATTGCTTCATCATCTTTCGCTGGATGTCAGGCATTTGTAATATGCTCAAGCAGAACGAATAACGATCGGAGTTGCACATAATATTTGAGCTTAGGAAGGTGTTGATAATGGATTTCTCATCCGATCCGAATAGCTTGCTTACTGCGGAATGATTGATGTCAAACGGCAAAAACCAATTTGAAAATTCACCGAAAAAAGGGAAAGATTTTAGCATGGAGAATGTACTCATATATACATCAGCACCACTCATTTCCATCTCTGCTAATTCTTGAATTTTATCCGAGGCTCCGCTTTTTTCGATCATTTCCTGCCATTCCGGATTGATTTCGCCCCATTCGTCGGTATTGAACAGATTTTCATCGGTCAAGCCTTTGTCCATCATCGGACGAAGTTTAATCAGCTCGGGAAAGATTTCTTCTTGTAATTTTTTGGAGATCTGTTCCGTTTCGGTCGTCGCGATGATTTGAATGATAATATTTTGCAGGCTTTCGATTGACGCGTCTTCATCTGCCAGAATGATTAACCGGTTTCGTATCGCGGGGAAGTAAGGTAGAAAGCGGTTGTACTTTGCCAGTACAAAGCAGAGTCCTACCAAAGCGCGTTGCTTGGCATATACATCCGTACTTTTACATGCGTCTATGAGTAGCAACACTTTATGCTCATCGAATGTTCGCCATAAATTTAGCGTTAACGCGGAAATAAGCATGCTTTTTACCACAGAATCGGTAAAATCATCGCTTAAGACTTCATCGTAGATTTTCATCATTGTATTCGCGTCGTAAGTTGATTGTAGCCAAAAATAGTTGAACAGAAATCGTACAGCGTTCTCAAATTCGGTTTCAATGTGTAAGATTGCTTCCGCGTTTTCAGTCTCAATCTCTTGCACATCGGCTTTATTTTCGATACGCTTTAAGTCACGGGTCAATTTAGCGACCGCCAGCTGGGGCGTATATGGGAAATACCGTTTTTGGGTAAATTCAAAATTCGATGAATCACGTGTGAGCAGTTCGTCACGTAGCGTATTTATCAGAATGAATAATTTTGCTACCAGCTTGTTGTAAACGGAGTTTCTTTCCGGGTCTTTTACCCCATCGATAAAGTACTGAAGCATGTACTTGTAACTTGTCTGCATACTCTGCAAACTTTCTTTGTGAACGGACGATTGTAGTTCGTTAGCGAGATTTTCGGTCTTTTCAAACGCATTTTTTAGGCTTCCTTGTGAAATGCTCTGTAAAATTTGCTTGTATGTATTGTGTATATCGGTTGGTGTCATAGTGCTTTAGCTTGTTTTTTATCTCTAAGCAAGTCATTAGCCCCTATGGTTTTGTCAGAAAGAACAATCCCGTTGCTCGCGGCGTAGAGAAAGATTCAATCAACACGTAGCAACTAACCTAACTTGCTTATTTTTCTTAATTTTTCTTGGTCAATAATTTTTATTTTTCGTCCGTCCACGGTAACGATATCTTCATTGACAAAGCTGGTCAGCGTACGGATGGCATTGGAAGTAGTCATGTTCGAGAGATTTGCCAAGTCTTCGCGAGAAAGGTAAATGCTGATGGTGGCACCATCTTCTTCCAAACCATAATTTTCAATCAAGAACAGCAAAGCTTCTGCCAAACGTCCGCGAATGTGTTTTTGTGTCAAATTGACAGTTCGCGCATCCGATTCGGCTAAGTCAAACGCCAGTTCTTCCAGAAACCGGTAGCAGAATGCATTGTTGTGCTTTAAAATAGAAATAAAATTCTCGGCACTGATTGTGTAAACGGTTGAATCTTCAAAGGCAATTACCGTCGTACTGTTGGGTTCGTTGGCAATGATGGCTCTAAATCCAAAGTGTTCACCGGGCTTGAGCATTCGGACAATCTGCGGACGACCACCGGAGCCGGTTTTATAAACTTTTACTTTGCCCACAGCCAATATCATCAGGTGAGTCGGTTTGTCTCCTTCACTTTGTATGATCTGATTTTTCTTGAAATGCTGGATGGAGTGAGCCTGTGTGATAAAATTCCTTTCATCGTGCGTAAGCACATCCCAAAAGGTCAGCACTTCATCAATCGGCTTAAGAAGAAAGATATTTTGTTTTTTGCTCATAGCTAAAGACAAAATTATGTTTAAGAACTATATTTTTCAGCACAAATTTATAAAAAAAAATCAAAACGGCTTAACAATATCAAATATTAAGTTTTTCATCGCTACGTTGAAGGATTACAGCGTCTCTTTGGTTGAACGGAGATTCCATGTGGTTTTATGTCTTACATCAACGTGGCATAAAAGTAATATTTTCATGTGTTTTTTAAACTCAAGAATAGTGTTCATGAATTAAAATGTACCAATTTATTACTCTTTTCAGTATCTTTGTGTTTCTAATTAAATAAAAAAAGAAAAATGAAACAGCCATGTAAAAATAACTTTGACACACAAGGGGATGATTAATGGTGTGTTCCATGTGTCCTTAATGAAAAAAATAAAAAATAAACACATGAAAAAATGTATTCTCTGTTTTGTTTTGTTCGTAGGGATCTTTTTCTCGCTGAAAAGTCAAGGATTAACCTTGACAGATTCTTCTCAATTAAGTTTACTTACCTGCTCGCCCGGTCCGGCTGTTTATGAGAAGTTCGGACACTCTGCTATCCGTATTCTTGATACGGGTCAAGGGGTTGATTTGGTTGCCAATTGGGGAATTTTCGACTTTGACGATCCCGGTTTCTACTTTAAATTCGTGAAGGGCGATACGTGGTATTCGCTGGCGGTATATGAAACCCACCATTTTGTCGAAGGATACAAGAGACGCAATGTGCGCGTTACCGAACAGGTTTTGAATTTTACTCAAGACGAAAAAGAGAAATTATTTCAAGCAATACTAATCAACAATCAGCCGGAGAATAGGAAATACCTGTACAATTATGTTTTCGACAATTGCGCTACGCGTGTGCGTGATATTGTCAACGCAGCGGTTAAACCCAAAATAGTGTCTGATAAACAGCATGTTGAGAAAAAAACTTTCCGAGAATGGGTGGCGGGCTATACCGGCAAAAAGAGCTGGGTACAGTTTGGGATTGATTTAATTTTTGGGAAAGATGCAGACGAAATAGCCACGGCTGAAGAAGCCATGTTCCTGCCCGAAGTTGTTTGCGGAGCCTACGAAAGCGCGTCTATCATTCAAAACGATAGCATTCGTGTTCCTTTAGTGGCTGAAAAACACATTTTACTCGAAAAATCCGAACCCGATCCGGAGCCTTTGTTGCTCAACATCCCGCTTATAACTACGGTGCTACTTCTGTTTATCGGATTGATTATCACTTTGCTGGAGCATAAAAACAAGAAACGTATGCGCTGGTTTGATTTTAGTCTCTTTATCATTACCGGGATTGGTGGGATCATCATTTTTTATTTGATGTTTTTCTCCATTCATCCGTTGGTGAAAAATAATTTTAACCTACTCTGGTGCAATCCTTTAAATCTGATTATAGCTGTGCTTATCGTTATAAAAAAGGGTAAAAATATTGTCAATTGGTACGCGTTTTTGTATACGATACTAATTCTTGTTGTTTTTTTTGCAATGGCTCTCGGAGTGCAGGAGTTTAACGTCGCGTTTTTGCCGTTAATGGCTTTGATGTTGTTTAGGGCGGTCAGCCGGATTGTGTTGTCTCAAGCCCAAAAGTAATTTGTAATGAAAAGCCCTGACTTTAATATGTTAAAATAATTCCTTTAGATTACTTGTGTCAATGACACGGATTAATTTACCGAATCGAATATGTCAATGCGCTTCCAACCAATTTTC
>JBKEBE010000025.1:0-10480 GCA_047973025.1 Paludibacteraceae bacterium
ATTTTCTTTGCCAATGCCGGTTTCGCCTGTTATGAAAAATTTGAAAAACCATCTTGGGAGCACATCGACAGCCTTTTTTCAACCAACGTAATCTCTCCGCTCTATTCGCTGGCAAAAATGATTGAACTGAATCCGTCGTCGGAGTTTATGCACGTGATTACCTGCTCAGTTATCGGTCGTCTGCCTTTTCCCGGATTCTCGCTTTATACAGGAACTAAATTTGCTTTAGACGGGTTCAATAGCGCCATGCAGTATGAGATGCCCGAAAACGGTCATTTGATGCTGGTGTATCCCGTAGCAACCTACACGGAGTTTTTCAACCGTGCCGGAGAAAAAACAACCATGCCTTGGCCCCATCAGACCACTGCCGATGTGGTAAAATCCGTTAAAAAAGGAATACAGAAAAATAGAAAACGGGTATTCCCCTTTCCGCTGATACACCCTATTCTCTATCTGAAAAATTTATTCCCTTTTGTCTTCAATTATTATCAGAAAATTCAAAAAAACAAACTTAATAAATGGTACCAAGAAAGTGAAAAGAATTAAATATTTAACCTACATTTTTCTCTTGTCCTTTTTCTCATTTACCGTTCGAGCACAGCTGATTACGATCGATGAATGTCAGGATTTAGCACGTATGAATTTTCCTCTCACGAAACAACAGGGACTGATTGATCAATCCACAGAAACTACCATTAGTGCACTAATGACGCAGTATTTCCCCCAGTTTAGGCTGAATGGACAAGCTTCTTATCAATCGGATGTAACAAGAGTAGATATTACATTACCGGATGGATTCCCCGAAATTAACATTCCTATACCCGACAAAGACCAATACAAAGTCTATCTGGATATCTCTCAAACCGTTTTCGGGGGAAGTTCGCTTGGCGTTCAGCAACAAATGACACGTGTTCAGGCAGAAGAACGCAAACAGCAGGTAGAAATTGAATTGTATAAATTAGAGAAGCAGATTAATCAAATTTTTTTCGGTATTTTATTGGCTGACGAACAACTCAAACAGACCGAAATCCTGAAAAGCGACCTAAATTCCGCGCTTGAAAAAGTGGATGTACTTGTAAAAAACGGCATCAGCTTAGAAACAAATCGGCTAAATCTGGAAGCCGAGTTGATCACATTGAACGATAATATCCAAAGCATCGGTATCGGGCGTACGGCATTGGTTGATGTTTTAGAAAAACTGACCGGAAAAGAATTGCAGGAGAATGTCCAACCGGTAAAACCATCAAAAGCCAATACTGAAACAGGAATCGACCGTCCGGAGTTGACTTTGATCGATTACCAAAAAAATACGCTTAGCTTGCAAAATCGTCAACTGACAGCGATGAACGTACCGAATATCTCGCTTTTTTTGCAAGGTGGATGGGGCAAACCGGCGCTGAATATGTTCAGCAACAAATTTGAGCCTTTTTACGTCGGCGGTGTTCGTTTCTATTGGAATATATCTCAGCTCTATACGCTTGCCCAAGATAAACGAAATATAGAAACACGGCAAAAAATGTACGATGTAGAAAAAGAAATTTTTCAATTGAACAACGAAGTGGAACAAACACGGCAACAAAGTAAAATTTCTCAGCTTCAATCGGCTTTACTGTCTGACGAAAAACTTATCGTACTCCGGTGTAAAATAAAAAAAACGTCGCAGATTCAACTCGAAAACGGCGTTATCACCAGTGCCGAATTTATCAGGGACGCGAACGCGGAAAACCAAGCCCGGCAAACCAAGGCACTACACGAGATTCAACTTTTGAGCGCGGAATATGATTTGCGATGGATTGGAAAAACGCAAACGCGTTAACATCTCTTTCTGAAAGAAAAAATTGAAAGATTATAAAAACACTTACGCTAAAGAAACAAAAAGTATGAATACGATTCAAGTGCAAGATTATACAAAGGCAATCTCATTTGGAAGAATGGAAACTATGTTTCTCCTATTATTGTTGCTATTCTCTTCCTGTAACTCCAACGGCGACGAAGCTTTCTCGTCCGGTTATTTTGAAGCGGTAGAGACCATCGTATCATCTCAGGCCAATGGACAAATCCTGGCACTCAACATTCTTGAAGGTCAAGAGTTGACGGCAGGAGACCGGGTCGGGCAGATTGACAGTACTCAAATTTACCTGTCACTCTTGCAGGTACGCTCGCAACGCGGTGCTGTATTGAGCCGGAAACCCGATATCACTACACAGACTTCGGCTATTCGTGAGCAGTTGGCTACAGCACAGCGGGAACTGAGACGCGTTGAAAATCTGGCAAAAGGGAATGCTGTTCCACAAAAACAGTTAGATGACGCACGCTCACAAGTTAATGTGCTTCAAAAACAGCTGAATGCCGCCGAGAATCAACTTGAAATGAGCAGTCTGAGCATCACCAAAGAAAGTAATCCATTGGCTTATCAGGCTCAAGTACTCGAAGATCAGTTGAAAAAAACACGCATCATTAATCCGGTAAATGGAACGGTTCTGGTAAAATATGCCGAAGTTAATGAAATGGCAGGTGTCGGAACGCCGCTCTACAAAATAGCCGATTTAAGTGAAATTATTTTGCGGGTGTATGTAACCGGGTCACAATTAGGTTCGCTAAAGTTAGGACAAGAAGTGATGGTCTCAGTCGATAAAGGTGAAAATCAACACGCCGAATATTCCGGAACGATTGAGTGGATTAGCGCTAAAGCTGAATTTACACCAAAAACAATCCAAACGCGAAGTGAACGTTCAAATCAAGTATTCGCGGTAAAAGTACGTGTAAAGAATGACGGATTTTTGAAAATAGGAATGTACGGAGAGATACGACAAGATATGGAAGAGAGTAAGCGCTAAGCTGTTTTTTAGAAAAAAAGTATAACTCGAAAATTCAAACCGGAGAAATGCTTCCCGCAAATTCACATAACAACGACAACACGCGCAATAAACCCTACACATCAGCAATGACGGATGGATTTGCCGCGAAAAATCGGGAGCTATATATCTCACTCTCATCACTATCGAAAACGTACGAAAAAGGTTCGGTACTTGCTGTCGATAAGGTGTCTTTTGATGTCTCCTGCGGTGAAATCTTTGGAATGATCGGACCGGACGGAGCAGGGAAAACGTCCATTTTTAGAATGTTGACCACTTTGCTTCTTCCGGATGGCGGCTCCGCTACGGTTTTGGACAATGATATTGTGAAAGATTACCGAAAAATCAGAAGTCAGGTGGGCTATATGCCTGGAAGATTTTCACTCTATCAAGATCTGAGCATTGAAGAAAATTTGAATTTCTACGCCACCATTTTTGGAACAACTATCGAAGAAAACTTCCATTTGATAAAAGACATTTACGTCCAAATCGAGTCGTTCAAAAAACGCAAAGCAGGAAATCTCTCCGGTGGGATGAAGCAGAAATTAGCGCTCTGCTGTGCTTTGATTCACAAACCTAAGGTACTTTTTCTGGATGAGCCGACCACCGGAATTGATCCCGTTTCGCGCAAAGAACTTTGGGAAATGCTCCGCAAACTAAAATCGCAAGACATCGCTATTTTGGTTTCCACCCCTTATATGGACGAAGCGCTGCAATGCGACCGTATCGGGTTGATGAAGAACGGTAAAATGATGATGATTGGTACCCCACAAAGACTGATCGCCAACTACGAGCATCCGCTCTACGCTGTTTCGGCGGATAATACATATCACTTGCTCCAAGCATTGGAAAAATATCCGCAACGAGTTAACAGCTATGCTTTTGGCGAAACGGCACATGTGATTTTTGCAGGAGAAGAAAGTGAACTTGTCCGCTATTTACAAGAAAATAACCTGACTGATATTCAATTACAAAAGATACAGGCAACGATAGAAGACTGTTTTATAGCCCTTTCCGAATAATTTCGGTGTAATTTTCAACAAAAACCCTACTAATGCAAACGTTCATCTCAACTCAAAACCTGACAAAATGTTTTGGCACTTTTACCGCTGTGGACAATATTACTTTTCAGGTAGCGCAAGGCGAAATATTTGGTTTTCTCGGTGCAAATGGAGCGGGTAAAACGACCGCAATTCGGATGTTGTGCGGACTACTGAAACCAACGAGCGGAAACGCGCAAGTGGCAGGTTTTGATGTATTTACTGAACAAGAAGAAATCAAGAGAAACATCGGTTACATGAGCCAGAAATTTTCGTTATACGAAGATTTGACTGTCAGCGAAAACATTGAGCTCTATGGGGGTATTTATGGATTACGATTGGGAGAAATTCGCTTAAGGATGAAAAAACTATTGGAAAAACTGGAGTTTGAAGCCGTGCGAAATAAATTGGTCAAATCGCTTCCATTGGGTTGGAAGCAGAAACTGGCATTTTCGACTGCCATTTTTCATGAACCCAAAATTGTTTTTCTGGACGAGCCGACAAGTGGCGTAGATCCGCTGACGCGTCGTCAATTTTGGGATTTAATCTACGAAGCTTCCGAAAATGGGATAACGGTATTTGTTACAACACATTACATGGATGAAGCCGAATATTGCAATCGTATTTCGCTAATGGTGGACGGTAAGATTGAAGCGCTTGATACGCCCAAAAATCTGAAAACAGAACATCTAGCCCAATCCATGGATGAAGTATTTTACGCGCTGGCGCGAAAGGCAAATCGAAATGAGTAAAAACGGAGTATTAATGTTCGCGATTTCAAGGGTTTCCGGTAACAAGTAGTCAAAGAGAAAGAATTATTTCGATGAGTAACGAAAAAAGCAAACAACGAAAGCAGACACGTCATGTCGCAAACCGGTGGAGTACTTTGAACGCCTTTATCCACAAAGAATTTCTGCATGTTTTTCGGGATAGGCGGACCTTGCTGATTATGTTTGGATTGCCCATCGCGCAGATATTGATTTTTGGCTACGCCCTGACCAACGAAGTGAAAAACGCACGCGTAATGATTGTCAATCCCAATAGTGATGGTTCAAGTGCCAAATTAATTCGACAAATCGATGCGAGTAGTTATTTTACGATTACGCATGTAGAGAAGAACGCACAAAATCTGGATAAATATTTCAAGAATGGGGAAGCGCAGGCAGCCTTCATTTTTCCGGAAAACTTCCTGACGAGTGCCGTAGAACCATCCGAAGTTCAAATTATTACTGATGCCTCCGACCCGAATCATGCAAAAACAGTTATCAATTACTTATCTGCCATTGTTATGGATTTTCTTCAAAGCGACGCTCCCAATCAAAAAGTCCCGACGCAGATAAAAACCGAAATACGGATGCTTTACAATCCTTCACTTTCCGGCTCAATGAGTTTTGTGCCGGGAGTAATCGCGATGATTATGATGATTGTGTGTACGACATTGGCTTCCGTATCGGTGGTACGCGAGAAAGAAACAGGTACGATGGAAATTTTACTCGTATCTCCGGTAAAGCCGATATATGTGCTTATCGCCAAAGCGGTACCCTATTTTGTCTTATCCGTAGCGATTTTCGTTGTGGTAATAATCATTAGTCATACCCTGTTGGATGTTCCCATTCGCGGTAGTTTAATATTAGTTTCGTTGGTCAGCATCATTTATACGCTTACGTGCCTATCGTTTGGGTTGCTGATTTCGAACATTACGCGTACCCAAACTGAAGCCATGTTGATTTCCATTGTCGGGATAATGCTACCCATTATTCTTTTTACGGGTTTTCTTTTCCCGTTGGAAAATATGCCTGCGGTTTACCGGTGGATAGCCAATGTCGTTCCTGCCAGGTGGTATTATCTTGTCATTCAGTCGGTCATGTTGAAGGGGCTGGGGCTTATGGCTGTCTGGAAAGAGTTGTTGATTTTGGTAGGTATGACGCTGATTTTAGTAGGAATAAGTTTAAAAAAATACAGTATAAGATTATAACCGGAAACAGATGGGATGAGAGTACTTTGGTTTTTTCTGAAAAAAGAATTTATCCAGATTTACAGGGATAAGATGGTGCTGATAATGATATTGGCAATGCCCATTTTACAATTGGTAATCTTGCCATTTGCCGTGGATTTGGATGTCCGCCACCTAAAAATAACGGTAGTGGATAACGACAGGAGCGTCTATTCCCAACAATTAATTTCAAAAATTTCCGCCACCGAACTTTTTTCGATTTATGAAGTTACTTCATCTAACGAGAAAGCAATGCTGGACATTGGACAAAATCAGGTGGATATGATCCTGCAAATACCGAACAACATGGAGCGGGATTTGGTGAGAGAAGGAGAAGCAAAACTGGCCGTTGCCGTGGATGCTCTAAATGGCGTGAAAGCCGGATTGGGAACAAATTACCTGAACTCCATTCTGATGAATTTTAATTCGCAGATAGCGCTCGAATGGTCGGATGATACATCAATACAGATGCCCGTAGATGTAAAATATTCCTTTTGGTACAATCCGCTGACGAATTACCGAAATTACATGGTGCCTGGAATTTTAGTCCTTCTCGTTACGACGATTTGCGGGCTAATAACCGCCATCAACATCGTTAAGGAAAAGGAGATAGGGACAATGGAGCAAATTAATGTTACTCCACTCAAACGCTGGCAGTTTATTTTGGGGAAATTAATCCCATTTTGGGTTATCGGTATCCTAATTTATACGCTGGGAATTCTCATTGTTCGATACGTGTATGGCATCCATATCGAAGGCAGTCTTGGGACTCTTTATTTATTTGGATTGGTATATATTGTGGGAATTTTAGGTTTCGGATTGTTGATTTCAACGTTAAGCAATACGCAACAGCAATCGATGTTTATTTCCTATTTTTTCATCATGATCTTTGTGATGATGAGCGGACTTTTTACCAATACGGAAAGTATGCCGCGATGGGCGTACATTTCATCAAATTTTATCCCGATGACACATTTTATTCATGCCGTCCGATCCATTGTCATAAAAGGGAGCGCGTTTATGGATATTTGGAAAGATATGGTTTATATTATCGCCTTTTCGGTGGTGGTAATTTTTGGAGCGGTAATGAATTATAGGAAGACGAATTAGGGGTGAAACTCTCTTCACACCAAATGCAAGTAATCGTAGTGAATAAGTGGTTTTTGATTTTTTTTGCCAATAATCAGAATTGCTTTTTCACTTGCGTATTGCGCTTTTCCCACACCGATAAATGCACCTTTTTCCGTAAAGATTTTGACGATATCGTCTTTTTCAAAATTACCCGAAATTCTGACTACACCTATCGGAAGAAGACTTACCGCATTGTCTCCCAAAATGGCTTTCTCGGCATTCTCGTTGATATAGATTCCGCCCTTGGCAAATCCGTCGCTATGTGACAGCCATTTCTTTATACCGGAAACTTCGGTGTTGGATGCTTTGAAATAGGTTGAAATTGTAGCCTTTTTTTTGTCTAACAGGTCGATTAATATGTTGTCTTTTTTCCCGTTCGCGATAAATACATCCACGCCTTCATCCGCAATCTTTTGCGCGATAGATACTTTGGTATGCATTCCGCCACGACCGAAAGAAGATTTTGACTGTTGAATAAAATCGGTCAGCTTTTCCCCTTTCTTTATTTCGCGAATCACGATACTGCCATCATCTTCTGGAGCTCCGTTGTAAATACCGTCGATATTACTCAAGATAACCAACGCCTGTACTCCCATCATGGTAGCAATCATGCCGGAAAGTTCGTCGTTGTCGGTAAACATCAATTCCGATACCGAAACCGCATCATTTTCATTGACAATGGGGATTACATTGTTATTCAGCATCACGCTCATGCAGTTTCGCTGATTCAGATACTGTTGTCTACCTTCAAAATTGGTTTTGGTGGTAAGTACCTGACCGACAACGATGTTGTGTTTACCAAAGAGTTCCCAGTAGTGATTGATAAGCTTTGCTTGCCCGATCGTGGAAAAGAGCTGCCGCTGTTCCACCACATCCAACTTTTTAGTAGCTTTAAGCACACTTCTTCCGGAAGCCACGGCGCCTGAAGAAATCAGAATGATATTTACTCCTTTTTGATGAAGCAGTGCAATCTGATTGACCAAAGCTCCCATACGGGCAATATCTAATGTGCCATCAGAAGACGTTAAGACATTACTACCTATTTTTACGGCTATATTTTTATACTTTAAATCCATGTGAAATTTGAAAAAAGAAAAGTCCTGTTTTATGGTTTTTCACTGTAAACAATATGCAGGAGAGTTGTACCGACGGCATGCAGCGTGTTTTTATCAATCACATCCATATTGTCGCCCTGTGTATGCCAAAAAGTGCCAAATCCGGTTTGAGTAGTACGATCCTGATGAATAATGTCAATAGCGGGAATCCCCCCCAATTGGTTAACATATACATGGTCATCTTGTATCGCACCACCCTGTTCGTTAATAAAATAGTGGGAGAAACCAAGTGAAGATGCCTTTTCCCAAACTTTATCCACCACGTATTTGGCGTAAAAATCCGAGAAATGTTCCCTGTAAAACGTGGAATTCGCGCCACCAACCATATCCAGCAAAATGCCGTATTTGGCTCGATAGCCCGGAATATGCTTATTCTTAGACCAGTATTGGCTTCCAAGACACCAAGAGTCCGTGGTTTTCGCGGAAGCAAACTTCTCCGGTGCGCCATAATCTTCCGCATCGAAAAGAATAATGTCCACTCCAATCTCCGGCTTCTGTATGCTGAACTGCCGCGCTATTTCCAATAAGATTCCTACACCACTCGCCGCGTCGTTGGCACCAAGAATAGGCTTATCGAAATGGGCAGGATCCGAATCGTGATCAGACCAGGGACGCGTGTCCCAATGAGCAAAAAGCATCACGCGGGTTTCCATTTCCGGATTGAAAGAACCGATAATATTTTTGGCTTTCAAAATCGTTCCGTCAAAGGCTTTCAAGTCTGCTTGCTGAACGACGACTTCCCCACCATACGAATTCAATTTTCCAATTAAAAAATCGGCACAAGCCGAATGACCTTTCGTGTTGGGTTCGCGAGGACCAAAATCGACTTGTTGCTGTACGTACCAATAGGCTGAGTCGGCTGAAAATTCAGGCACGTTAACGACTGTTTCGTGCTTAGTTTGCACCGTTTCGGACTGATTGGTTTTAGTCGTTTTCGTACAAGAAGTAATGATAACTATTAGACTGAACAGCAATAAATTTCGCATAATACTGTTTTTTTAGTTTGTTAAAATGTCCATTTTGCACCAACCGTTGGGCATATCTTCATTCCTTGAATCGTACCGAAATTGGTTGCAAACTCAATTTCAGAACCCAACGAAAAGTTAGGCGTAAAATTATACCAAAACTGGGGTTCGGATAGAAATACAAACCGGGTCTCGGTAGGTGTAATGCTATTACCACTACCATCCGAAAAGTTCAAATTATCTTCTTTCCAGAAATCGGCAAAACCGGCTAAAGTCAACTTTTTTTCAAAAAAATCAAGTCTCCACACGCCGGTTAGTTGAAATGAGTGGGGATTCTTCCCCTGAATGTATTTATACAATACCTTAAAATTAAGAAATTTACTGAAATCGTTACTGTGCCAGCCATAGTCTAAGCCGGCAAGATACGCGTTGTCGATGGCAAAAGCTAAATTTCCGGTAGGAGCGGGAGAGGCAAGTAGTCCGCCATTGTACTCTATCTGTGCGCTTAACGGACTTTCTCCTATCGTAAAGCAACGAGCAATCTCCATGTATGCGAGCGATGGATGGTTTTCCTGATCCATATTGTAATCAAAGTCTACAAATATGAATGTATTTCCCCATTTATCCATCTTAAACATCTCGAAGGTAGTCGTTACGTAATTACGTCCCTTACCTAAGTCGTAATGAATTTGAAAGTTTTGCGCAGTTAGAAGAAGAGGGATAAGAGCCAAGATACTAAATACTATTTTGCGCATTTTTTTTTGAGTTTTTAAGATTTAAATGCAAAGATATTCTAAAAAATGAAGTCTGAGTATTGATTGTGAAAATAACTTAGACAGATGAATCTCACCCAGTTTTGACAATTTGTTTCTCTGCAGACAAGGGATAAAAGGATATCTATTTTATAATCATTGATTTATGAAACTGCGAGAGCCATAAAATATAGCGAATAGGGAGCAATTTAACATATCACTGGCTCAAAGGGCTAAAAAACAGGTTGCACAACATACTTTTTTATTTGTTAAACTTTGAAAAAAGTATTTACTTTGCATAAGAATAAACAACACAATCTTTTTTATACCTTAAGTAAAACTAATACCTAATAACTAAATTTGTACAAGAGGGACTTTGTGAAAAGTCCCTTTTTGTGTTTTTTATAATTTATTATCCATTCTTATGAAAATCGTCGTCAAAAAGGCTGTACCTTTGTGTTGTGATTTTTTCATAGTATTAGATTAAGGTTAACAAAGATTGGTGGTCAGTGATGGTCGCCTTTCTTTTTTTAATATGATTATCCGCAAAGCGACCTGTTATAAATTCTAGATTTGAAATCGGTGCTGTAATTTGCAGCGGCAAATACCAATCTATCGAACATTTTCTC